>CAYLQG010000007.1:10262-24713 GCA_964385705.1 uncultured Gammaproteobacteria bacterium
GGTCCGACAGGATCTACGGGTACAACGGGAACTATTGGTCCGACAGGATCTACGGGTACAACGGGTGCAACAGGTTCAACGGGTGGCACTGGTGAATTTGGCCCAACAGGGGCAACTGGGACAACGGGAGTAATCGGTCCTACAGGGGCTACAGGACTTTTTGGACCAACAGGATCAACGGGTACTACAGGTTTTATCGGCCCAACAGGATATACGGGAGCAACCGGTGGCACTGGAGTTACAGGCCCAACAGGATATACGGGAGCAACCGGTGGCACTGGAGTTACAGGCCCAACAGGATATACGGGAGCAACCGGTGGCACTGGAGTTACAGGACCGACGGGTGGAACCGGTTCGACGGGAGGAATAGGTGCTGCCGGTCCTACGGGATACACGGGAACAACAGGAGGAACAGGATCTTTTGGACCAACGGGAACCACTGGTACTACTGGTACACTTGGTCCAACCGGTGCAACGGGTGGTACGGGAGTTGCGGGAGGGGGAGGTATGGGTCCAACCGGTCCGACAGGAGATACTGGAGCAACAGGATTAATTGGACCCACTGGGGCGACTGGTATGACCGGATCTACTGGTCAAAATGGTCCGACTGGAGGAACGGGTACAACAGGAGCAACCGGCGGAACCGGAGTCACGGGCCCCACCGGCGGAACCGGATCAACTGGAGGAACTGGTATTACAGGTCCAACAGGGGGAACAGGTACAACAGGATTTGTCGGTCCGACGGGTGGAACAGGCGGGACAGGAACGACAGGTGCCGCCGGACCAACAGGGTATACAGGAACAACAGGTGCTACCGGTGGTAACGGTCCAACCGGCTTTACCGGATCAACAGGAGGGACCGGTGAAACAGGTCCGACTGGTTCTACCGGCGGCACAGGCTTATTTGGACCAACAGGAGGAACGGGACTCGTAGGTCCAACCGGGTATACAGGGTCTACAGGCGGAACCGGAGTTACTGGTCCAACCGGGTATACAGGGTCTACAGGCGGAACCGGAGTTACTGGTCCGACGGGTGGGACAGGTACAACAGGTTTTGTCGGTCCGACGGGTGGGACAGGTGGGACTGGAACGACAGGGTCCGCCGGCCCGACTGGATATACAGGATCAACCGGTGGAACCGGCGTCACGGGGCCATCCGGATTTACAGGATCAACGGGAGCTACCGGCGCTAACGGTCCAACAGGATATACCGGCGGAACCGGGACGACTGGCGCTAACGGTCCAACAGGAGGGACGGGTACGACCGGATCAACCGGTGGAACTGGAGTGAACGGTCCAACAGGAGGGACAGGTGCAACGGGAAGTACAGGGTCGACAGGAACAACAGGAAGCGCGGGTCCGACCGGTGGAACAGGTGGGACAGGAACAACGGGAATCGCGGGAATAACAGGACCGACCGGAACAACCGGAACAACCGGTGGAACCGGCGTCACCGGACCAACGGGCGCAACGGGAGCCACGGGATCAACGGGAACAACCGGAAGCGCGGGCCCGACGGGAGCAACGGGAGCGACAGGAACAACGGGGGGAACGGGTGGAACCGGCGTCACCGGACCAACAGGCGCAACGGGAGCGACGGGAATGACCGGAGCTACCGGAGTTACTGGACCAACCGGATATACAGGAGCAACGGGGGGGACCGGCGTCACGGGTCCGACGGGATTCACCGGTGGAACAGGACAAACAGGTCCGACAGGCGCTACCGGAGCGACAGGAACAACGGGAGGCGTCGGAATCTCCGGTCCTACGGGATCGACCGGATCAACGGGATCTACAGGAACAACCGGCGGGACAGGCGTTACAGGACCGACCGGTGCGACAGGAGCAACAGGTATGACCGGTGCGACAGGCGTCGCAGGTCCAACCGGACCCACAGGAAGAACAGGGTCAACAGGGTCAACAGGCGCCACTGGAGCAGTAGGACCGACTGGATCAACAGGTAGTACGGGTGCAACCGGTTCAACAGGTGGAACCGGCGCTAATGGTTTAACCGGTCCAACAGGATACACGGGAGCAAGCGGAGCAACGGGAATACAAGGCACAACAGGCGGAAGCGGTCCGACCGGATTTACTGGGGCGACCGGACCAACGGGAACGACAGGTGGAACAGGAGTCACGGGTCCGACTGGCGCAACAGGAGCAACAGGTACAACCGGTGGAACTGGAGTGACTGGACCGACAGGAGCAACGGGTACAACGGGAGCAACAGGTACAACCGGTGGAACGGGAGTGACTGGACCGACGGGTTACACCGGTGGAACCGGTGTTACGGGTCCAACAGGAGGAACGGGACAAATAGGAGCAAATGGGACGGTTCTCTTTACTCAAACAAGCACAGATAATGTGATCTACCCCTACCCCGTCGTGAATAAGAGTCTTGCGTTGGGTAGCACTAATTTTGGTTCGAATCCAAGTTATACCGCAACAGGAAGTGCACTTATCTTTTTGAATGGGGACAATGGGAATGCGAGTATATCAGGAAAACTTACTATCAGGGGAACATCAGCAATCATCGATACTACTAACATGGTGCCACTCACCATCGGAGACGCACAGACCGGACCCATTCAATTATCACCCAAAGGGACAACTGGATTATATGTCGATAGCACGGGGAAAGTAGGTATCGGGACAACAACGCCCGTTTCCGCATTGCAGGTGGCAGGATCAAATGCTCCGACGACCATAACAGCATCGTTATTGGGCAATCCCGGCACAGCAAGCGCCTTTGCCGGTCTCAGTTTTACTGCGCAAAACACAGCTACACCGACATGGACCTCAGCGGATAGCACGGGAAAAGATTATGTTGGAGCTTTTGCCTTTGACTCAACGCACGGCGTATTATACGCCGCAATCGGCTATCCTAATAGAATCCAACGCTGTGATATTTCAACCGGTTGTACTACAACGGGAAACTGGACAACGTCGTATACAGACGCCGGTCCATCGAATGGTGCTAATACCATTGTCTATGATCCTTCTCAGGGAGTGTTGTACGCGGGCATTGATAATTTCATTTATCGCTGTGATACGTCGACGGGCTGCAATCTTACAGCTAACTGGAACCTTGTCTATACCAGCACCGATTCACTTATCTTATCTCTCACGGTAGACACCACACATCACGTGCTCTATGCCGGTTCCGGAAGTTCACAGGGCATTATTTATCGCTGTGACATCGGAGCTACGAACTGTACCACTTCCGGAAATTTCACGACATCCGATGACACTACGGAAAATGCCATTCAAACATTATTGTTTGACTCGGCACACGGAGTTTTGTATGCAGGTACCAAATTTAACGAGTACATCTACCGCTGCGACACCACGTCCACAAGCTGCACTTCGTCCGGAAACTGGTCCCGCTATGAATTCCCGACCGTCGATTTTGACAGCGTCGCTTCGTTAACCATGGATACGACAAACAATATTCTGTATGCTGCCTGGGATAACTTTATAAGCCGCTGCGATACATCGACAGGCTGTAGCAGTATCGGTAATTGGACGACCGTTTACACATCAACTGAAAAGATAGATTCTTTAGCATTTGATCCGGTACATGGGACGTTATTTGCAGGCACGGATACAAATGGATATATTTACCAATGTTCAGTTTCTACAGGGTGCACATCATCAGGTGATTTTACTTTATCGTACGATTCCACTGAACCGGAAATTGTGGCTATCGGTGTCGACACAACGAATGGTATTGTATACGCCGGTAGCTACGGCACCGGTCTTATTTATCGCTATAATAATAGTTCTACACCCACCTATGCAACCTACGGCCAGATAACTGCTCAAGCCACCAATACGACCGGCGGGTCTGAGGGCGGTGCACTGAGCTTTTCAACATTAGTCAACGGCATACAAACTACCGCAATGACTGTAACGTCAGGCAACGTCGGCATCGGTAATACTTCCCCGGTCGGCAGGCTTGATGTCGCCGGAGCCATAGCCGGAAAAGCTCTCACGATCCTGAACGAAACCGGTGACCAAAATATATTCACTGCATCAGCATCCGGTGTTCCCCGCTTCTCTATCGGACACAGCGATATCACGGTCAACGGAACAAAAGCGTTAACAACACTCACGAATATAACTGATGTGTATATGTATGACACATCGAAAGATACCGATGGAGGTATGTGGCGGAACGACGATAGAGCAAAAACTTCCAGCTGGTATAACGAGTCTTCAAGCTCAACCCGGTCTTCGCGGCGCGATTTCCCGGAAAAAGCGATAGTCGTCGCCCTCAATCAGCACGTCTATATTTATGATGCCAAGGATAATTCGCTATGGATGGAATTTGACAGCGGTGGCAACGGAAACACAAATAGAAATATGCTCGGAAGAAATGACACCACCGGCACGCTTCCCGCAAGCGTATTTGCGTTAAACGGAACTATTTATGTATCGGTTAATACGGGAGTAACATCGGGTATCGAAGGCGTGGATTTCGTAAACGACAAAGGCTACGAAATCAATAACACCAATGGTTACCGTATTTATAATAGTACGATTGCAAACCGGAACGCAGGCAGCGGCATCGGCAACGCGATTTCCAGCCTGAAACTCGGTCAGGACGGACCCCGCGACGTCCATGCCGCAGTTATAAACGGAAAAACGTATGTCGTCGCAGGAACGAATACTGATGCCACAAATGCCGGCGTTTCACTTCTTAATATGACCGATTTAACAACGGTTGCTTATCTCGGTGCGGCAAACAAATTATATCGATCCGTCTGGATAGATTCTGTAGGTAATGTCTATGGACTGAATCAAACCGACGGTGAACTTGATGTCTGGTATCAGGCTATCGCTAAAGGCGGGATTACAAATACTCCGTCGGTTAGCTATAGTAATTCGACAACCCCCGCGCTTTATTCCGGACCGCTCTCATTTAACGTTGCTCCTGATGCGCTCTTTGTGACCGAAGGAACGAGCACGATCGACGGCAAATCCCCGACCATCTATGTCGCGCATAATAATGGTCTCTCAGTTCTACAAACAAAAGTCGGCAGTGAATCCGGCGGATCAGCAAAATACTACACCAAAGATTTTATTACTGAAGAAATGGTCGGTGATATACGAGGCATGTGGCCGCTTGTAGAAACATCAGGCGGAGCAGGCGCTATCCTGGATAAATCGGTAAAGGGCGGTAAATTGACGAGCAAAGGCTCCCCCACATTCTCAGCCTCTGCTGTCCGCGGAACAGGGATTAACTTCGGAGCTTCCAATAGCTCAAGCTATTTGTGCTCCGATAACGGCTCATCAGGGAATTGTGTTAACGATACGAATTTTAACACCGGCTCAAATCCTATGTCCGTCGGCGCATGGATAAAGCGGGCAAATTCCGGCAGCCAACTAGATACAATTATTGCAAAATATGGCAACGCCGCAGCAGATCAGGCATTTAGCCTCTACTTCGACACCTCAAATTTCCCGACATTCAAAACGGGCAACGGAACGACAAATACAACGACGGCGGGACCGGTAAGTATTTCTGATTCGAATTGGCACTATATCGTGGGCGTTTACGATAAAAATAACGGAATCCAATATCTTTATGTTGACGGTGTTATGGTAAATTCTTCCGCCCAATCAAGTACTCTGGCGTCAAGCTCAGTGGCGCTCTCAATTGGTGCGGATTTAAGCGCCGCATCGAATAATCCCGGTGACTATTTCCGGGGATCGCTGGATGATCCATTCGTCACAGCAACCGCCCTCACTGCAGGACAGGTTCGGCATATGTATGAAGTTGGTTATCATGCCGTTCAAAATCACACAGCTTCACGGATAACAGGTGTGACCGGTGCGGACACCTATCAACAACTCCTCGGCGGCGGGACAGCCGGAGCATCAGTCAGCCCTGCTTATGCTGTGGCGCTTGATGATAAAAATCAATTTATCTATGTCGGAACAAACGATACATCCACTAATACCGGCGGCGTTTCAGTTATCGCATCCGACGCCGATAGCGTGGTTGACCTCTATAGCACGGTTAATACAACAAAAGGTGACAATTCAGGAAATGCCTTTAGCGGTAATGACATCATCGGGCTCTCGGTTGCCGGTTCTCCGTGCGTCGGGTACGATGGCGGATCTTCGACCTGCAATAACGGCGGATCACTCGTCATAGCAGGTGAAACCGGGAACGATAATACGACGTCGAAATTCTGGGCAGAATCGTCGGATTATTCGCTCTACTCTACTCTCTCTCAATTAACCTCACCTAACGTGACGAAAAATGTTATCACGGCAAATAATCTACTCCAGGTGTTCAATAATACGAATAATCTCGCAACAGCGTCCGGGCAAATATATCAACAACCCGCATTCTCAGTCGATAGTGCCGGAAACTTTAACTATAACTATTTCGGGCCTAATACCAATGCGACCGCGATGAATCTGAACGATCGGACAAACACAACCGGCACTTCTTTCTCCCTTACGGGCCAAAATCTCACGACCGGCACGCTTATGTCCCTTGCCGCGCCGAATATCACAACGGGCACAGGGATAAACGCCTCATTCAATGGGTTAACCACAGGAACAGGACTCTCACTTAATTCGACAGGAAACATCACAACCGGCGGAAGCTTAATGAACGTTACAGCAGCCAATCTAACGACGGGAGTCGGGATTTCCGGCACATTTAACGGGCTCACATCCGGAAGTGGTATGTCGCTATCGACAAACGGTACCGCTTCATTAACAGGCCAAAAAATCCTTTCCTTATCATCATCCGGAAATAGCGCCTCAGGAGTGACCAGGTATGGGCTCTATTCAACGGCGACCGGTACTGGCACAACCTCTACGAATTATGCAGGTTACTTCAGCAGCTCAGGGGCAACAAATAACATCGGCGGTTATTTCACCGCTTCGGGAGGCACGAATAATTACGCCGGTATCTTTGACCAGGGTTTTGTAGGTATCGGAACAACAGCGCCGATATCCGAATTAAATGTTAACCTGAAAGACACGGTCGTTGACCAAAGCGAAACGGCTGTGACCATTGATAAGACATTAAGTAGCGGTACGGCAGCAAGCGGCATCGGCACGGGGCTTCAATTCAGATTACCGGATACGAGCGGCACAATGCAGAATGTTGCAAGCATGGCTGCCGTCTTCTTAAATGCCACCAACAAATCACAACTCGATTTTTATACTCTTTCAGGAAGTACCACACCCGCTCTTAATCTGCGTATTACCGGTGATGGCAACACATCGGTGCATAAACTTACCGATCTTGAGGACCAAAGCTACTTCCTTGATCCCGCAGGATCGCTTTCATTAAACGCAAAAGGAGACGCATCATCCTCAGCGCGTTTTGTCTTAAGCGGCGCCCAGGAAACACCTGCAATCAACGTACTCAACGGCAACACGCTCAACTTCAACTTCTCACCCGGCGGGAATGGCGCAGCAGACGCAAACATGGTATCAAAATTCTCCATCGACGCTTTGGGAAATGCAACGCTGAGCGGCAATCTGACGGTCACCGGTCTCGGCGGCACCATGCTTGTGGTCGGCAACGGGGTCGGAAAAATCGACGTCGGTACGGTTGATCCTCCGTATACGATAAACGGAGAAAAGTACGCAACATATCTCAGCGGTATGGTCGGACAAAAAGAAGAAACAACCGGCTCAGTCATAACGAACACCTATCAACCGGGAGTCGGATATAAAGCGGAACTTAATTTTGGGGCGGCACCTGAAGGATCTGACCTCTGGCTATTCTCCAAGGTGACCAACATTAAAGCCCAACTCGACAGCCTTATTGTTCTTCTCTCCCCCGCTGCCAATACAAAAAGCTGGTATACAATAGATCCCGGCTCCGATAAACTCACGATCTACACAATCAGACCCACTGTAGTATCGTACCGCTTAACCGCTCCCCGCTTTGATGCAAGTCAATGGAATAATACTCGCAACAGCGGGTCAACGGGATTTGTCCTCAATGACGGACAGGAGTTAGCGCTCAATTCAAGCGGCAATATGATCGGCGACACGTCAAATGACCTCTCTGATGTTGTCATCTCACAGACTCAGGCTCAGGATCAAACGGTGTCTTATCAGGTTCAAACGCTCGCCGGCGAAGTTGTTTCTGACGTTTCAGCCCTTTCCCAGGCTGTAATCGGCACGCTGAAAGCCGGTTCGATTACCACACAGGACCTGGTCACTAATACGCTTATCGTCGGCGGACAGTCGCTACGGGATTACATCGTCAACGTGGTCTCGACAAGCGGATTATTAAACGGCAATACGACAAGTTCAACGATTCACGATCTTTCAGCCGATACAATAAGCCCGCTTGCTTCAGGTTCCGCCGGATTAGCCGTCAGATTAGGCCCGGCACAAACGTTCGGTATTTATAATTCAGGATCCGGAACCCCCTCAACAACATTTGATGCGCTCGGAAATCTGTACACACAAGGTAATATTACAGCCCACAGCGCGACACTCGCCGGTACGCTTACCGCACAGGAAGGTACGTTCGGAAACCTCACTACAGGAGAACTGAACGCTGCCGGAAATGCGAGTATAAGCGGCAATATTGATATCGGCGGAAACAGTACGATTGCCGGAACGCTCTATGCGGATCGGATCATTACTTCACAAGGTGAACTTTCCCCCGCCACGGGAAGCTCGACAATAAACAATATTACGAATCTGACTCAGATAATAAACGCAACGCCGTCATCGGAGATTGCATCGGGGCCGGATGCCTCAGTTAGTGCGCTCCTTGCACTCGGGGCTGATGTATCGCCGGACACAACTAGTGTGACTATATCAAAAGACATCACGCTCACTGAATCACTTGCCGTCCTCGGGGATTCAATATTAGGGAAAACGTCAATCGCGGGATCACTTCTCGTCGACGGTATGATAAGTATTGATGGTGATACGGTTGAGTCAAACGGCGGGACGCTTTACATCCAGAAAGACCGTCTCGCAGATCTCGACATCATGGGTGGCACGATGATCGTCGACACGGCAGGCAATGTCGTAATCAACGGAAATCTTGCGATTAACGGTAATTTGACAGTCGGAAGCGTCCTCGGAACAAATACGCTTCAGGCAATAAATGATGACCTAACCATTAACCTGGCCCAGCAACATCCGTCAACCGCATCCGGCGGATTTGCGAATCTGGTCATTAAAGGCGCAAACAACCAGTCTGTCGTTCTCATTGATGCCTCCGGCAGTGCCTCATTTGCCGGTAATCTCGCGGCAAATAGTCTTGCCACCAATCAGTTAAGTAATTCCGGCAATGCGACGATTGCCGGCACGCTCGCGGTCGACAAGCTGACGATCCCGACCAAACTCGACTCTGATTTCACCTCAACTGTAAGCGCAACTGCGCAAGCGACGATCGGACAGGGTGTCATACCCGCCGGATCACGGTCAATCATGATCGCCAACGAGCGGGTCACAGCAAACAGCTTAATCTATATCACACCGATAACCTCAACGTACAATCAGGTGCTCTACGTATCCGATAAGAATCCGGGCACCAGCTTCACCGTCTCGCTTGACACTCCTCTCCCGGCGAATGCCGAGTTTAACTGGTGGATAGTCAACTAATGATAAATCAACTTAGCAGCAATCCGGGTACAGAAAAAACTTGCAGGATTAGATGCATGTACTAAGAGTAAATCGGTAAAGTGACTGCCGCTACCTGGAGATCGATGTAATTAATCAGCGCACAGTGTGTAGTCAGAGGTTGTGAGAGCGGGGCTCGTCGATTTACACGAATTCGCGCATTTTGTCTGGGATGCTTTAATATCGGCATCTGAAGCATTATCCAGCGTTGCCCAGAGACAAAAATCATCGAGTGCGGGGACAACCGGCTGATAATGCCATACATAATCGCTTGCCTGGGGTAAAAGCTTCATATAAACACTCGTTCCGGCGGCAAACTCACCGGAATTACAGCTTGCGACTGCTGGTGTCGCATTTCCGCACCCATCTATGTCATTGGCTGTGGTATCGGGAGGGTAGCTACTGAAATCGTTATAATAAAGGCGGAGAGCGGTTTTGAGTTCCTGAAGTTCGGATTTCTTTTTCACGTCTTTAGCCCGCTGTCTGGCTCCCAAATAGTTCGTGACGGCAAATGCAATGAGGACAGCAATGATGGCAATGACGACGAGAAGCTCGATAAGAGTGAAACCGTTTTTCAGTTTGCCGTTCAGCTTATTTCGAATGTTATTCATTAATTGAATTACTCCGTCTTCTGTTACTTTACAGGGGCGTGTTGCTGCTTGCAAGACCATACATACATTCCGCTCCCCCTCCGCAATTGGTTCCCGCGTATCCGCCTATATTGACGCCTTTATCGGTATTCATTGTATCTTCTATAGTTGAATAGATTTTATAGTAGGAGCCGTCCGCGGATTCATAATAATAGACTTCTCCCGGCTGAGGATCGGTCGGCAAAGCGAGCATATAGATAGTCTCAGGCGAAGCCGACAGATCGCTCCATTTTTGCCCCCAGGTGCAGTCGCTCGCGCTTCCAGATCCCAGAATACACCCTTTAATCAGGCCCGAATCACCAAGAGGATATTTCCCTTTATCGTTATAGTATGTTTCAAGAGCCTGCGCCACCTGTCCGAGATCACTTTTACGCCGACTGTCTCTGGATTTTTTTACCGAAGAAATAAAGCTGCCGACACCCGCTACAATCAACATCCCGAGAAGGGCGATAACGATAAGCAATTCTATTAAGGTAAATCCGTTTCGACGTATATGTTTTTTCATAATGCTCTCTGATTCATCCAATATTACTGCACACATCGGTTTGCCGGATCAGCACACTGATATACACCATTATATATACATCCGAAGCTATAGCGGTATGGGCAACCTGCACCGACCGGGTCAGCATAATTATTACAATCCCCGTTTGGTCTACATTCCCACGTACCGCCAGGTGGAGGCGTCGGGGTCGGGACATTGGTCGGCGTCGGCGTCGGCGTACCTGTGGGGGCGCCCGGAACAAAATTCGGCGCGACAACATCCGATCCCATCGCAACGCAATAATTATATCCTGCTCCCCATCCGCAACCCTGAACAGGATCACACCCGATTCTCTTAATGTCAGGATCGCTCAAATCTTCCAATTTTGCACAAACATGATAGCCGTCGCAAGCCGTTGGCGTTCCCGCAACATATAGATAGGGTCCTTTATTGCCGGGATCGCAGGGCACCCTCGGAATATACGGGGCAAGACCGGGCCCACCGCAGCCCGTGAGAGGAGATGAAGCATAATAACAGGCCTTATCATTGTAATATTCTTCAAACGCCTTTTGAATTTTCGCAAGATCCGTTTTTCTCTGGGTATCACGCCCTTTTGCAAACTGATTCCTGAGATTCATGAGGAGAATAAGGAGCAAAAGGACGAGGAGGGCCACAACGATAAGAAGTTCCATGAGGGTGAATCCACGATCATTACGATTCGCTACCGGGGTCAGGAATCTCATATATCAGGTATAATCAGTATGGCAAGACAGATAATAAAAAGCAACCAATATGGAATCAAAAACATACGGGGAAATGTATCAACTGGAAAAGACCTATTTTTGGTTTACCGGCAAGCAGGCGTTTATCAAGAAAGCGCTCTCCCGATTATCTCAAAAACCCCGCACTATTCTTGATGTAGGATGCGGTACAGGAGGAACAACAATGCGTTTAATGGAGTTCGGGGGTGTTGTCGCGCTGGAAAAAAACCGGGACGCCGCACGATTCGCCCGTTCACGAGGGATAAACGTTACAGAAGGTAATGCGAATCGTTTGCCATTCCGGGCAGGTTCATTTGATCTCGTCACGTTTATTGATGTGCTGTACCATAAGGGAATATCAGAACCAACAACTCTCTCTGAAGCTTTCCGGGTTCTATCGCCTCACGGGTCCATCCTTATCACGGATTGCGCGGGACCGGCATTATATGGTCCGCACGATATTACAATGGATGCAAAATACCGGTATACTAAGAAACAACTTGAATCGATCGTCGCTCAGGCCGGATTCCAGATTGATATATCACGATATATATTCGGCTCAGTGTTCCTGTTTTTTGCCTCCTCGCGGATCTTTGCAAAAATATTTCCCCGACCGTCGGCAATGCCGCGCTTTCCGGCGTTTCTTAACTGGCTGTTCACGGCAATGCTCCGAATGGAAGCGAAGCTTTTCCCAGAATTTTCTCAACCATTTGGTTCTTCAATTCTCATTCTCGCCCACAAACCATAATTGATTATTTTGATATAGTTAAATAACGTAAAACATATGATATATATCGTTCTATAAATTAAGTACAATTACGATATATTTCTATAACTTAATAGCTTAATCAATAACATATTTCACCTATTTCTTCACCTTTACCCATCAGTCATTATCTACTATGATAAGCACTGTGAAACATTTTCATCCGTTATCATCCGCTATTGTTCGGTGGATTATTGGTATATCACTTGCTCTCATCCCTCTTTTCTTTCTCCCGGTTACTGAGGAATTCTATGACACAAATAAATGGATGCTCCTGTCGTGTCTCACACTATTCATTATAGTTTGTTGGCTATACCAAAGCCTTAGACGAAATACAGCGACCTTCTCCTTTACACCGATAACTGCCGGACTTGGTGCTATTACGATCACATCGCTCTTAAGTCTACTGCTGGCTTCAACCAACAGAATAGAGGCGCTACTGGCTCCCTTCGGACCGGTGACCTTCATCAATCTGACCATAATCTCTCTTTTACTCCCCTCATTCTTTGACCATAAGCATATTTCGAGGATCGTATGGCCGCTTTTTGTAAGTACAACCATCCTTGCACTCATTTCTATCTATCAGCTTTTCGGATTAGGAAAAACCATGTTCCCGCAGTTTACATATCTTACCGACACGCTTTGGACGCCGTCGGGCGCTTCGGTTGCGACGATTTCTCTTTTTGTGCTGCTTTTGCCCGTTCTTTTCCGGTTTATTAATGATGCCCACAGAGATAAACGGGAAACGTCCATGTCACTCCTGGCCCTTATGTCGTTTATCTGTGTTGTAGGCGTCGTCGCCGTTGCATGGCAACTCATCCCGAGGATTAACGGAACACTTCTGTCGCTTCGCGACGGATGGGTTATTATGCTTGAAATCCTTAAAAATCCCAAACAGGCCCTCGTCGGAGTCGGCGCGGAAAATTTTCTGGCCGCTTTCACCGCAGGCCGGTCTGCTCTTTTGAATTCTTCCCCGTTGTGGAGCCTGAGATTTACCACAAATGCCGACATGCTCCTTCATATTGCAACAATTTACGGCCTTCTCGGGCTCTCGGCGATGATCTGGTATATGAAAAGTAGTATGTCGCAGGCCAAAAAAAGCCCATTCGGAGTGAGTATATTTGCGGGGGTTCTCATTTTACTGTTGACTCCGCCAAATTTAAGCGTCCTCGTCGTTATGGTGCTCTTTTCCATCCTTGCGGCGTTGGGCAAAGATCAAAAAGCCGTGCATATTTCGCCCGGAAATCTGCCTCTCAGAATCGGCATCAGTTGTGTCACTGTTATCCTCGTCGGCGGAGCCCTTATCGGACTTGTCCGGTCTTACAACGCTGAACTTCAATTCTATTCATCTCTCCAATATGCCCAGGCGAATAACGGCAGCGCTACATATAATATGCAGATTCTTGCAATCCGGACAAATCCGTACATCAGCAGGTATCACATTATATTCAGCCAGACAAATCTGGCACTCGCGGCCTCGCTTGCCAACTCAATTCGCGCGGAACAATCAGCACAGGCCAAAGGATCGACAGATACAACTGCAAAAGACCGTCAGCTCGTCGCGCAGCTATTACAACAGGCGATTAATGAAGCGAAAAAAGCCGTAGCGCTTGACCCCGTTAGTATTCTGTCCTGGGAAAACCTCGCAAGAACCTATCAACAACTCATCGGAGTTGCCCAAGGCGCAGACAACTGGACAGTCGCCTCCTACAATCAGGCGATACAGCTGGATCCTACAAATCCCGTTCTCTATGTCGACCTTGGAACGGTATTTATGTCGATCAATAATTACACAAATGCAATAACAGAATTCCAACGTGCAATTGCCCTAAAATCTGATTATGCAAATGCATACTATAATCTGGCTAATGCTTATAGATCGAACAACGATATTACCCAGGCAATAGCAACGATAAAACAAGCGTTAACTCTCGTCAGTAAGACCTCGGATGATTATAAAGTCGTAACCCAAACCCTGGGTGACTACGAAAAAGAGGCATCGGGATCCTCAACAATCAGTCCTCAAACACACAGCGCTCTTCCTTCCGCAACAACGCTGCCAAGCATAATCGCATTGCCAACACCCGTTAAGTCCGTCCAACCAAGTGACCAAGTGACCAAGTGACCAAGTGACCAAGTGACCAAGTGACCAAGTGACCAAGT
>CAYLQG010000008.1:0-10183 GCA_964385705.1 uncultured Gammaproteobacteria bacterium
CGCTTTGAAAAGCGGATATAATCAATCTATTATGACGGACATGATTTTAGTTTATATACACTGCGTAAGTTTCGACGAAGCAAAAAAGATCGGAGTAGAGATAATGAAAAAACGTCTGGCTCCTTGTTACAATATTCTGCCCGGTACATTTTCTGCAGCATACTGGCCCCCGAAGACCGGCAAAATTGAAGAAGTGAACGGGGCGGTACTCCTCATCAAATCGGTTGAAAGAAAATATGCTGCCATAGAAAGCGTAGTAAAAACACTTCATAACGACAAAAATCCGTGTATTTTCGCAATTCCTGTCGCCCGCGTGTCAAAAGAGTATTATCAGTGGTTAGTAAGTGAAATGGAGGTAGTATGAAATTGCAAAACAAAGTCGCACTCATCACCGGATCATCCCGCGGGATCGGACGGGCGACGGCCATTTTATTTGCAAAGGAAGGCGCGAAGGTTGTTGTCAATTACAAATCGGATAAAAAGGCAGCAGATGAAGTTGTGACTATTATCGGCAACGGAAACGCAGTTGCCATTAATGCCGACGTGACACAGGAAAAGGATGTGCAGAGATTGGTTGCGCAAACAATTAAAAAATTCGGCAGAATCGATATTCTCATTAATAACGCCGGGGAAATATTCAGACCCGGTGATTGGAAAAGTGATACGGTGACGTGGCAAAAAACGATCGACACGAATCTGACCAGCGCATGGCTTATGATCCGTGAAGTGGCCCCGATTATGCAGAAAAACGGCGGGGGCGCGATTGTAAATACGGTTTCCGTATACGGATTTTTAGGGGCGGCGGCAGTCTTAGCATACACGTCAGCTAAAGGCGGGCTCATCACCCTAACGAAATCATTTGCCAAAGAGCTCGCGCCCTCAATCCGGGTGAATGCCGTCGCTCCGAGTAATGTCATGACGGATATGACCAAAGGTGCGGGTCCGGCGCTTATTGAACAGTTCCGGCAGGAGACGCCGCTCAAACGGATAGCAGAGCCCGAAGATCTCGCGAAGGCTATGTTGTTCCTGGCATCGGATGATGCGAGTTACGTCACAGGAGAGGTTTTGGTCGTCGACGGGGGATATAGCCTCAAGTAAGTTTCTGCTATACTCGGTTCATGCCGTTTTATGTTTATGCGTGGATAGCAAACGCCTGTCTTGGTTTGGGTGCTATATCAGGAAAGCTTACTGCAAAACATCAGATAAAAAATCCGTGGTTATTTAATTTCGTTTGGAGTTTAATCATCACCGTTCTTACACTTCCGTTTGCGCTTGCGGCTCATCCCGGCATGCCAACTCATTGGGGGCAATTGTGGCTCATGGGGTTCTTTTCTATGGCAGCAGGAGCTCTCTATATTTTTTCGCTCTATGCAGTTGATATTTCCGTTTTAGGGCCGATGTATACCCTGCGGATTGTCATCAATACTATTTTGGGATTTCTCCTGTTTCACGAACGGTTTGCGGGTTTTCAAATCGGTCTTATGGTACTCATTTTGATAGGCGGAGTTTTGATAACGATTGATGAACGGTTCAGCACGAAATCCTTTTTTAACCGGTCTATCGTACTCGTTTTAATTACGGTTACGATGTCTGCTCTCTATGGCGCGACCATAAAATATGCGATGCAATTTGAAGGATATTGGGTGGTAACGATGTGGGGGAATATTCTGGCACAGATTCTTTTAATTCCGACGATTTGGTTTTTTTGGCGGGATTTACGAAAGGTTCGCTTGCATGAGTGGAGCGGCGTAGTTGGGATCGGTGTATTTTCAACCATTGCCTCTGCTGCACAAAATGCTGCGTATGCCGTGAATATCGGTATCACGACGGCAATACTTTCGGCTCCTTCATCCATGATTTTGGCCATCATATTATCGCTCTTTATGCCCAAATTGCTTGAGAAACACACGATAAAGATATATGCGATTCGCTTCACTGCCGCAGCCATCATGGTCGTTGCCGCGCTCCGTTTATCCTCATAAATTCCATCTCTGTAATTTGCCTCACGGCGCGTTTTTATGCTATGATCGAAAACACATGAAACAGAAGGTTTTTTTCCTCATTGCTTCCATCGTACTCATCATTGTCGTCGGCGCAGTGATCCATTATCTCGGCACTCGTGGCCCGAAAACAGGAGAACTTCGGGTGGAAAGCCAACCGGATGCGTCGATTTTCCTCGACGATAAAAATATCGGAAAAACGCCGTTTCGCGATAAAATTGACGTCGGTGACTATACACTCAAGTTAGTGCCGAATTCGACAACTTCAGAGCTCAATTCCTGGGAAGGTAAAGTCTCCGTTGGTCAAAATCTGTTGACCTACGTGAATGCGAATTTAAGCGAATCCGATCTTACGACCGCGGTTGATGAGGTGTGGCTTGAAAAAATAACGAGTAAAACCTCCGAACTCTCCGTAACGACCAATCCTGATGGCGCGACTGTGCTTGTTGATGATGTTGTCAAAGGGGTGACACCATTGTCGCTTCAGGATATAACAACCGGAGACCACGATATAAGCATCACAAATACCGGATTTCTGACCCGGACGCTTAAAATCAAAACAACTCCGGGATATCGGCTTATCGCAAGTTTCAAATTAGCGTTATCGCCCGGAAGTCCTGCGCCTGATACGGGGACTACCGCTTCAGTGAGCGCAACTCCCGTATCAAATGTTCTGCCCGGAAGTACCGCTTCATCATCGGCGTCTCAACAGCCGGATCCACCCAAGCCATTTGTCATCATAAAGGATACACCGACGGGATTTTTACGTGTCCGTATGGATGCATCAGTCAGTGCATCAGAAGCTGCACGGGTGAATCCGGGTGATAAATTTACCATCGTTGATGATAAAGACGGGTGGTATGAGATCAAATATGACGGCACAAATACAGGATGGGTTTCAGGTCAATATACACAAAAAGTTCAATAACAGATTCTTTTGGGCCTTTTCTTTCCTCCTTCTTATCGCGGGATGTATCATTATCAGTAGGGCGTTGCTGTTGACGAGCTACCCGGATTTTACTAATTATTACTACGGTACTGTCGCATTTCTGCACGGACATAATCCGTATCTCGGCTTAGGGAAAGTTTTTGCCCCGTTTGCATATCCGCCTTTTATTTTTATCATCCTCTCTCCTTTGTCGTTTCTTTCGTATGTTATTGCAGGCAAACTATGGGTAGCGTTTTCCATAATCTGTTTTTTGGCATCCCTGTATATTTTCATTGGTATGTATCACCATTTTTCAATGGATCCTGTCACGGTGACCGCACTGGCTGTCATGATCGCGACATTTTTTCCTGCAAAATTTACGTTCGGCATGGGTCAGATCAATATGCTGATTCTTCTTCTGATCGCATTGTTTTTTCTTTTCGAGAAACATCGGGAAGATTGGCTTGCAGGTGTTGTCCTCGGCGTTGCCATGTCGGTCAAACTCTTTCCGGTTCTATTTATTCCATGGTTACTCATTCGACGGCGCTGGCAAATCCTCATCGGACTCCTCATCGCGCTCACTGTCTGTTACGGTGTGCTGGAAGTGCTGGGGTACGCCAGACTTATCTCATACTATTACATACATGTATTTCCTGCGGTAGCGTCCGGATGGAAAGGCGATTATTATAATCAGTCTTTAAGCGGTTTTCTCACGCGTGAAGTCACGGATAATGGAATCAGGCGGATATTGGAAATTGCAGCTGACATAGGAATTCTGTTTATTACGTTCATTCCCATCGTGCGACCGGTAAAGCCGAAGCAATTTTTTCTTGAGGGAAGCCTCATCCTAGTTGCAAATGTACTTGTTGATGCCTTTTCCTGGCAGCACCATTTCGTTTGGATAATCCCGGCTCTTATCGTAGTGTGGTTTACTATGCGTGAGCTTCATGAAGTGCGTCTAAATATTCTTTTTTTTGCCTCATATATCTTATTGGCATACAACATCGCTCATCCCGGCGCCGTCAATGTATTATTGAGATCGCATGTATTCTATGGAGGACTTCTTTTGTGGGGAATTCTGCTTTGGATGTTTACCCCCCGATGCCGTAAATGATTAAGACGACGCTTACGGCCCAGAGAATAACTGTAGTCAAAAGCGGTATATCGGTAGTCAGAACTTTTTCCGGTGACTCTCCTTTACCTTCATAAATAAGTTGCATATAGCGCATGATGCCATAAAGCACAAAAGGAATCGTTATCATCATCCACTTCCTGTCTGGTAAATCCGCACTGACCATCGCATAACCTTTAAAGAAAAAACCCTGATTGACCGGTCGTTCCAGAAATGTGTAGAACGCGTATGTAATAAACGTTGAGTTTGCAAACATCGCCGTGTAGGTGTCAAGGAGCCGTTCAGAATAATGTGAGAGGCTCGACCGCGTTTCATTCAGGAGCGTTCCCTTGTATCCCTGTATGAGTGTGAGTTCCGCGCGCCGCTTACCGATAGCGAGAAACAGGGCAAGTGATAATGCCGCAAGTGCTATCCAGACGGAGCTATGATATCCGGTAGCTGCTTCGCCTGCATACACGCGGATAAAATAAGCAGCCGTGATTGTCAGGATATCGATGACTGAAATGTGTTTCAAAAATAACGTATATGCATACTCAAGAAGGATAAAAACAACGGACAGAGTAAAAAACGTTTTATTGATGGAAAAGCTGATGACAAGCCCGCTTACAACAAGTAATCCTGATAATGCATATGCCATCGGTTTCGGGAGGTCGCCGCTTGCGACAGGCCGGAATTTTTTAAACGGGTGTTTTTTGTCGCGATCGATATCCATAATGTCGTTAAACACATAGTTTGATGAGGAGAGGAGACAAAAGGCGATGAATCCAAGAAGCGTTGATGTAAACGCAGGGCCCTCAAAAATATGACCCGTCATGAGGATCGTTGCGAAAAGCGCAAGATTTTTCAACCATTGTCTTGGTCTTGTCGTTTTGAGAATTGCGAAAAGAAGGCTACCCATATCATGAATCCGCTGACGGCAAGTATGACAAAAAGCATTGCGAAGACTTTTTGCTTACTTGTTATCGTGAGCGCAATTGCACCCAGTATAGCGGACACACCCCAGTAAAACAAGGCAATTTTCCGTTTCCCCCAACCGATATCCAGAAGCCTATGATGGAGGTGACCACGATCGGCTAAAACCGGTGAACGGCTTTTTCCGATACGCCGCAGAAGGGTGTACACAGCATCAATCATGGGAATGCCAAGAACAAGAAGCGCTGTGCCGACCTTGCCGTACGAAAGGATTCCAAGTATTGCGAGTAAAAATCCGGCCAGTGTTTTCCCTCCATATCCCGGCATAATTTTTTGCGGAAAGAAATTCCACGGAAGAAATCCCGCAAATGCTCCGGCGACGACAAACGCAAAAATCGTAACCCCAACCTGTGAGGGATCATGTATGGTAAATCGGAGCGACAGTAATCCGAGTACACAAGCGCTGATTGCGACGAAACCGGGCATCTGCCCATCGACTCCAGCCGACCATCCGATAATATTCATTGTCCATAGAATCCATAAAAAAGCAAAGAGATCCGCCCACACAAAAATTGAATGCGCACCCATAAATTGGAACGAAACATGCAGAATATTTAAATTAATGACTCCTCCCATAAACGGATTGGTCACATAGGGGATGCCAACGCCGGCGCATACAACGATGAGAGCTGCTGCGGCGTTTGTTAAAAAGCGTATATATGGATTGATGTCTCTCCGGTCATCCAGTAATCCAACGATTACTAATACCAACGACCCCAGGAGTGTGCCTACGATGACCTTGCTCATCGGTACAAAAATGAGTGTCGCAAGGACAATACCAAAAAAGAGGGCAGCACCTCCGGCCCTCGGTATAATGCCTTTGTGTGTGTGGGCGGGATGATACCGGGCCTTGGGGTCATCAACGAGGTGAAATTTTTTCGCCAGGCGTATGACAACGGGGGTTGCTATTGTCGTAAGGATAAGCGCACAGATAAACGGTAGAAAAAAATTCATGTGCGTTACGTCACCAGAAACAAAATTTTTACGACCGCGATAAATGAAAGTAAATTGATGAGAAATGAGGATAAAAACAATATTTGCGTGAAGATGAGATATTCGCTCATCAGATAGATGCTTATAAGAAGATTAATGAGATATATACATAGTGCCCCAAGAGGCAGAATGAACAGCCATACCGGTTGTGCGAGCTGCGCCGCACCCCAGGGCCGGGAGTACCAGAGTGGCACCAGTGGAGGCAGTATGCGCCACCGCCAAATAATTGCAGCAAGGGATGCCGCGAAAAAAAAGAAAATGAATTTCGTTGATAATTGGATAACCCAATTTTTTTTAACCGTTTTCCATGTTCCTAACCTGTCGGCGGATTGAAAAGGTATTTTCATATTATTTATGCCGTGCGGGCGGAACAACTTTCCGGGATATGTTCATGCCGTAAACGATTTCATAGGTTGCATCGGCATGCACAAGGAATGCCCGCTCAGGATAAACCGGGATCGTCTTAACAATTTCTGACGGCGATACGACGACATCACCGACGTACCAGGGAAACGGAACGTTATTGGGATCATAGAAAAATACTTTCGATTTATCTTTGCTGTAATACTTTGATTCAAAGTAAATGAGCGGGTTATCAACGAGGATGATATCATCTTTGCCCATAAGCGCATTGATCTGAAAAAAGGTGCTTCTTGAATCAAGCTTCGGGTGTTCCTCCGGATACCACATATTAAATCCGATAATGAAGAGAAGTGCGACAGCTGCCGCCGCAATCTGGAGCGTGCGGTGTTTGATTTTTTCTATAGCGAGTGCGACGAGAAAGACTTCGGCGATCGTTACCGGGATGACATACCGTATAACAAAAAGAGGTTTAATAAATGAGATGCCGATCGTTACGATAAGTGGAATAAATATCATCATGAAAAAGAAACTGTTCCTTTCCCTGCTTTTTTTGGGGAGTAGTGCGCCGACAAACACAATAAGCAGAATGAGTGATAACACCTGCGTGAAAGACCACAAAAACCACGGGGTTCCTTCGTATCCGACAAACATATTTCCCAATACCGACACAACGAGATGAAAATCCACGGGGAAGTACCAGGAGGATGAAAGTTTTGACAGGTCGAGAATGACATGAATTAGCCATGGAGCAAAAAGAATGATAGTGGCTGCAAACGCGCGGATCATTGGATCATCCCGAATCGTTTTCCAACGTTTCCAGTGGTATATTTGTTTTCTGATAACGATGTAATGGAGGACCTGAACTGCAGGGACGATCACCATATATGTATGTGTGTAAAGTCCGAGTGCGGTTGCGATAACGTAGAGTAAAAACCTGTCATTCATATAGGCGTACATTGAGGCAATGGCAAAAAACATATACCAACCATATGTGCGTGCCTCGACGCCGTAATAGATAAGCATCGGATTGAAGAAGAAAAACACCGGGAGGAACCACGATAGCCAGTGCGATTTAAATAGTTTTCCCGACCAGTGGATGACAACAACTGTTGCGAGTGAGAAACCGACCAACGAAAGGCTCCGGACGGCAGTCTCGCCCGTACCGAAGATCTTCATCCAATAGTGAAGGAGCAGATAATAGAGAGGAGGCTCGAATGTTACCTTCAAAAATTCCAAAGGTGAACGCTGCGCAAACAGCACCGAGAATGCCTCATCCCGCCAGAAGCTTTGAGTAAGGTAAAAGAGCGGCGTGTGATACAGAAGAATGTTTAGCAATGTCATTTCCGATTCTCCTGTCATCGGGGGAGAAGCAATCCTGCCCGTGCGGGCAGATCTAATGATCGGCACGCTTCGCTCGCGATGACAATATAATTCATTATACCTTTTCTGTCACGCGGTATTCCAATCGTTTTCCGAGAATCATGCGCGTATGCGCATCCAGACCCGGAAGGGCTGAAAGAAAGAAAGAAACGACCGGCACCGTAATCCATTGGAGGTAGAGGAAGGGGAGTTTCCATGAAGTAAATTCTTTCGGCCGCGGTGGCTTCGTTCTCCAGTCAAGAATGATAATAATTAACAAAAATATTAAGGATAATGTGAGGATTCCGGATGAAAGCTGCGCAAGGTTGTGTCCGAGAACCGTCCTACTGAATGCCTGATTGACAAGCGGCGGGAGTACGCTTCCGACGGTGAGAATAAACCAATTTGACGGCCAAAATACGTGCTGTTCGAGTAAATTTAGTGTGCGGCGGATTCTATCTCCCGCGGGGATTTCATTATGGATAAAGGCGTTTTGCATAACGAACGGTATATCCGATATACCCCAGGCCCATCGTTTGGACTGCTCGTATTGGTTGACCATAGTCCTCCAGAATCCATGGCTTTCCGCGGCGTCAAGGAGAAGCGGTAAAAAAATGCTTTTCGTGCTGACTTTTTCGCCGAGCGTGAAATACACTTTAAAGAACATATGGTAATCCTCAGGGATGACGTCCGTCCCCCAGTAACCGGCTTTAACGGCCGTCGCGAGGGAGAGTGAGTATGTTGAAAAGTTAATCAATTTACTTTTCTGTGAAAGGACGGCGAGATTTGAAATGCTGAACATCGTGTTAACGACGCGACTCGGAAGCGGAATCCGCCAAATATTGTTGTAAAACAATATAGCTCCCTGATAAAAATGGTAATCCCGGTCCTTATCCGTCAAAAACGTGTGTGAGAGATAGGAAAAATATTTCGGATGAATAAGTGCGTCCGCATCGCATGAAGTTACCGTGACAAGTTCTAGAGGAATCTTCCATAATTTTAGTTTGGAAACAATTGACCGCGCGGCAAAGGCCATATTTGATGATTTTCCTGCAACTTCTCCGACTTTCAAGAGGTGTTTTGTGACGATAAATTTTCCGAATTGTGGGGTAAACTCTTTTTCTAAAAGCGATGTCGTTTCGTCGGAGAGTGTGTCTTTCCCTTCGGTTGCAAGTACGATAATGAGCCGCTCTTTCGGGAAATCTTGTTTTGCCAGGGACTCGAGTGTCCGCTGTAAAATATGAATCGGTTCCTTATATTCGGGAATAATGATTACGTGATAGAGTTCCTGAAAGGATCCCTGCATTTTAGCGAGCGCGAGCCAGTCAATTTTTACGTGTGCGTTCATCGTGACAAATGACTTAATTGCATGAAGCGCGAGTGTAAATGATTTATAAAACCAGAACACGTCGAAGGTGATAATGAGGTATGCAACAAGCGCAGGATGCCAAAATGAGAGCCATAGGGGCATCGTGATCAGAAACCATGACAGGCTCGGAACAACTATTTCCATGAGTCGCATGGTAAATGTCGGATGTTGTATGAATAATTGGCGCATATTAACAACCCAAGTGATCCTTTACATTATACCATTGTGAGGTAAATTTGTTCCCTCATTATGGGTAGGAATAACGGAGGATATGGTCATAACGGTTTTATGTTGGAAGGGCGAACAGCACCAGCGCGTTTTTTGTCGTTTGTTCTTCTACTTCAGTGTAGGGGATATTGAGCAATTCCGCAATTTTGTGGGCGATAAGCGGAATATTCTTCGGTTCATTCCGTTCTCCTCGGTGAGGGATGGGGGTCAAGTAGGGCGAATCCGTTTCCAAAAGGATCATTGTGATTGGGATTGACGGGACAATGAGTTGAAGCTGACTCGAAAAAGTAAGGTTGCCGTCAACGCCGACAAAAAGGTTTCGGCGCTTCGCCTCTCGAAGGTCCTGCAGCCCGCCTGAGAAACAATGGATGACCCCCCGCGGCATGGTAGGAACGCCATCCAAGACGTCAAAGAAATCCTCATACGCATCACGGCAGTGCATAATGACCGGCAAGTTATGGCGAAGGGCAATCCTGAGTTGTTCCTCAAACAGAATTTTTTGCTCCTGCTTTTTCCCGCCGGCTGCTTCTCCTTTAAATAAATGGTAATCCAGGCCGATTTCTCCGATGGCAACTACGGAAGAATCAATTAATTTTTCTAATATCTTCAGCTGCTTAAGATCTGGTTCATGCGACGCTTCATACGGATGAAAGCCGATGCTTGCGAAAACGACGTCGGGATTATTTCCTGCAAGTTGTATCGCAAGTGTTGAGGAAAACATATCGACGCCAGGGGCTATAAACTGTTTGACGCCGGCCTTTTTGGCATTCCCGATGACCATCGCGCGGTCATCATTAAATTGCTCAAACATGAGGTGACAGTGGGTATCGATGAACATA
>CAYLQG010000008.1:10283-22078 GCA_964385705.1 uncultured Gammaproteobacteria bacterium
AACAAGGGCGGTTGCGCTTTGATCGTCGGTCCTTTGAATTGATCAAGAATTTTTCGGGAGGTTTCCGGGAGAAATGGTTGAAGGCCATAAGAAATTTTAAATAATGATCTCACATAGTTTTTTAATAGGGGAGTTGCTTGATTTTTTTCCAGAGACCATGGTTTATCACTATTTACCCTAATATCCAATTGTTTGATATCTTTCCAAATTTCTTCTAATGCGAGGTTAAATTCAAATGATTCAAGGTGATTCCAATATCCGCCTAATTTAGGTGATTCGGAAAGATTTGGTTCAGGTCGATCAGGCGACTTCTCAATCATGACATTATTTGTTTCACATAATTTTGCAATTCTCGCAACTAGATTTCCCAACCCGTTTGCTAGATCAGCATTATACAATTCCTTAAATCTCCTCTCGGAAAAATCTCCGTCACTTGTCGACGGAATCTCGCGCAGAAAATAATAACGTACAGGATCGGCGCCGTATTTATTGATGAGCTCGATGGGGTCGATGACATTACCCAGGGTTTTACTCATTTTCTGACCATTTAAAGTGAAATATCCATGGATAAAAACCGATTTCGGAAGTTTGAGTCCGGCAGAGAGTAAAAATGCCGGCCAGTAGACCGTATGAAAACGGTTAATGCCTTTGCCGATCATATGCACGTCAGCCGGCCACCATTTCTTATACTTTTCATCATCCCAACCGAATCCGACACCGGATTGATAAATATTGAGGGCGTCAAACCAGACGTACATACGCTGTGACGGATCGTCAGGGACGGGAACCCCCCAGTTTTTCGCCCGCGCATTACTTCTTGAAACGCTTATATCCAAAAGCGGCTGTTTGAGAAACGAGAGAACTTCGTTTTTCCGGAAATCAGGAATAATTTTTATCGTGTCTTCCGAAATAAGCTTGATAAGCTGTTTTTGATAAGAAGATAACCTAAAAAAATAATTTTCTTCTTTCACCGTCTCCAATTTTTTGCCGGGGTGCTCAAAGCATTCACCGTTTTCGTTGAGTTCATCTTTTGTATAAAAGGCTTCACATCCGAGGCAGTACAATCCTTCGTACGATTTTTTATAAATATCTTTTTTACATAAATTCCATAACTTTTGACTCGCCTTAAAGTGGTGATCGACGTCGCTTCCTTTTTGCCAAACGTTGAAATCGCAATGTAAGGCGCGCGTTAGGTCAAAAAATTTCTGGGTGTTATCATCGATAAATTTTTGCACGGGAACACCCGCTTTCTCCGCAGCCTGAACGTTCTTCAATGCATTTTCGTCTCCGCCCGAGAGAAGAAGAGTCTCATCGCCGAGTAGTCTGTGATAGCGGGCAACAACATCTCCCTGCACGAACTCGAGCGCGTGTCCGATATGCGGGGCCGCGTTAACGTAGGGGATAGAGCAGGTGATATAGAATTTCATTATGTGGTCATTCTATCGTTTTTGCATGTATACCTCAAGAGAAATGAGGCAGGCGAGGAGCAGAACCGCATAATACAGATCCCGGAGCCCGAGGAAGCGGAGTAAAAAAAAGACGAATACCCCACCACCCACCAGAACGGAACGTCGTACAATATTCGTTATAAATAATGTCAGACTGAACGCTGTTACGGAAACTAAGAGGAAAAACGCTCCAAGCGGGACGATAAAATCCGGATCCTGGGTATTTATAAGCCAGCCTAAGCCGCTTAAGCCACAGATTCCGATTATAAGCCAGATCACATTATGGTTTGTGTGACCATGGAGCCTTGGCGCATCGCGTAATTCCATAAATCTAGCGTATCACATCGTCATGTGGTATCGTGTGATCATAATGAATGACTTCATTATTATAATAGCCATTAATATCCTCGGATTTGCCGTACTTGCCTGGATTATCAAACATGAGCTCTCAAAACTCAACAAGAGCGGCGACGAAACGCTCGTTTCCTGGCTCAAAAGTATGCAAACGACGATCGAACACACGAATAAAACCCTCAATGACGCAATGCGTGGGACGTCGGTCGAGATGACGAGAACACTGCAATCGAATTCCCGTCAACTCAATGAGCGCTTGGATGAGGCGGCTCGTGTGATCGGTGCGCTTAATAAAAACGTCGGAGAGATGTCTGAGGTTGGTCGAGGTATACGGAGCCTTCAGGAATTTTTACAGTCGCCAAAACTTCGCGGCAACATCGGTGAACAGGTGCTTAAGGATATGATCGGACAATCGTTTCCAAAACAATCATTTCACCTGCAATATGCGTTTAAATCCGGAGTCAAAGTCGATGCGGTCCTTAAAACCGACGCGGGGCTTCTTTGCATCGACTCAAAATTCCCGATGGAAAATTTTACGCTTCTTCATAACGGAGAAACAGAAGCGATCCGCGCGACTGCGAAGCGCGATTTTATCTCCGACGTAAAAAAGCATGTGAGCGACATAAGCCGCAAATATATTCTGCCGGAGGAAGGGACGATGGATTTTGCCCTTATGTACATCCCTTCGGAATCCGTCTATTACGAAATTGCAAATCTTAATGAGCTTATGGACTATGCTCGCAATCTGCGCGTCTATCCGGTGTCTCCCAATACATTGTATGCACACCTGCAGGTATTGCTTCTAAGTTTTCAGGGCAAAGATCTTGAACAAAAATCTCGGGAGGTTTTTCAACTACTGCGGGCGATACAAAAGGATTACGGAAAGGTCGGAGAAAATTTAGGAACTCTGGGGAAACATATTACAAACGCATATAACGGTATGAACTCCGTGACTAGCGCATTTCAGATGCTGGGACAAAAACTGGAAAACACCAATATGCTGGAGGGAAAACTGGATAAGGATGATAAAATAGACAATTAATATGAAATTCATCATATTTCATGGTTCATTCGGAGGCCCGGGCGAGAACTGGTTTCCCTACGTAAAGAAAAGCCTTGAGAACATAGGACAGGAAGTAATCGTTCCTCAGTTTCCGGTGGAATCATGGGATGAGATGACCAAATTCGGCAAAACGTTTGTTCCAAAACGGCAAACGTTACAGACTTGGTTATCCGCATTTGAACCGACTGCAAAATCTATTAAACCGAACGAACAATACTGTTGGGTTGGGCACTCCATCGGTCCTCTGTTTATGCTTCACATACTGACCAGATTTCATATTCAATTGGATAGCGCAATATTTGTGAGCCCATTTCTCACCATGCTAAAACGATCATGGCAAATTGACACCGTCAACGAGTCATTCTATAAATCAGATTTCGATTTTCCCGTGCTCAGGAAATTAATACCCGTTTCTTATGCGATATATTCGCAAAATGATCCGTATGTCTCGATAGAATATCCCCGTGAATTCGCAAAGAAAATGAACAGTTCTGTCATAGAATCAAAAAACGGCGGACACTTTAATGGTGAAGCGGGATTTACCTCATTTCCCCTGGTTGTGGAATTGTGTAAGACCAGAATCAATTAATATGACATACGTTTTTGTTTACGGAACATTCGGGTCGCCGACTGAAGCATGGTTTCCTTGGTTAAAAATAGAATTAGAACGGTTGGGTCATGAAGTCATTATCCCGCAGGTGCCGACGGATGATTGGTCGGAGGTTTCAAAATTAAAAATCGAAGAATACCAATCTAGACAGAATTTGACGGCATGGACAGACACGTTTGAAAAATTGTTACCGAACATACAAAACAACAAGGAACTCTGTTTTGTGGGTCACTCGCTTGGCCCGATGTTCATACTTTTGATGGCTGAAAAGTATGGTTTGCACGCACAAAATGCATATTTTGTTGCTCCTTTTTTTCACCCCGCGACTGAAGAGGAATTAAAAGATACGTCAGCTGCTTTGATCCATAAAGCGAATATAACATTTTATTATCATGATTTTGATTTTGTGCGGCTTCGATCATTAATTTCTCAATCAACGGTCATCTACAGTGACGATGATCCGAATGTGCATGAATGGGAAGCGCTTGAGTTTGCAGAAAAACTAGGGAGTAAAACGATAAAACTAACTGGATTGGGACATATGAGTACAGACTCACATCTTCTCAAATTTCCGCAACTTCTGGATGCAATAAAACAAGACAATCCATAATACACACATCTTATTCAGGTTTGCCCATCGACCGGCTCAGGATCCTCTAGTATTATCGAAGGACAGTCCGAAATGCGAAAAAGCTGATTAGATGAATGGATACCCGGAGTAATTCATATTACGGAGGGTATATAATATCCCCACGATGACAAAAGTCTCCGTTCAGGAACGTGAATTAAATAAAGAACAGCTCAAGGCCGTACGGCACGGTGCAGGGCCGCTCATGATCATTGCGGGCGCCGGCACAGGAAAAACAACCGTCGTGACGGAGCGGATCAAATACCTTATTACAAAGGAAATTATAAAACCTCAGGAAATCCTTGCCCTCACCTTCACCGAGAAAGCGAGCCGGGAGATGGAAGAGCGGGTCGATCGCGCGTTACCTTACGGAGTCACACAGATGTGGATCTCAACGTTTCATGCGTTCTGCGACCGGATATTACGTAACGAAGCCATTAATGTGGGCATCGACCCCGGATATACGCTTATGACGGAAGCTGAGACAATCATGTTTTTTCGAAAGAATATTTTCCGGTTTGACCTTAACTATTTCCGACCGCTCGGCAACCCGACCAAATTTATCGCCGGCATGATCGGACATTTCAGCAGACTGAAAGATGAGGATGTGACGCCAACAGAGTATCTCGCGTGGGTGAAAAGGCAAAAGTCGATGGAAAAAGAAGAATCGGAAAAGTACCATGAACTTGCCAATGCATACAGAACATATGAAGAATTGAAGGTGAAGGAAGGGGTATGCGATTACGGGGATTTGATCGGTCAGACCCTTAAAATTTTCCGGACGCGGCCGACAATTCTTGCGAAGTATCAGAATCAATTTAAATATATTCTCATTGATGAATTCCAGGATACAAATTTTGCGCAAAATCAGCTTGCCATACTTCTTGCCGGAAAAAAGAAAAACATAACGGTTGTCGGTGACGATGACCAGGCAATTTACCGTTGGCGCGGAGCTGCAGTCTCCAACATGATTCAGTTTCGTGCGTCATTTCCGAAAGCGACCATTGTCGTCTTGACTTCAAACTACCGGTCGACAAAAGAAATTCTTGACCGCTCATATGACCTCGTGCAACACAACAACCCCGACCGACTTGAAGTTGCGGAAAAAATAGAAAAGAAACTCGTGAGCGCGCGAAGAATAAACGGGGAAAAGATTCAGGTGCTTTTCGCCGATCGTGTAGAAAATGAAGCGGACGCGGTAGCAAAGACAATTAAGAATTTAGAATTAAGAATGAAGAAAGGAGATTCCAATAAGTATGAGTGGAGCGATTTTGCTATATTGGTGCGCGCAAATAATCACGCTGATCCGTTTGCTCGTGCGCTTGCCCGTGCAGGGGTTCCGTATCAATTCTTAGGGCCTGGGCAACTGTACCGGCAGCCGGAAGTGAAGGATCTCATCGCATATCTTAAAGTTCTTTATAATTTTGAGGACAGTGTGGCGATGTACCGATTATTGACCATGGATTGGCTGGACTTACCTCCGCGGGATGTAGCATCGCTATCCAATTACGCAAAACGGTACGGAATTTCCATTTTTGAAGCTTGTGAAGTTTTGGCTACAGCTACGGGAAGAAATTTTCTTGGATCCGCAATTCGCTTGCATCCTGCGAAAATTTTATCCCCTGGCCATGCAGAAAATCCCCCTCGGCCGTTTGTTTCTAATGAAACGGAAAATAAGGTGGGAAATTTAGTTGCAATGATTTACAAGCATTTAGGATTGATTAAAAAAGAAACCGCCGGCCAGATTCTCTATTATTTTCTTGAAGACACTGGTTTACTTAAGCGGCTTGCCAATTACGAGTCGGTTAAGGATGAGAAGATTGCCCTCAACATTTCCAAATTTTTCAACAAACTAAAAACATATGAGGTCGAGCATGATGATGCAAGTGTTTTTACTATCGTTGACTGGATAGATTTATCAATGACCTTGGGTGAATCCCCGATGTCAACGGACACCGACTGGAGCGACAATAATGCAGTCACGTTAATGACTGTCCATTCTGCAAAGGGACTAGAATTTCCAGTAGTTTTCCTTATTAATCTTGTTTCTCAACGGTTTCCGACAACGGAGAGGAAGGAGCAGATTCCGATTCCGGAAGCGCTCATAAAAGAAGTATTACCAACGGGAGATTTTCATACGCAGGAAGAACGGCGACTTTTTTATGTCGGAATGACCCGCGCTCGGGATCTTTTATTTTTAACAGCAGCTAAATTTTACGGTGAGGGGAAACGGGAGAAGAAATTATCGCCGTTTATTGCGGAATCTCTGGGAGCCGGTTTTGAAGAAAACATGGTTATTGAACAATCAGGAAACACACAGCAATTATCCTTCCTAGACTGGGCAAAACCGGAAGAGCCGGCAAAAAAAACAGTAAGCCATCCGATTTCCTATCTTTCGTATTCGCAGCTTGCGACTTTTGAAACGTGTCCGCTCCAATACAAATACCGCTATATTATTAAAATTCCGATTCCGCCCTCTGCGGCACTTTCATTTGGTGACACCATCCATAAGGTCGTGCGTGCCTTTTACGGGTTCGTGAAAAACGGAGAGCATCCGAATTTGGAAACCTTACTTAAACTGCTTGATGATCAATGGGTATCCGTCGGGTTTGGTAATAAAGCCTATGAAGCAAAATTGAAAGCACATGGCAGAGAATTATTGGAGGGTTTTTTCAAAAAAGGATATGATCCGAAAAACATTCCAATAGCTCTTGAGGAGCCGTTTAAGATAAAAATTACACCACTTCTCACGCTCGGCGGGAAGATAGACCGTATTGATAAGCATGAGGATGGCACGATCGAGATCATTGATTATAAAACGGGGACTGCGCCGAAGAGCCGCGATGCAGCACGCGATGAACAGTTGAGCGTATACGCTCTCAGTGCTGCGCAGGGGGGGATCTATAAAGATCCGCCGAAGAAGGTCATTGTCTCATTTTATTTTTTTGAGGGCCAGGAAAAAGTATCCGCGACAAGAAATCAGGAAGAGTTGGCCAATGCCCGCAAAGAAATCCTTGAAAAAGCGAAAGTTATGGAACGAAGCGACTTTACCCCAACCCCCGGAAGACACTGCGACTTCTGCGAATTCCGTCTTATCTGTGAAGCGTGGAATTGATGATTAGTGAACGACGAGAGGATAATACATATCTGTACCGCCGAAGCCTTCTTTAAATTTCGTGAACCCTTTCCATTCCGTGTTTTTATCCGGAATCCGTTCGTCCCAAACGCCGACAAAATCAAACAACCGGCATTTTCTCTCTTTTGATTCTTTGAGCGCTTCCCAGACGAGAAGCGTCGGAGCATAGAGTCTTTTTCCTTTTTTTATGGCCCCGGCTATCCAGTAGTATGCGATCTTGTCCCAGAAGAGGAGAAGGACGCCGCCCACAGGATGATCATCGTCACCCGGCGCATATGCAAGAAGGATTGAAATATTTTTCGGATGAAAGATGTTCCATAATTCCTTAATTCCCGTTGTCGTGATGAATCCGAACAGGCCGCCCGATCTGTTTTTAATTCTAATGAGGTCTGTGATTTGTTCGGATTTTTTCACGGTGACGCCGAGTTTGATCGCTCTTCTGACCGCGCGGCGTTTCGCTTCGGAAAATGATCCGAAGATTGTGTTCTCATCACGCGTCAGATCAACGCGGAACGTCTTCGTCGGGAGGAACGGAGTTGTGTTAATTTTTACGGATTTTGCAAGCGTCCGGCACCACGCATCAAGCTGTTTTTGATTTTGCGTTTCGACAGGCTCTATAACAAGCGTTTTTATGTGATTGTTCTTTATGATTGAAACGAGTTTCTTCGGAATAGGTAGTTTGAGGGGCCGATGGATTTTCATCATGCCGCCGAAGAGGGGAAATTGCCGGTAAAAAATATTGACATCGTCCATTCGGACGACCTGCCAGCCCAACACTCTTATATATTGCGCATATTTATCCGATTGTTGCGGTTCAATAATCTGCATGACGTAATTATATTTTTGCACGGGCGTGTAAATATGCCCACCTCATTGTGTCAGCGGCAGTGTACAGGCCGTAGAGAAGCGGATTAACAATAAGATCGAAAGATCCTGCAAACTCGACGAGCTGTGGTTTATACCCTTCCTTAAACCGATGGAATCCATACCAGGGGTCACTTGTATCGGGATTGGGTCCCATTGCCCCCCAGAGGTCAAATTGCCTGAAGCCCTCTCTCTTGGCCCACCGGGCTATCTCCCATAACATAAGATTCGGCGCCATAATATCGCGGTTCGTCCTTGACGATGTTCCGTAGGGATAGTAAATGGTATCGTTCCACAGAAAAATGATCCACGCGGTGACAATAGCCCCTTCAAATGTCGCCGTAAACAATTTGGCCATATTACGTTCCTTAAGTAACTGCCACATAGTAGTATGGTAGCGCCGGTTATGCGCATAAAAACCCTGTCGTTTCGTTGTTTCTTCAGAGAGAGCTAAATATGCGTTAAACGCTTTTTCACTTGAATCCTCGCGGATTACGACACCGTGTTTTTGGGCAACTCGGATGTTGTACCGGGTTTTTGGATGCATACTCTTAAGTAAGTCATCCTCAGACTTCGTGAGGTCGAGAACAAATGTATATTTGGTGAATAACGGGTGATGGCTGGGACGCAGTCGTGAATCGTGAATCGTGAATCGTGAATCGTTTATGACATTCGGTTCCAGTTGGATGTAAACGGCTTGTTTTTTGCGGCCCAAATTATCAAGCGCGTTAATCATATCAGGCGTGGGAGCAGGACCTTTCGGGAAATAGCCTATGGTATAGGGAAGATGGGGGATTTTATGGAAGGATATTTGCCATCCTTCCATGAGCTTAGTATTGTCAAATACACCGAGTCGTGCGATATCAATTCCCATCCTCTTTCGGAACTCGCCCCATTCCCAGGATTGGAGCGGATGGGAAACAACCTTATTCCATTTTTCTCTTTCGGAATCAACTACTGGGCGGATTGATCTGTCGGCCTTCATGATGTATATTATCTATCTTTTATCCCTATGATACAATGGGATTAAATGAAAAGAAGAGCGAAAAAAAGAGCATATCAACAGGCCCCTTCGGAGGCTATTGCCTGGCTCCCAATCGATAGCAGATTATTCCCGTTTTTTTCATTTACCCACGTTAGGGGCGTTGCCCGGATATTCCTGATTTTGGAAATGGTTCTCTCTGTAGGTGTCGTTGTTGGGACTCTCGCACTCGCTATCCTCCGGTTCACACTAAAGTAAGAGGTCGTCATCCTGATATCCGCGGTCGCTATTAAGAGATACGTTTAATTCCATAACATGTGCAGGAATATCGGCGATAAACCGTGAAATCATATTTTGTGTCCGGGTGCCGAAAAATAGCCTCCTGTTGGCGTACGTGAGATAGAGTTTCTCCTTTGCCCTCGTGAGTCCGACGTAACACAGACGCCGTTCTTCTTCGAGCTCCTCCTTATCCATGAGCGTCCGGCTGTGCGGGAATAATCCTTCTTCCATGCCGACGATAAATACGATATCGAATTCAAGGCCTTTTGCCGCATGGAGCGTCATAAGGGTGACTGCATCGCGGTTTTCTTGACGCAAACGGACATTCTTCGGTTCATATTCCTGCTCCACAAGCGCGACGGTTTCCAAAAAGTCACGTAACACGGGAAATTCAGTCGCGACCGACCTTAACTCTTTGATATTTTCGAGTCTGTATGCTTCTTCTTCGACATTGGCGTCATAGATTTCCAAATATTGCGTCGCTTGGAGAATCTGGTCAAGAAGCTCAAGCGTCGTCAGGTTGATGAGCTTGTTATCGCCACTCACGGTTTCAAAAAATTCGAGGAATTTTGTGAGCCTGGCCTTTCCTAATTTTTCAATACGATTGTACGATACAGAATCTTTTGGATTTGCGGCACAGCGGAGGTATGCGAGGACATCCTTAATTTCTTTCCGTTCATAAAATCGGGTGCCGCCGACCAAATGATATGGGATGCCGGCATGCAAAAATGCCTCCTCGAGAACGCGGGATTGTGCGTTGGTTCTGTATAAAACGGCAAAGTCGTGAAACGGCCTATTGCCCTGCAAAATCGTCTGAACGAGGAAAGATGCTTCATCGTGCTCCGTGCGCGCTTCATAGAGCGTGATCTGTTCGCCCCCGGCCTTTTCCGTCCAGAGTTTTAAAATTGTGTGTGACGTGTTTTTGGATATCACGCCGTGGGCGGCATCGAGAATTTTCTGCGTTGAGCGGTAGTTTTGTTCCAGGTGAAATTCATGGGAATTTGGGTAATCGCGCTTAAAGTTCGTAATGTTGCGGAAATCGGCCCCGCGCCAGCGATAAATGCTTTGCGACGCGTCGCCGACAACACAGATGTTATGATAGCGGCCCGATAAATATTTTGTTAACAGGTACTGTGCTTTGTTTGTATCCTGATATTCATCCACCATAACGTAATGATATTTTTCCTGATAGTATCCCAATACTTCTTTGTTCTTTTGAAACAACTCGACGGTTTTTGACAGGAGATCGTCAAAATCCAATGCCTCATTATTTTTCAGTAATTTTTGATACCCGAGATAAATTTGCGCAACCGCTTCCTGGAAATATCCGCGTGCATATTGCGGATATTCAAGCGCAGATATTAGTTCATTCTTCGCTTCGCCGATTGTGTGAAGGACAGCATTGGGGTTGAAGCTTTTTGTTGATAAATCGAGAGACTTCATCACCTCTTTAATTGCGTCGACCTGATCCTGATCATCATAGATAACGAAGTTCGGGGGGACGCCGATGTGCACCCCGTCGCGGCGCAGAATCTTAACGCATAATGCGTGAAACGTACCGGCAAAGGGCATATCGGTTGAGCGCCCAAGAAGCGTTCGTATTCTTTCCTTCATCTCGTTTGCTGCTTTATTGGTAAACGTGACCATGAGGATTTCATGAGGGGAAACATGTTTTTCTCCGATTAAATAGGCGACTTTGTATGTTAACACTCTTGTCTTGCCGCTTCCTGCGCCCGCGAGGATGAGAATAGGACCATCACAGAGTTTTACGGCTTCCGCCTGATCGCGGTTTAAGTCGTTGAGTAAGCTCTTTGCCATAGAGTATAATCTTATCATATGAAAAAATTATTTATTGCCGGTAATTGGAAGAGTAATAAAACGAATGCCGAATCGCAGTCCTGGGCGAGCAATTTTTCCTCAAAAATACAGGATATTGCCGGCGCCATGCAGACTGTTCCGGTCGTTGTTGCCGCTCCGTTTACATCACTTTCGGTATTAAAGTATGCGATCGGATCAATGAAGCTACCAGTTCTTTTGGGCGCGCAGAACGCATCGAAATTTGATGAAGGTGCATATACGGGTGAAGTGACAGCTAGTATGGTGAAGGAGGTTGCCGATTGGGTGATTATCGGACATTCCGAACGCCGAAAATATTTTAATGAAACGGATGAAGATTTAAAGGTGAAGGTGCAAAAAGCCCAAGCCGCGGGGCTAAAAGTTATTTTCTGTGTGCCGGATGACAAAACGCCGGTGCCGTCTACGGCGGATGTTGTTGCGTATGAACCGGTGTGGGCAATCGGAACAGGGAAGACGGATTCGCCGGAAAATGCCAATACCGTGGTGTCTTCAATTAAACAAAAAACAGGAGCGACAACTGTTTTGTACGGTGGCAGTGTTACCGGTGAAAATGTCGCGACTTTTGTGACACAGC
>CAYLQG010000009.1:0-22057 GCA_964385705.1 uncultured Gammaproteobacteria bacterium
CCATTGATACGCGCCGCGGGAAATCTAAACAAAATGAAACTTGAGTATGATTTAGGGGTTTTTATCGTCTTATTGCGACAGGATGACGACAAGAGTGTTGTAACTATCGGGATTGCCGACGACATTTCTGGATAGTTCATGCTGTAGGAGGTATTGTATAGTGGTTTCCCCCGGTGAAATGTTCATAACGACGGCATTACACTCCCGGAGGAAGTGTATTTTCTCCGGCAATAGCGTTGGAGCATAGACAAATTCACGAAGTTGCAAGTTTTTGTCGCTATCTAATGTAAAATATGGGTCCGGCAGGCTTGACAGACAGATAGTGCCCCGTAAAGGTAATGCGGAACGCACTTGTTTGGTAAATAGGACGTAATTGTCATGTATGGTGTCATTATAGGTGTCGACAAAATATTTCGTATAAAAAATTAGTGGAATTACGACAAATAAAATACCGACTGGTCTCCAAAATTTTCTATTTAGCACAATATAACGTGACGACAAAATAACATGTAGAATAATTAATGGCGCAAGGTAAACAAGATACCACTGTTCTTTGGTGAGAATAAGGGTGATTATCACAAAAGCCGTGAAAATCGAAAGTTGTACCGAAAATGTATCCCGTTTAATGAGTCCTCGGAGAAAACCCGTCAGGACAATGAGAACGTAAAACAGGTAGAGAAAGGTATTGGCAGGGGATTGTTGAACATATATCCACAAATAGGCCGGCAGGACGGCCTTTCTGGCTGACTGCAACATCACCTGGTCGACAAATATACTCCATTTGGTTATTTGTGTCGATATCCATAAGCCAACACCGAACGTGAGTGGAATGAGGACCAGGATGAATTGCTGTAATTTAACCTTATTACCCGTTTTTTGACACCAGATGACTGACAGAATGAGTGCGGGAGCCAGGAAACCCATCGGATGAGTAAGCACGGCAAGAGTGGCTATACATCCACTTATGAATACAAATAGTTTCCGGTTATTTGCGGACCAATAGACTAAAACCACGAGGAGTATAAAAAATAAAACAAGGATATCCATGCGGCCGATCCGGGTTGCGGCCTGGAACCTGGGTTCACTTGAGAGGAGAAGCGTTCCGACTCCAGCCCAGAGATTCTTACCCGTGAGCTTTACGAGCAGGAGGTACCATAATCCGAGGACAGCGAGCCCGATACCGAGTGACAAAAGGCGTACAGCATCAATAGAAGGGCCGAAAAGACTCGTCCAAACGTGGAGCACATAGAAATATACCGGCGGATAGGCGACCTGCCCTTGGGATAGACCTGGGATAAGCCTGCCGTAGAGCTCCGTAGTGGGTCTTCCGACCGTGCCAATATGTTTGGCGATATCCGTAAATACCGCTTCATCGCTCCAAACAGGCGGACTTTTAAGCCGGAGGAGCCATGAAGAGATGAGGAGCGGGAGAGTTGCGAATAAAAATGTTACGCTGCGGACAATGGTGCTTTTATATTTTGATTGCATAGATTATTCAATTTCGCTCATTGAGCGGTCTTAACTGCACAATTTCGATAGGCAGTGTGTCGGGGTATTCAATAATTTGCCTCGTTTGGCCGTTACGCATAAGATAGGCGATGCCGTAATCGCCGGGATTAAGGTTGCCGACAAACCAGTCGCATGAGTCAAAAAATCGTTTTTTACGGGGTATGAATCCACTCACATCATACAGCTGATTGATAGTTAGGTTTGGATTGCTCCGGAGTTCATATGATGGATCGGGGGTTGATGCGATACAGACGATTCCTTTACTATTTTTGAAATACTGTACAAACGGCTGGCTGAATTCCGTATATTGTATGCCCGAACGCTCTCGGGAAAGCTGAATAAGCGTAACGGATGAAGTGAGAAGGATGATCGTGATTATACCTGCGGTTATGATTTGTAATACCCGATTGTGATGTTGCATCGCATGGCTAAGGAGGAAGGCCGATACAAGCGCAATTATCGGTGAAAGATAAGCGACATACCACACTTCTTTGCCAAGCACCACAATAATAGCGGTTATTCCCATCGCAACAAGCGAAATCATGATTGGACGACTTTTATTTTTTAATGCAATATATGTCGAAATTACGGCCACGATAGCTTCCATGCCAAAAAGCATTACATATGTGCCGTTCGTGAGAAACAACGTGATGACTGCAGATGATGACTGGAGTTTTTGAATGGACAGAAAGTCCAATTGAAGGACCAGAAAGGAAAATGAATCCCGGATAGACCATAACCAGGCTCCGGCCCCAAGAGCAGACGGAAGGAGGATAACCAGCCAATCCTGAATTTTTTTCCTGATCGATGTTTTTTCCATAGAAATGAGAACAATAATGATACCGGGAGCAATAATCCCCATCGGATGGGTAAGAACGGCGAGCGCGCTCAAGACTCCTGATATCCATAGCCGGATTCGGGATTTCGGATTTCCTAAGAAAGACGCGAGAGCCAGGAGGATCCACAGAACAACCATAATTTCCATGCGTCCGTGACGGGAGGATTCACCGAACCGGGGATCGATAGATAGCATAAGCGTGCCCACAGAAGCGGCTGTGGCATTATTGGTCAACATGATTATGATGGTAAACAGGGTCAGAAGGGCAAATCCCCCGAGAGTAAAGGAGAAAAGTCGTTGGGTCAGTACGTTTGATCCGAATGCGCTAAACCAACCCGAGAGTGCTGTAAAATAAACAGGAGGGTAGATTGTCACTTTTCCATGTGCTTCCGGGGCAAATGTGCCGTAAATATCTGTGGTTAATTTGTGGTCGCGAGCCAGGTGTTGTGTTATATCAAACATGATATATTCATCCCGTTCGATGAGGGGATCTTTGAGGAGCAGAATCGTGCCGGCAATCCAATAAGGGGTAGTAGTCAGCAAAAATAAGAGGAAGAGAAGACCGTATTTTTTCATTGAAGTTTATTGAGTTCCGTTGCCATATCGCGGACGGATATGAAATCAATATTCTGATTGAGTCCTGCTTCAAGTGTTTGTCTGGCTTGTTGTATAGCCCCCGTAGATTCATATGCCTTGGCGAGAGAGATATATCCGTCGCCCCAATAGGGTGAAATAGCAATACCCCGGGTAAAGTAAGAAATGGCCCCCTGCACGTTATTCATCTGAAGCTCGATTTTCCCGAGACCTATATCAGCTCTCCCCATTTCGGGGTTTAATTGAAGCGCCTGCTCATATTCTTCTTTGGCTTTTTGAGTGTTCTTTTGACCCGCATAGAGATCGCCCAAAGCGTTCCGTGCGACCGCGCTGTCTTTGAGTGTTATGAGTCGTTCATATTCGAGGGTTGCCTGCCGTTCCTGTCCTGTACGATATTGGGTAAATTTGTACGGTGTAATAGCGCGGAAACCGTTATTAAACAGACGAGTATTGAGACCATCATTTTTAACCAATATCTGAATAAAGTCGCTTACATAGATAAGCCGCCAGGCGGGATCATCGAGGAGCACGTTTACCATAAGTGTCGTTGCTTTGATATCGAGCGGATTATACGAATAGGTGGGGATAAGAATGTATGAAAACCTGTATTTATCCAAAAATTTCATGAGGTATTGTTTAAATTCGTCCGATGAGTCACTTTTATTTGTAATAAGGGGCCAGAAATCGCGCATTTCGCAGCAGTGGTATACGTCTGCACGGCCGTCAAAAAATACCTGGTATTGAGGATAGAGGTAGTAAATGAAATAACCTCCGATGGCAAATTCGTTAAACATATGTCCTTTAAGGTTCATTTTTTTAATATTTGTCATATCCTCATCAATTGTCGCTGAAGGTATTTTCCATATCGTGTCGTAAATTGGGGAGCGCTTATATACGGCGAGTAAGCATGTGGACCCAAAGAGCAGGGCATAGAGCCCGATCGTCAAGAATCGCCTTTTTCCCGTCCATGATGCCCGTGGCACAAATATGGCGGTAAGAAGAATTGCAGCAGTCGTACCAAGTGGCACGTGCCGGATAGCCTGGAATGAGAGTAGGGAAACAGCGAGAAGCGGTAGTGCAAGAAGCCACTTCGTTTTTTGATGGTTTTTTGCGGCGAAGAGAAGCCCGACGATGATGCTTACGCCCACAACACCTGTATAAAAAATTTGATACGCCGGGTTGGTCGAGAGGGGTGCCCATTCGGAGATAAATGCGGTCATAAACGGGAGGTCCTGCGAGAATACAAAAAGGAATGTATATGGTTTATACCAAAGCGGGGGAAGGAGCGTGATAAGAATAGTTAATATGCTGTATAAAAGAAGTACTCGAAATGTTTGATTTGCCCTTTTCCTGTCATCCTTTTTATAATACAGATATCCAAAAAAAGCATAGCTTAAAAAGAAAGATGGGATCATAATGAAGCTCGCGTGGCTGTTCGTCCAGATATACGTAATAGGGAGGGAGAGCCATAGATAGTTTTTGTTTTTTAATACATAAAGAAGGATAAGATAAAGGATGGCGGCAAGTCCCACAAAAGCGATTATTTGCGGCCGGGCAACGAAAAAATCATAAATACTGATTGTTAAAAACAACCCGACGACAGCGCTTGACGGGCCGTCACGGTCCAGAGCATGGGTTTGGATTGCAATAATGATAAGGAAAAAAGCAGTGAGCATGAGCGCGACATACACCTCAAGAAGCGTAAACCCTCCCATATGGTTGAGAAGATAAACCCAGGTTTGGGCAAGCCATTCATACGCGACGATTGGCCTCCCTTGTGCAGACCAGGAAAACGGCTCGGTGGTCGGTACACGTCCCGTTTTAACAACCATTTCTCCGATTTTAAGACCGAAAAAAGTGTCAAACGTGGTGATCGGGTGGAGACCGAACACAAAAACTGCGAGGGCGAACATGCCGACAATGATTCTCGACCAATTATTTTTTAACATAATAACTATAAAATTGATCTCTATACCGTCTGTCCCAAAGCTTGTCTTTTACCAGCTCGTCCATGTAGTCGGCGATATAGGATTGTGTGGGGACAATGATCCATGCAAAATGGTATTGGCTGTCAAGCTCGCGGAATGTCACAGGACTCCTTTGGAAATTTACCCAGTCGCCTTCGATGACTGCCGGTGTTTTGCCGTTGTCCTCCCACGCCGCCATCCTGCCATCGATAAATGTTTTGACCTGGGGCACCCGCCAGCTTAGATACCCTCCCCAATTGTACGGGTGATAGCCGTTGCCCTTCGGCGGATCTTTACGCATCAATGTCGTAAGAGGTTCATCGCAGTCCCAGGTAAGCATACAGAGGGAATTCCAATCCGTCGGCAGTTTCCAAAACGGGACGGGCACAATATACATATAGCGGTGAACGAAAAAAAGATCGAGGATAATAACGCCCATAATGACGGCCCGCGAAATAATCTCCGTCCATTTTGTATTGGCCCACTGCGGGAGCCTGAGATCGGGTAATGTCTCCGCCCAATAATATATGAAGACGACGGCGAATATGATGGTGAAACGGATTGCGCTCTCCGCCAGATAGGCCGAGACGATGAGCATACATATATATGGCAGATCCATGGGTTTTTTCCTTCGTATCGAAAAGATCACCGTTAGAGCCGTGAGAAGTGCGAGTACTATTGCTTCAAACGGATATGTCCACAGGGGCATCCATTCGACGATACCGGTCAGATTGATATTTGTGACGTGTTTGAAGGTTTCTCCGTATATGCCTACTCCCCACGGGTTGATAAGCGGCGTTGCGACTGAAAGGAGGAGAAAAACGCCGCTAACGGCCCAATTGGACGGATGAACACGGGTCAGGTGTTTTTTTGTGGCGCGGCTTACCCAAAGAAGGATCCCGTGTGCGCCCCAATATATGAAAAATAAGATAAGCCCGAGGGCAAATCCCCCGTGGAGGTTCGCCCACACGAGAAATATGACAGGGAGTGCATACATACGCCATCCGCGTGTCCATGAGAAAGGTTTCGGTGCCGTAAGCGCTTGTGTGGCGACAATAAGTGCTATGGCAAACATGACCGTTGAGGGCGTTTGGGAGCGGAATCCGGCAGAATAGAGGGGTTTTGAATGGGCGATGAATATATAGGCGAGCCAGAGATATTGGGCGATACTTAGGCGGCTTGCAGGATGCGTGATAAGCCAAAATACAAGTACGGTTGTTGCTGCGGCTGTAATTGAGATGCCGATTAAACCCGCATGCATATATATCTGATAGACCAAAAGATCATACCCCCAAGACGCCTGTACCCAATGATAATTGGGCCAAACGAAACTCAGTATGTTGTCACGTAGCACGTGTCCGGTTTTAAAGAAATACTCGCCGTACCTCAAGTGCCAGCCTAAATCAGAATCTATAGCAGGATAGAGCGTACAAAAAAATAATCCTATGAGTATGAGAATTTTTATGACTCGGTCTTTCATCGTCGTTTCGTAGGAATTAAAGCACAGAGATAACTTATGATAATGACAATATACAGCGCCTGATATCCGACTGCCATCGCGGTGTATTCAAGGAGTCCTCCTGCCATGGCGCCGAGCATATTGACCCCAAGGGCTGTCGGCGTATCGGATTGTTCCTTAAATGTCTGGCTGAAAATAAGATTTGCTATAAAAACAGGAGCAAAATAATACACACTTGCCAATATATATCGCAATATTTGAGGGATAGCGATAAGTATATGCGGGGGCGTGAGTGCATTGGCGACAAGCACAATAATAAGCAAAACATATAAGCGCCCTATATTTCGTACGGTATATTTCCGGCTTATGACAGCCGAAAGTAGCGTGCTTGTGAGAATTGCTGCAAATACCATTGCGTTTACTGCCCATGTGTTGCCGAACAACAATCCGAAGGTTACGAGATTTTTTGTCTCCAAAAGCATGAATCCGAGGCCCAGGAAAAAATACTGCGGGTATGACAGTAATGACCGTATGTTTCCTTTCATACTAAGGAGGACGAAAAGAAAGGCGATGACAATAATTACCAACAGCGTGTTCCCGTAAATAGGCGGGATAGTACGGTCTTTAACATATGTAAAAGGCCAATCGTCCGTTGCGGTTGGGACAAGCTTGTTCGGATGATAGGAAACCATGCCGGGAAGAAGTGTGGCGTGCATTGTTTTAGGCCCCGCCATAAATGTGGCAGCTTTTCCGGTATCTCCGTAGGTGAGAAGAAGGGGATTTTGTCCGAATACATTGTGGATCATGAGGGCGATTCGGTCGATGAGCCACTGTTCACGATAATAGTTGTAGAGAACAAACAATCCGTCGTGGGTCAAGTGCGCTTTGACGAGATTGAACGCTTCCTCGGTGAAGAGGAAGCTCTCTAGACGAATATTGGATTGGGCGCTCGTCAGAACGACTGAGTCCGTGAGGGCAAATATGATGAGATCGTAGTGTTTGGCCGTGCGTTCAAGATAATTTCTTCCGTCGTTGATGATGACCGATACCCGGGGATCATCAAATGGTTTGTTTGGGTTGAGGAGTTTCCCCAAACGCGCAATCTCAGGGTCGATTTCAACCGCGTCGATGTGAGCCACTTGCGGATTAAGATTGAGCGCTGTTGCAACATCGGCACCGGTTCCGGCCCCGATAATCAATATATTTTTAAATTCATCGGTATGAGGAAACGTCTGATATAGTGCATAATAAAATCTTTCACGCACTCTGTAATCGGTAATGACTTGGTGACTTACGTTGTTGGAATCAATGATGTAGGCGAGTCCCATATTAGGATCTACCGTTTTAGTTACCGTGAGCTTTGAATACGGCGACCAGATGCTTCTTGTCGGCGTCATAAGCGGGATGAACGGGATGATGATGAGAAGAATGAGTGTGAGGATCCCAGTGGGGCTTTTTGGCCTGCCGGATATAGCAATCGTTGTAATGGCTATTATCAAAAACCAGAGAAACGGGGAACTGCTTAATGCGGAGAATACGGAAAAAAGGATGATGGCCGTAAGTGCTCCCGACAGATCTATCACATATGCGGTAAGCGCCGTGAATTGCCGGAACCGGATACCGAATTCCTGAGAGAGTGCCGCAAAAACAATGACAATGACGCTAAAAAGAAGAGGAAGTAGAACAATAGGATTGGTATAGATACCGTCTTCCTGTAACCCTTTAAAAAAGAGGGCGCCCGGCGAGTCAATGGTTATCTGTATCTTGAAGACCATAACCGAAATAAGGAGAAATCCTAAGAGCCACGGAAAATAGGTAAAAAACCGTGTGCTGCGTTTGGTGCTTAAGAGCCCTATGCCGATTCCTAAGAAAGCGCCAAGGAGGATGATGTTGGAAAAGTATCCGACGAGTTCGATATTCGCCGGTATGAATCTGATGAGGGCTAATTCCAGGAATAAGGTGAGAAAACTCACCATGAAGAGGCGGATACGCCGTATGAGTATTGATTCTGGTTTCATATTTATTCAAAAGTTATAATACGCCAGAACGGCAAAAAAATGAACAGATCAAGACGACTCAATTCAGTCATAACAAAAACACTCATAGGTGTTGGGAGTGTCGTGGCAGCGATAGTTTTTATCATTGCTATGGATCAATTACTTGGTAATTTATTGAATCGGTTTGGATATTTTAAAGCCATGACGCCGGATACGACGGAGACCTATGATACCGGTGAATTTCAATTTACGGCGACCATATCAGCACAGGGGTTACGTAATCCCATTGTTGTCACGCCGAAGCCAAAAGGAACGGTGCGTTTGTTGGCGTTAGGTGATTCATTTACGTTCGGATGGGGAGTGAGTGAAAAGGATTCATGGGTGCGTCGGGTAGAATCCGTGTTACGAAGTGAAGGTAAACATGTCGAAATAATTAACGCCGGCATGCCCGGTGCCGACGCAACGGAAAAACGGTATATCTGCCGCGCCTATGCAGACCAGTTCAACGTCGATGGTGTCATTTTGGGTATGTATGCCGACGATTTTTATCAAGCAGCGGCTCGTTCGGAGCACGAAAGTCTTTTAGATTCGACATTATTGTCTTATGTCCCAATTCTGTCGCGCATCACGCATCCCGTCATCGGTGATTACCGGTTTAACAGCGTAAAACCAGGCGATGTTATAGACGTTTCTTCTTCGTGGAAGCGGGCGGTTATGAATGCGCTCCCAGACTATCAGCGGATACTTCCCAAACTGAGCCCTCAAATACGAAGCGATTTTCTAAACGGAAAACTGAATACCGGAATCATCACAAGGAGCCTGAATGATCCTGACTTTTTATCGTTTATGACAGAACCCGGGGGGCTTAATTTAGCTCTGAGCGCGATCGATCTGCGTATGCAAAGGCTGAAGGATCGATGCACTAAATCTCTTCCAGTTCTCATGGTTTTTATGCCGGATATGAGTATGGTTTCGGACAAATACGCGACCTATTCAGCGGCGTTAGGATTTACGAATACTCCTGAGCTTTTACAACTTAACGTGGATACTCCGCTTCGGCAAATGTCACAGAAATATGGATTCCAGTACCGGTCGGTCGATAGAAATTTCAGACGTGATGGATGTGACGGGTGCTATTATCCGTATGACGAGCATCTAACATCTGAGGGCAACCGGCGGGTGACCAATGCAATATTACCTCAGGTCCGTGCGATGGTAGACCGTTTAAGTAAAACGCAATAATGGCGAAGAAACCGGGTTGTGTCTTAGTGGGGGAGTTGTTATTATAAATGTAATGCACCGCTCTGCCCGAGTAATTGGTTTTATTGTTGCCATTTTTGTATTCATTTTTCCTTTTCAAGTCAGGGCAGCTATTTCGTCCTGCACTGTCTCTGTTTCTCCTTCGACTGCCCCCAGTGGTAGTGCAGCAACACTCGTTTTTACTGTCACGAATGGGGGAGATGGTTCTGCAAATTGGGTTAAAATCGAAAGGCCGTCTTCTAATTTTAGTGTGACAGGCGGATCAGCAGATAGTTGGACTGTGGCTTCCCAGGATGAGCAAAGTGTTACGTTAACGACGGATACTCCGCTTGCGTCAACCCAGTCAGTCTCCGTATCAGTAGATATAACCTCTGTGGATACTCAGGCGGGTGCACAATCGTGGATCGCAAGCATGGATGATGCGGGCGGGTCGTCTCCGATGGGGTGTAGCGGTGACACTGGTGTATCAATCGCAGCCGTAACACCGCCCGGACTTTCCATGTCCAATCTTGTCGTATCGGGTGTTACGGATACTTCCGTGAGCGTGACATGGGATACGGATCTCAATGGCAATTCAGAAGTAGATTTCGGCCCGGACTCAAGCTACGGAACCAATACGGTTGACGCAACGATGAAAACGTCTCACGCGATTACGGTAAGCGGTCTGTCTCCAAACACTACATATCATTATGACGCGAAAAGCACGGATGCAGACGGGAATACGTTTGATACGGGTGACAATACATTCGTTACCGCCCAAACCGGATCAACCGGTTCTACGCAAACGGGTACGGTGACGGCGACCACAGTCTTGAGACTGACTCCATCGCCGACGCCCGCCCCCGATATATTCCCGCCGAAGGTAATCGTTGTTGTCGATTTTACCAAACCATTTAAGGTGGCTCCGACCATAACAGGCAGGGCGAGCGATCCTTCGGGTGTTGCAAAACTTGAGTACTCGTATGACGGAGGAGAAAGTTGGCAGCCCGTCGATGTCATGGCATCTCCCGGGTCGGCAAGCACAACTTTTTCGTTTCTGCCAAGCGGACTTCTGGATGATAATTACAACATGCAGATTCGCGCCACAGATGGCAAAGGAAACGCAGGAGTTACCGACTTGGGAACGATGGTTATAGACCGTTTGCCGCCACGGATCGGCGGATACCTTATTTCTCTGGGCCCGAGCGAGTTGACCCCGTCAGCTGACGGCGCCTATACGCTTATTAACGGATTGGACTATAAAATTACTCTTTCTTCTGTAGGCGGGCCGTTGAATATAGATTTAAATTATACTGATTCTCAACATAATGCACAAAAAATTTCATTGGTGAAAGATCCGGATAACGGGCTTTGGACGGGGACTTTGCATTTCGATTCTGAAGGCGCGTATGATGTTTCTTTTTATGCGATCGATGGAGCTCAAAATGTTGCACAGAATTCTCTCATGCATATATTGGTCGTAAAGGGCGGTAGGATCTCAGTTAGTCCTAACTCGCCGATGGGAGATGCCGGTGCTGCTATAGCAAACGGCGCCGTATCGGTCTATTACCTTGATGACGCCACGAAGCAGTTTACTCTTTGGGATGGCAGTCCGTTCGGACAAAATAACCCGGTAAACCTCGGCCCCGATGGGCGATACGCACTTTATGTGCCTGCGGGAACGTATTATCTTCGTGTTACAGCGCCGGGATTCAAACAACTCGTCAGTTCAATTTTTACCATTGATCGGTTAACGCCGATTCTCACGGATTTCACGCTGGTCCACGCGCGGGCGATCGTACTCGGGCCGCTCATTATCCCACTTCCTGATTTCGGTGAGACGACTGCAAACATCCAGGCCGGACTTACGGGCGGCACAAATCCGGTTGTCAGGCCGGTGATTATCGGTCAGGAATTTCCTTTTTTCAGTCTGAAAAACGATAGCGGAGAGGTGTCGAGCTTAACCCTCCGGGGCAAGCCCACCATCATCTCATTTATCCCGACGTGGCTTCCGCAGTCTGCGAGTCAATTTGCGACCCTTCAGGATCTGGCGCAAAACCGTGAAGTCAATGTTCTCGTCGTCGTCCCTCAGGAATCAATATCAAGCGTTTCAATATTTGCGAAACGTGCGGGATATACATTTCCGATTGTTGCGGATCCGGACGGCGATCTTATCGAATTATTGGGATTTCACACGTTTCCGACACACGTCGCGGTCAACCGGAAAGGCATCGTTACATCGGTCAATATTGGTCTCTATGAGAAAGATCAATTGTCCGATATGATGGTATTGTAGTCGGATTTATATAATCTGCCCGTATGTGGTTACAATTTGTTCTTGAGAATGCGCATTTTGCCGTTAATTTGTTTGCGGCACTTGTTTTTTTCGCTGTATCCTGGCTCTACTTCGATGCCTGGCAGGGGAGAAAGTCGGGCCGCGAGATTCTACGAATCGCCGGGTTTTTCCTAATCTCCGTTTCGTATCTCATCCACGCGACACAAGTTGAATCGACCATTTTACCCGTACCGTTTTTCGCCGGCGGGACGATAGAATTACTGGTCAGCGCGAGCCGGATCATCGGATATCTCATTTTACTTTTTATCCTATGGATCGAGCCGCTCGAAAAGCATCCTGGAGAAGGTAAAAAATCGGTCCTTCCTGCACTGGTCATGCCGACCGCCGGAATGGCAATTCTCGCCGTTCCTCATGCACTTTTTCCCATACTCGGAGCCCTGGTCGGATTGTTGTATCTTCGCCGCGCGACGATCGGCCTTGAAGACCATTTGAAACCGGTTGCGTATTCGTTTTTCCTTTTGGCTTTTTCTGATCTTATCGGACTGTCTTCTATTTTTCAACATACGACGAATGTTGCCGTTTACGATTTAGTCCGGCCGTTTGGAGTTCTCTGGATTATTGAACATCTCTTTCTCCTTGCGGCTTCCGTCGGATTCGGGATGTGGGTATTCCGTTATTTGCTCAAGCAATTTGAAGCACAGCTGTTTATGATCCTCACGACCTCGATCGTCATCATCTTCCTTATCACGACTGTTGTATTTACCGGATTATTGCTGAAAAATATAGAGGACGCGACGACCACGGAGTTAAAAACCGATGTCAATGTTTTATCATACGTCATCGATAGTAAGAAAGCGGAATTATTAAGTGATGTTGAGGTGGTTGCGCAAAATCCGGATATCATTGATGCCACATCGACAACGTCAAGGGTAAAACTGGCAGGGTTACTCCCCGATATTCTTCTTGCAAAAAACGAAAGTACGCTCGTCGTCACCGGAGATGCGGGTCAGGTGTTGGTGCGGGGTGAAAATATCAATCAACCGGGGGCATCGTTGTCAAATGATTCGCTCGTTAAACGGGCACTTCTGGGACAAAGTGCGGCATCGGTTGTCACCCATGACGGGGTTTTGGCGCCGATTATTTCGATTGAAGCTGCCGCTCCAATCCGTTCAAACGGAACAATTGTCGGCGTAGTTCTGGCTGGTACGCTTGTGGATAATGCCTTCGTTGACGGCATAAAAACAGCTACGAATCTGGACGCCGTGATCTATGGCGACAATCAGGTGTCGGCAAGTACGCTCGTTATGCCGGACGGAAAATCGCGGTTGGTGGGCATCAAAGAAGAGCACGCGGCTATCAAAACCGCGGTGCTCACGAACGGAGGAAATTATACCGGATCAATTACGCTTGTTTCACAACCGTATTTCGGGGCGTACCTGCCCATTCGCGATGTTGACGGCAACCCCATCGGTATGCTCCTCGTAGCCCGTCCTGAGGTGAGCGTTCTTACCGCGGCAGGACGCTCTATAGAGTTTACATTCCTCCTTGCGGCAGTGTTATTAGTATTGGCGATTGTACCTGCATATTTCATTGCGGCATATATCGCATCGCAGGTCTAAGATCATCATGTCGGACACAGAACTCCCTTTATCGTATTACAAAACACTGGTTGAATATTCAGTGGATGTCATGACGGTCATGGATATTGACGGAAAAATCACCTATGAATCTCCGTCTGTAATGACAGTTTTTGGCTATACACCGGAGGAAATGGTCGGTAAAAATGCACTGTCGTACATACATCCTCTCGATCTGCCGCATGCCCTTTCGGTTATCGCAGAGGCAAAAATACATCCTGAGAAACGATATCTAGTGGAGATCCGCTATAAACACAAAAATGGTTCGTGGATCTGGATAGAATGCAATGCACGGTTTTTCCCCGGCATCGGTATTAACGCCGCAGTAATTCATTCCCGCGATGTGACTGACCGCAAGGAGAGGACCGACACGATTCTGAAACTACACAAGGCCGTCGAGGCAACCAATGAAGCAATCTTTATAACCGATGTCAATGACACAATTATTTACGTAAACCCGGCTTTTCTCGCTCTCTACGGATACTCGACAGAAGAAGTGTTAGGTAAATCCGCGCCAGAGTTTTTTAAAATGGTTCAGACGCCGGAACAGCAGTTTGAAGAAACCCAAGAAAAATTGCATACCAAACACATGGTAAAGATAGAGATTGCTCAAAAAACGAAAACCGGTGCGGTTATAACCGTCGAAGGCGCGCTCAATCCTATTCTGGATGATCACGGCAATGTAGTCGGTTTTGTGGGGACCCAGCACAATATCAGTGACCGCAAATCATTGGAAAGTGCGCTTGCTGAGGGAGCGAAATCGCTTGAGATGTACAAGCTTGCAGTCGAGCACGCGACGAATCACATTGTCATTACTGATCCGGACGGAAAGATTCTCTTTGCCAATAAAGGTGTTGAGAAAATAACGGGTTTTTCTAAAGATGAAGTGATTGGTCAGACGCCACGATTGTGGGGGCGTCAGATGGATCGTGAATTTTACGAAAAGTTTTGGCACGTCATCAAAAATGAACGGCAGGCGTTTGTGGGAGAGGTCCGCAATAAGCGTAAAAACGGTGAAGTGTATTGGGCTACGGCTGCGGTTTCACCGATCATGAATAATGATCAGCTCGTGGGGTTCATCGGTGTAGAGGAAGATATAACACAAAATAAACAGATCCTCTCCGAACTTGAGGAAACCAAAGAACGGTTCGAAGCATTCATGCAAAAAAGCCCGTCACTCGCGTGGATGAAGGATAACGAATTCAGGCACGTCTACGTCAATGAAACGTACTGCAATTTTTTCAAAATTTCTGCCGCCGACGTACGGACAAAAGCGGATTACGATCTGTATCCGAAAGAGGTTGCGGATAAACTTCATGAGGATGACCTGAAAGTCATTCATGCGGATAAACCCATGGAGTTTGAAGAGTTCGTGCCGTCTCCGGGCGGCGAGAAACGGTTGTGGCTTGTATACAAATTTCCGTTTAAGGATACAAAGGGCCGCCAGATGGTAGGGGGATTAGCGACCGATATTACTGAGCGCAAAAAAGCCGAACAGGCACTGCAGGAGCGCACCGAGGATCTTGAAAAAATGAATGCACTCATGGTCGGTCGTGAGGTCAAAATGTCGGAGTTAAAGGATCAACTTTCGAAAGCCATGGCAGAGTTTGAAGCGTTGAAAAATAATCCGCCGAAATAGTTGAATCTTTTCATATGTCAATTCGAATAAAAACATTGCTCATAACCGGTATCATAATTTTCGGTCTTCTGGTCACGGTGTCTATTATTTCCATACGGATCATTTTAAACGGCGTCAATCAATTGGAAGCCCAGCGCGTTGAAACCAATACCGAGCGTGTTAGTGAAGCCATCGACACACAATTAGATTATCTCCGGACAAAAACGGCGGATTGGGCATACTGGGATGATTCGTATAACTTTGTCAGCAACCGCGACACTTCATATGTTTCAACAAACTTGGTGCCTACCTCATTCGTTAACCTGAAAGTCGATAGCATCATTTATCTCAATGAAAAAAACGTTTCAGTGTATGCAAGAACATATGATGCGAAGACACAGCAAATATCCACAGCGTCTGCCGATCTGATTGAGTTGGCAGAACAATTAAATAAACGATTGTCAGTTTCACCCCTCAGCACAGATGTAACAGGATTCATTCTTCTTCCCGAAGGACCAATCTATATTTCCGCGCGTCAGATTTTACATAGCGACAACTCGGGGCCCGTGGCAGGGATGGTGTTGTTCGTTGAGGATTTTGACAAGGAAGAAATAGCGCGCCTTGCGAACGTCACAAAAACGCAGATTGAGGTGCACCGACTGGATGAACCGATGCAGTCTTACGACCAGCAAATGGTAAGCACGTTGGCTAAGAAACCATTCGCCTCAATAAATCTTAGTGGCACTCAGGTCGCCGGATACGCCATGCGGAAGGATGTAAACGGTAAAAATATATTACTTCTGGATGTGATCCAGAGCCGTGATTATTACATCGAGGGTGTCCGTGATGTAAAAATATTGCTATTTGCGTTTGGCGGAGTCGGTTTGGTATTTTTGATAACCGTGCTTCTTGCCCTGGAATATCTTGTCGTTACGCCTCTATTGGAAATCCGGAAGAATATCAGTAGTATTTCCCTAAGCGGAGATTTGCACCAGAGACTGAAGGATACGGGATCAAAAGATGAACTTGGCGGGCTTACACGGGATTTAAACTCTATGCTTCAGTCAGTTGAGTACTCCAAAAAATTGTTGAAAGGCGAACAGGAACGCTCGCAGGCCTATCTGGATGTTGTGGGTGTGATGATTGTAGTTTTAAGCCCGTCAGGCACCATTACCCTTGTAAATCAGAAAGCGCTCGACATATTGGCTATAACGGAAAAAGATGCGATAGGGAAAAATTGGTTTGATAACTTTGTCCCTGCGGAAGAACGCGAAGAGATACGGGATCAATTTGCCAAAAGTATGGCTAAGGGTCAGAGTTTTCCTGAAGTGTATGAAAATCACGTTATCGCCAAAAACGGGACTATCCATCTGATATCGTGGCATAACACCGTACTTCATAACGATAGCGGCCAAATAATTTCATCATTATCTTCAGGCGAGGATATCACGCGGTCACACCAGAAAGAAGAAGAAGTGGAGAAGAAGAATTCGGAATTGGAATCGACGAAGCAAGCCATGTTGAATCTTCTTGAAGATGCCAAAGGGCTTGAAGACAAACTGAAAGAAGAAAAAGAGGGCGTCGAGCAAAAAGTTGTTGAACGGACGAAACAGTTGGTAAACGAGCAGGCGAGGCTTATGTCGTCCATCCGCAGCTTATCCTTAGGATTTATCATGACCAACATGGCCGGAAAGGTTGTGCTCATAAACGATCCGGTGAAAAAGATTCTGGATACGCCTTCCAAACCCGCCCAGTTTGACGACCTTGTCAGCCTTTTCGGCACTACTGTAGACATCAAATCGCTTCGTAATAGCACCATTGAAGCGAGAGGTCCGGTACATGTGGACAGCATGCAATACAAAGGAAAATGGATCCGCCTTTTCATGGCGCCTGTTATCACTCAGGATGAAAAAGCAGAAATGATTGGTCTTGTCATCCTTCTTGAGGATGTCACTGAGGCAAAGATACTCGAGCGTTCCCGCGACGAATTTTTCTCGATAGCTTCCCATGAACTTCGGACGCCTTTGACCGCCATCCGCGGCAACACATCGATGATTTTGGACTATTACATGGATAAATTGCCCGACAGTGAGATTAAAGAGATGATTCAGGACATCTACGAATCATCCGTACGGCTTATCAACATCGTCAACGACTTTCTTAACGTTTCGAGACTCGAACAGCAGCGGTTTGTGTATAAAAAAAGTGTATTTAATTTAGTAGATCTGGCCCGTGAAGCCACCAAAGAGTATCAGACAACCGGCTCGAGGCAGAACTTATCCCTCACCATTGCCGATCCTCCGGACGAGCTACCTTTGGTTTATGCTGATCCCGACCGCATTCGCGAAATAATCATCAATCTCATTGGTAACAGTATGAAGTTTACGGAAAAAGGCGGCATTACGATCGGATTTTCGCTCACGAGCGGGTTTGTCCAGACCACCGTTACCGATACCGGTCGTGGCATACCGCTTCAGAATCAATCGCTTCTGTTCCACAAATTCCAGCAGGCGGGAAATAGTCTGTTTACCCGCGACGCGACACAGGGGACGGGGTTGGGACTGTATATTTCAAAACTAATGATTGAAGGCATGGGAGGAAAGATTTGGCTTGCCAAAAGCGAACCCGACAAAGGCTCAAGTTTCGCGTTTACCGTGCCGGTCGCTGATAAGGAAGGTAAACCTGTGACGTAATTTTGTTCGCGCTTGCAATGGGGGAACCGACGCGATACGATAAAAACAATATGGCGAAGGTATTATTAATCGTTGAAGACGATCCGCTCATGAGTCGGATGTACCAGAAGATCTTTACGTTTGAAAAGTATGACGTAAAGACGGCTATGGATGGAGTAGAGGGTTTGGAAAAAGCCCGTGAAATTAAGCCCATGCTCATACTTCTCGACGTCATGATGCCGAAAATGAACGGCATCCAGGTTCTCGAAAAGCTGAAAAGCGATCCTGATACCAAACACATTCCGGTTATCATGCTGACGAATCTGGCAGGAGAAAAAGACGCGGAAACAGCCCTTCTCAAAGGGGCGGTCAAATATATCGTTAAGAGTGAATATGATCCGAAGCAGGTTGTGGCGATGGTAAATGAAATTGTTGCAGCGCACAGTAGGGAAGATGTGCCGGGAAGTTAGTTTGTTGGTTATTGGTTCACTGTTCACGGTTCATCGTAATTGCTATGAACAACGAACTATGAACCATGAACTAAATTCATGCCTGCCCAAAAGAACACTACTATGGAACCCCACCAAAGAGATGTACAGGAAGTTGCTCCCGAGGCCGCTGGGCCCGGCATTGAAGAGATTCTTGAGGAAAATGAGAAGGATTCGCCGCTTGAACGGAAAAATACCGTACTTTTCGGTATCGGCCTTGTGGCCACCGCTCTCATTATTATTATCGTCCTGGTCGTCAGTTTGGTGTATCTGAAAAGTTCACAAACGACAAGTACCAAAAAAGAGACCGTTTCGGCGGCTCCGACGGCCACCCCAACTCCGGCATTCGTTCCGGTGACATTTGCCGTATTGAACGCATCGGGAGTGAAAGGCGCGGCGGGAAATGCGGCCCAACAACTTACCGGCCGCGGATATATGGTTTTATCGGTGGGTAATACGAAACAAAGCGCCGAGACGATGCTCTATCTCGCTTCATCGCTTGCGCCAGCGGTCCAAGCACAGGTGCTTATGGATGCTTCAACATTGTTTAATATTGCGACAAGTTCAGGTGATGTCATCGGATCAACAGCGGGAGCAGAACTTGTTGTGGGTGTAAAATAATGGGAGCTTCGGAATTATGAAAAAGGTGCTTAAATCAGTTCGTGCCAAAAGCACAATCCTCAAAGAACTCTTTGGTTTTTTGTGGGAAAACAGATTATGGTGGATAATTCCGTTTGTCGTCGTGGTCGTTCTGTTTGGCATATTAATCATATTTGCACAAACGTCACCGGTTTCACCCTTCATCTATGCGTTGTTTTAGTGTTACGGGGCACTTGCGGTTGATCGAAAAGTCGTTATAATGGTTCATATGTCGCTTGAAACTCCCGATTACGGAAAATTTTCATTCCCGGATCTCACCAAAATAAAAAGAGAATATATTATCGGGACGGTTATCGTCATTATCGCCCTTGTTCCCTCCGTATATTTCTATCATCAATATCAGCAGGCGCAGCTCCGGTTAACCAATCCGGCAATTTTTGCACAGCAGGAAGTGAAAGGTCTGGTCGCCGATGTCGGGAAACTGATGACACTGCCGACGGATGAGACGCCGACTATTGCGACGGTGCAGGATAAGAATAAATTAAAAGGTCAGGCATTCTTCGCTCATGCGGAAAACGGGGATAAAGTGCTCATCTACACGAACGCAAAAGAAGCAATTTTGTACCGGCCGTCGCTCGGTAAAATCATTGCCGTTGCACCAGTCAACATCGGGCCCGCAACAGCCAATACGGCAACCGCGTCCGCCTCCCAGACTGCAACAACGCCGACACCTACACCGGTTAAGTTCGTCATTTTAAACGGTACAAGCACCATCGGATTGACCAGAAAATATGAGACGGAATTGAAGTCAAAAGTACCCAATGCTGTTATCGCGGACACGGATAATGCCAAAAGTAAGGATTATATGACATCACTCCTTATCGATGTGACCGGCAACAATAAAGCACAGGCCGCACAACTTGCAAATACATTGGGTTTGACCGTGAGTCCATTGCCGGCTGGAGAAGCGACCCCGAGCTCCGACTTCCTCATCATTCTCGGTGCAGATAAGAAATAAATTCAACATTGTCATTGCGAGGATCCCGAGCGTCGTCTAGGGATGCGAAGTAATCTCAATAATAAGATTGCCGCGTCTCGTGGACTCGACTCGCAATGACAAGGGAGACGTGATAGATTATATTTTATGACTTCATCTTCCCTTCTTGTCATGGTTATCTTCGGTGCGACGGGCGACCTCATGCACCGGAAACTTATGCCTGCGCTCTACCATCTTATACGGGACGGAGCGGTATCGCGCGATATATATATAGTAGGTGTAGGTAGACGCGAGATTACGACAGATCAATTCCGCGAGATGATGGCATCCGCAGTCAAGGAATCTCTCGGCGACGAGTTTGATCTAAACCTCTGGAGCCATATTATCGATCATATGCACTACAGCCGGGGGAAGTTCGAAGATGAGGCGCTGTATGGAAACTTAACCCAGCTTCTTGAAGGATTTGATAAAGAGATACAGGCATGCGTTCCCCGGTTTTTTTACCTGGCGACGCCGCCGCAGCATTACGAAACAATTTTGAACCATCTCCACAAAAGTAAACTCTCAGAAGGTTGCGGGCAGGGGACGAGTCTCTATACGCGCGTCCTTATCGAAAAGCCGTTCGGAAAAGATCTTGCGACCGCTCAGCATCTTGACGAATTATTAGGAAAAATTTTTGAAGAGCGGCAGATATACCGGATCGACCATTATCTGGGGAAGGAAACCGTGCAGAATTTGCTTAGTTTCCGGTTTGCCAACGGTATTTTTGAGCCCACATGGAACCGTGAGTTTATTGATCATGTGCAGATCACACTTGCTGAAGATATCGGTGTTGGCACGCGTGGTGAGTTCTACGATGGTGTCGGCACCCTTCGTGATGTCGTACAGAACCATATGCTCGAGATGTTGGCCGTTACTGCCATGGACCAGCCTCGCGCGTTTGACGCCCAGTCTATCCGCGACCAGCGTGTGAAAGTGACACGGGCGATTAACTGTATAGAGCCAAAAGATGTGGGCAGGTTCGTTGTCCGCGGGCAATATGACGGGTATACGAAGGAAAAAAATGTTGATCCTCATTCAACGACGGAAACATTCGTTGCCATGCGGATTACGCTTGATACACCCCGGTGGCGCGATGTGCCGTTTTACCTCCGGGCGGGCAAGCACCTTGCCGGTAAGACGACGGAGATTTCCATCCATTACAAAAAACCGGCGGTCTGCGTGGGCGACCCTTCGACAAGCTCAGGGCAGGTTTGCCTTTTTCCTGAACCTGATGTTATGCGGAACGTTCTTGCCATTCGCGTTGATCCGAAAGAGGGGATCATCCTCCGGCTTATGGCCAAAAAACCCGGGTTCGGTATGAAACTAACGCCGGTTCAGATGAACTTTGCCTACAAAGACTCATTCACAAAAGAATCACAGCCTATGGCGTATGAACGCCTGCTTCTTGATGCCATCGGTGGTGATCAGACGCTCTTTTCGCGGACCGATGAGATCGATGCGTCGTGGTCGTTTGCTACGAAAATACTTGAGGGTTGGAAAACATACGCCAAAAAAGCTCCGCTTATCACCTATACAAAAGGCACTTGGGGGCCGTCTGAATCGGATAGTCTTATGAAAAAGGACGGCAGGCATTGGTATTTGGAGGAAGATTAGGTATAATCGACGCTATGAGTACATTCCACGACGACAAACTCTGGCAGGAAGCATATACGGCGGTTCTTGATCTACTTGAGCTTGACGACAGTAATATGGTAGTCAAACGTGCCCAACGATTGGGTCTCAAGACCCTCACAACGATCGCAGACGGCGTTTCACGGCGGGACCGACGATTACACGATGATATCCTTCGTGATGCCATGGGCCTTGTTGCAGGCGTCAGGAGTATGCTCTCTGTGGCCTGGGCGCAGGATGCGCTTGCCGATGATGTGTTTGCCAAGCTCGACGGCGCGTATGAAGCGTTGTCGAATAAGTTGCCGAGATAAAGAATAGGTCTACATGACATCAGAAGCAGGACAATTGGACGTACTTACTCATTCTCCGCAGACCCCTGATGCAGATGGAAATTTCATTTTTCGAAAAGAGATATTCCGTCAGGCTGAATACGAAGATATATGCCTGACCCTAAGTACAATCCATCGGTCAA
>CAYLQG010000010.1:0-6682 GCA_964385705.1 uncultured Gammaproteobacteria bacterium
TTAGCCCACGACTTACCGATTAATTCCGCAAAAGACATTCCGTATTTCTACAACAATGTGAGTAGTTTTAGAACCAATCATGGTGACACACAGATGCCGTACATTTTCCTCAATTATATTGATCCCACAATTTATGGAAATACGCTTCGCCTAAATCAATTGCAAAAATTCGACGGGCAAATAATTCTCGGAGCGCCGCTTCCGTTTTTTGAAAGCGTTATTACGGATGTGCCGACGATGCTCACCCACACAGACTTTACTGATATCACCGGCGTTCAGTCCATCCGGAATCCGACTGTACGGTCCTTTTATCAAAAGCTTTTTACTTTTTACCACATGATAAAGCCTGTCACGTTTCTCTTTCTACCTCTATTTCTGTTTATTTTTCTTAAACTCGTTCTTACGAAAAGAAATAAATGGCTCGCATTTCTTACGTGCCTGGGTGGTATAACTATGTATCAGATTGTCGTCGCCCTTGTGTTTGGATATGCGGAATTTGACCGACTCATCATTCCAATTGAACCGCTGCTTTACTTATTCTGTTTTGCGGGTGTTTGGGAATTGGTGCAGACGCTAAAACAGTGTATTTACCGCACCCGATAAAGTATGGTATCCCCCTCCTCGTATGCGGGTGTAAGGAACGGGTATGGAAGCGTTTGAAACGCGGGATTCAGGCGATCCGTCGGAGAGTAAAGGACAAAACGGATAGAATTTGTTTTGATAAACTGTGCGGCTTCGCTTTCCGTCATAGTACCGTTGTAAAAAGACTCCATCCGGTTGCCCACATCCCAAAACCCCGGCGACTCCATAAGTCGGTGCCACCAACTCGTATAGGCCAGGTTACCGGAAAACGCAGGGATCAGGTTACCGGTGAAGTAGCCGCTCAAAACGACATCGTCTTCTTTTGAATGTTTTGATAACCAGGATAAGGCATCAATAACTGTTTTTTTCGGATAGCCGAAGGCGAAATCGGGGGCATTACAGAAACAAACGAATGACCGGTTGTAGCTAACTTGATATGAATAGTAGCCTGATAGGAGAACGCCAACTAACAATGCTCCGGCTGCAAGTGATGTCGGAATGATGCGGATGTACTTCTTTATTATCCTTGCGACATCAAATATACCGACAGTTGCAAGCATTCCGAATCCCACGTAATACGGCAAAAGAAAGTATCTGATCCTGTTAATATGCAATAACACCGGTAAGATATATTCACCGACCGGATGCATGATAATCCACGGAATGATCAGAAGAAAAATTGTTTTGCCGTCTTTCCACACCCGATACACTGCAACGATGGAGAGGATATATGTCGCTCCCATGGTCAGAATGTATTGCATCACGGTGAGATGGAAAGGATTAAGTTCCTCCGTATGGGAAAACGAATACGGACCCCAGATCGTTGTCATAACATAGCGGACATAGAGGATCGGCAAACTCGAGATAAGAGCATACGAAAATAAAATCTGCGCCTGGGTGATGAGAATTTTCTTTATCCGCTTGTCCTTGCGGGATCGGACCGCGATGATGCAAAAATATACGGGCAATGAACTCACCACTAAGACCATCCCAGGGGCATTGATAAGTGATGCAAGAGCGCCTGTTAGAACAGCCCAGATAAAATAACGCGTACGGGTGGGAGCATCGAAAACCCGCGATATGAAATAAAGTGACGCTATAGCGAGCGCCCCGCCCAACAAGTAATGAACCCCTGCAGTCGTCAAACGTTGGGTGACGAGTGCGTCCATGACGCTCGTTGCGACGAAATCGCGCGTTGGAGAAAGAGTGATACTCGCTCCAAATAGAATAAGAATATATGCAACGATTCGTTCAAACGGACGCCGCCAAACATATGCGACAACCCGATAAATAATATACAAGAAAAGAAGCGATACCAAAAACCTTGCAATGTGAAAAGCCATAAGCGGATCAATAAGAAGAACCCGTGCGGCAAGTCCGATCGTCGTATATTCCATCTTCACAAATGAAAAGCTCGCGGGAAGCGTTGAGGAAATATTGAGGTATGACTCAAGGTGGCCGTTATATCCCTGCCGGATGAGGCCCAAATTCCATGTCGTATCAATGGGATACTCATCGGCCATACCGTAATAAAAAAGATCATGCGGCGTACGCTGATAATTAACGTAAATCGGGTAATACGAGATAATAAGGAGAATGAGAGCTGCAAGGACGCACCAGAATATATCACCGCGCAGTATCGAATACATCTTTTTTGTCATAGGAGTCCTACGTAGAGAGTATTACGACTTCAACCCCAAAGGCAAATAGACGAGAGGCCGGAATATACTCCACCAACTTTTGAGAGATACCATTTTGGTATTCAACTTCATCTCTTTATGATATTTTTTTGTAACCGCCACTTCCCCCACTCTATACCGAAGCTTGATCACTTTATAAAAAAAATACGGTTCCAATTCGTATCTATTGAGCCATGATTGCTGAAGGTTTATCCGTTTATCGGAAATAAGACTGCTTTTAAAAGCACGGAGCCCATTAGTCGCATCGGTCGTCGGAAACCCGGAAATAATCGCAAACAATACGGAGTATATCCGTGTTAGAAATGACCGGCTTAGCGGATGTTGAATTCTTTTTCCGCCCTTTATCCAGCGCGAGCCGTGAATATACGAATAGCCACCGTCCGTAAGTTTGGCGACAAGTGGCTTAATATCGTTTGGGTCGTCCTGATCATCCCCTGCCATGAGAACAGTAATGTCATAATTGTGAACGTTTGCCCAGAGAAATCCGGTCCTGATAGCAGCTCCTGCTCCTGAGTTAATCTGGTGGCTGATGACTGTAGCTCCTGCTTTTTTCGCTTCAGCGGCGGTTGCATCAACCGACCCGTCGTCAACAACGATAACCGTATCAACGAGACCATAGCAAATCTTCCGGAGCCGGGCAACGGAGGGCCCGATTTTTCCCGCCTCATTGAGACATGGCATAACGACGGCAACGGTATTTTTTTTATACATACGATTGACTTCCGAATCCGCACCTGATTATGCCGGATGTAATCATAGTGTGTTTGTAAAGAAATCTACCTCATTTGTCAATAGAATTACTCATGATATCATAGGCCAATGCGTCTCAGGTCATTATCAATCCTTATTCCAGCGTATAACGTCGACCATACAATTAAGAAAGTTGTAACTGATGCATATACTGTGGGGAAAAAGGTAACGGACAACCTTGAGGTGATCGTCACCGACGACGCAAGCAGTGATACGACCGGTAAAGTTCTCCGTGATCTGAAACGCAAAGCGCCGAATCTCCGGATCATCACGCATACTGTTAACCAGGGTTACGGAAAAACAATTAAGGAACTTTACCGATCAGGCCGAAGTGAATGGTTATTTTCGCTTCCGGGAGACGACCAGTTTGACGCAAAGGAGCTTCTGGAACTCATCCCGGCGGACAAGCACGCTGATATGATTTTAGGCTGGCGGGAAAACCGTCACGATTCAACTCGGCGCCTTATCCAATCAAAAACATATAACTCGATATTAAACACGTTCTTTCATCTCAACCTCCACGACGTCAACACGATCCGTCTCATGAGGCGGTCCGCCCTCCAGTCAATTCCTCTTAAATCGGACAGCGCGTTTGTTGACGCGGAACTGGCAATAAGACTCAGGAGAAAAAATTTGAAAATAACGGAAATACCCATTCACCATAAAATGAGAAAAGATGTGGGAGCTACCGGCGGCAAATTCCTGGCAACTATTTACCCCACCATCGTCGATATCGTGCGAATGCGGCTTACCCGAAACTAGCTGGCTCTTGAATTATTCATATTTTTTGTGTACTGTGAGCGGTGGCCTGCCTCAAACACCCTTATCATGACAACACGCATCGCTGTAATCGGATACGGTTATTGGGGACCAAACATCGTCCGCAATTTTTCTAAGATCAAAGATACTAAAGTGACGTGGGTCTGCGACATGAATCCCAAAGTTCTCGCGGAAATCCCCCATCTTTACCCGGCCATTCATGTAACAAATAACATGGGTGAAATAGTAAAAAGCGCAGACGTTGATGCCGTCGTTATCGCAACACCGACATCCAGTCATTTTGCTCTCGCAAAACAGGCGCTCGCCGCGGGAAAACACGTGCTCGTTGAAAAGCCAATGACGCAAACAGTCAGAGAAGCAACTCAACTGGTCCGCTTAGCCAAAAAAGCGAAAAAAATCCTCATGGTGGACCATACGTTTATCTATACGCCGGCGATTCAGAAAATTAAATCCATCATCGAAAAAAAAGAATTGGGTGACATCTATTATGTGGACAGCGTGCGGACGAATCTCGGCCTTCTGCAGAAGGACAGCAATGTCATTTTCGATCTTGCAACCCATGATTTTTCCATCATGGATTATCTATTCCGCCAAATGCCGCGCACGATCTCTGCAACCGGCATTTCCCATAAACAATTGAATCAGGAGACGGTCGCCCATATCGCGGCAATGTATAAAAATAATCTGTTCCTCCACTGTCATGTGAACTGGCTCTCACCCGAAAAAATCAGGAGAATGATATTTGTCGGAACCAAAAAAATGCTGACATACGACGATATCGAGCCGTCGGAAAAAATTAAAATTTATGATAAAGGCGTATCGTTTACCAAAGATCCGAAACAGTCCTATCAGCTCCGGATCGGTTATCGGAGTGGAGACATCACGTCTCCCCACCTCCCGATAGAAGAGGGGCTCTCCGGCATGGCGAAAGAATTCGTGAAATCAATTCAGTCAAAAAGGCATCCGATAACAGACGGTGAAATGGGTTTGCGGGTCGTCCGCTGTATAACGAAAGCGACTGAATCGTTACGATCGCACGGAAAACCCGTGAAGGTTTAGAATACGTCGATACTTCGAACAATTTGAACACCAACTATTCAATCCGGTACGTCACAACCGTCGTTCCGTTTTCTTCAGTGATCAAAGGGATGATCACATGACCTACTTCACCCGTCCGCCCGACTTGTGTCCCGCCGTCGGCAACCGATCCCACACCCTCAAGCGTCAGCTTCCGGAGTGGTTTATTGGCCGGCAAACCGGGCTGTAAATATATTGCCTCTTTCTCAAGCGCTTCAAGCGGCATAAATGCCGTGATAAAGGCAATATTTTTAGCAATCAATTCGTTCGCTTTGGTTTCCAGCTCCTGTTTAATATCCTTTCCAAGAACCCCTTGGTAAACGATAAACGGTTTTTTCCCGTGATCGCCTTTCATCGGCATCAGGGTTTTCGGCGAATAGCCAAGGAGAAACATGGCAAAATCGACGACATGACCTCCCGAGTGGAGCTTCATGTGTTTATAGCGTCTGTCCCAATCGATGCTGCCGTGGACTTTCATTCCTGCGGTCGGGGCAACGGGCGCTTCCAGATAATGCCAAATTTCGCCCTCCTTCATAAGCACTTGATACACTTTTCCCGTCCAACCGTCTGATGTAAGCGCACCCTGATCGGTCGGTTGTCCGCCACCCATCGGATAAAACACGGTTTCATCCAACATCACACGGTAACGGACGCCGCCCTCAGGCAGAACGTCAAGAATGGTCGCATCCATTTCTTTTTTATATGAATCCTCAAGATAAATCGCATGTGTTTTCATGATGTTCCTTTCAAAATAACTCTTTATTTATATCATGTTTTTATAACTTTATGCTATCATAAAGCCCATGACACTGAAGAATAAAAACGTCCTCGTCACCGGAGGCGCGGGGTTTATCGGCTCGCATTTTGTTGAGGCAATCTCAAAAATAAACACCGTGAGGGTGTTTGATAATTTCTCTTCTTCAGTCACGACACCCAAGGAATTAACAGGCTTCGGAGTATCAGAAGTTATAAAAGGAGATATTCTTGACGGGAAAAAATTGGGGGGCGCGATGCGCGGCGTTGATGTTGTCTTTCATTTTGCCGTTGCATGTGTCCGGCTCTCGTTGTCACAGGAGCGGCACGTTCATGATGTCAATGCAACCGGAACGCTCAGTATGTTACTGGCCGCAAAACGGGCCGGGGTCAAACGATTTGTCTATATCTCATCCTCGGAGGTGTACGGCACAACACTTGGTGACCGAATTAGTGAATCCCATCCGATTATCCCGACAACTGTGTACGGTATGAGTAAATACGTCGGTGAACTGTATACGAAACATTTTAATGATATGCAGGGGCTCTCAACGATGGTTGTCCGTGCATTTAACACATACGGCCCCAGGAGCCATTTTGAGGGCGTGTACGGCGAGGTAATCCCCCGTTTTGTCGTGAGAGCTATCAATGGGAAACAACCGATTATTTTCGGTTCCGGTAAACAGACCCGGGACTTTACGTATGTGACTGATACGGTTTCGGGCATCATAAAAGCAGCCCAACATGATTCGCTCGTAGGCGACGTCGTCAATATTGCACGGGGTCAGGAAGTTTCCATCCTGGATATCGCAAAAACGATATGCAAAGGAACCGGCCTCCCGTTTTCGCCGCTCATGAGACCTCCGCGTCCCAATGATGTGATGCGCCACTATGCGGATATTTCAAAAGCGAAAAAACTCTTATCTTTTTCCCCAAAAGTGCCGATTGAAACCGGACTCAACCAATATATTCATTGGATTAAAAAGACGTATCCCGAACCCAAAAAGCTTCTCCATCTCGTACCCGATATTAATTGGTGA
>CAYLQG010000010.1:6782-21974 GCA_964385705.1 uncultured Gammaproteobacteria bacterium
GACGTATCCCGAACCCAAAAAGCTTCTCCATCTCGTACCCGATATTAATTGGTGATAAGTATTTTAGTCGTAGGGGAACATGTATTTGTGCGTCCTTAGATCCCAAATCATAGGATCAGGGACATCCGTCAACGCTTGAGGCTATGCCGTGACGCGAGTTTGACAACCGCGTGGCGGAGCCAACAATATTGAGTCCGGATTCATTTTGCGAGTGAGAAAGAATTTATGGTAAGTACATCTTGTTTCACGAGAGAAACTGAAGCCCGGATCTCAATGTTCGTTGGCGACGGAACGCGTTAATAGAATTTGACAATTCCGCACAGCAGGACCCGTCATGGATTATTTTAATCGGAAATAGAAACACCGGTCCCCGCCTACGCGGGGATGACAGACATAATAGCGCGTTTACATTGACAAATTCTTTGTATTTATCCCAAAAAGTTTTGTAATATATTTATAAGATTGCAGAACAAATTGACCGAACGGTGTAATTCTGTATCCATCCCCCATTCTGGTAATAGTCCCCGTGTGGATCTGTTCATTGAACCGTTTATCTATGGCTCCGTTTTTATTTACATACGTTTGGATAAACGATTTTGTAAATTCTCCTTCTGTTACTGAGTTACTTCTCCTGCCGCCCATGTACCCAAGGAAATAGACAGATATCGACCGGTCAGCAGTTACCGGAACAAGCGTAAAGAAAACGAGGTTAAGGCAAAAAAGAACAGTAACAGTGAGGATAATATCGTAATACGTAACACTTGGAATTATTGCGCGGACTTTTAACAACATTAATACGACAACATATATGATACAAATTATAAAAAGAAAAATAATTCCACGGTAAAAAAATATCATTGGGGCAAAAAGCGGCGTATGAAACAACAGTATGAATAGCGCGGTCCCCGTAACGAAACTCATGAGGTGGAAATATATCTTTTTACGGATCATATATTCATGCACGTTTTATAACACTGTTCTTTACGTGCATAATCAACCGGTACCATACCACAAATGATGTCAAATACAGAAACGGCTGGGCAATGCTGATGTGCCGGGCGTAATCGTTATACCCCAAATACACCCCGACGCCGATCTGGTACAACCCGACAAGAACGAAAAGAACGAGCGCAATGTTGTATGTGTTTTTTTTCTTCCACGCTTCATAAAGAAAAACCGGAAACGCAACGATGACGGTAAAATTAATATACATCGCATATTGATATGCAAGCTGAAGCGGCCCGAATAACCAGTTAAACCGGTTCGTCGCCGTTACATCAACGACATCGCTCTTTGAGACCAACGCGCCGGGCAACTGCCCGGTCGACTCAAACACATAAGGCAGGATGGATTGACGCGTCGCTTCCGTAATGAACTGATGGAACGGAGCGGCATATGTTGTGTCATACAATTCCGGAAATTGACGGAAGGCCTGCCAGGGGTCATCTGATTTCATGTCTATCGTTGCCTGAAGCATAGGTTTCACTCCCCTGGCATCAGGAATCCTGACTATCGGAAGACGGAGCGCCAAAATTTTTCCCCACAAATTGACATCACTGATCCGGCTTATACCGGGATAATCATACGTTCTTGCGTTGGCGAAGCTGTATCCGATAAGAACTGCACCATACACAAAAAGACCCAATAGACTCCAGACGATAATATTCCGGTTCCAATATTTCCAGACGAGGATCGCTGATAGAACAATTGGTAGAGCTATAAAACTCGGCCGCAGAAATGTTCCGATTACCCACATAAAAACAAATGAAATAAATGCGGGAGCACTGAATCGCGATAACAATCGTACGGTTAACAATATCGTGGATACGAGCCACAGCGCGGCAAACGCCTCTGTGAGCATAGTGTGCTCAAAAAGAAGAAATGTATTGTCACATGCGATAAACAGACAATATAATCCAGCAACTCGCGGCGTAAACCGCAACCGGATGAGGAGGAGAAACAGGAGAACGACCATAAGAACGCCGCCAGCTGACTGTAAAACGCGGATATCCCAAAATTCGGGAATGTAGACGCCGACGACATTATCAGGCATCATTTTTCCGGTAAAGGCAAACGGTGAAGCGAGAATCATCGGATATACGGGGGTCCGCCAGGGATCAACGACAACGCGGTTTTTTATCATCATTTTTGCCGTTAAGTAATAGCTGACCGTATCCCCCGTCGTTTCATATAAAGGAGAATGGAGATTGTAAAGAACCCTGACCGCAACGGCAATGATAACGATACAGATAATCCAGAAAAATGATTTCATATGGATTGCCCGAAATGGATATCCCAAAACACACGCATCATGTCCAGTGCCGCTTCCCAGACGTGCGCCGAGCGAATTCCGCGTTTTATCTTCGTTGCTTTCTTATGGGACACATCCAAAAAACCGATGGTATATCCTGATTTGCGGGCCCGGATAAGACGCTCTGCTTCATCGAATACGCCCCGGGAAATTATAGGAATCCGGGCGACCATATCCCGTTTAAACGCTTTTATGCTTCCTGCATCGCGGGTGTCTACACCGAATAAATCGGACGTAAACGTATTATATAAAGCGGAAACGATACTCCTCCAAATGGTATATTGTTTTTGCCGCCGGATACCTACAACGATATCTTCGTTTCTTGTCATAACTGCTTTGGCAAGCCCTACTGCATCAACCGGATCCCATTCGCCGTCAAGACTGAAGAGGACGATAACGTCGCCTTTTGCTTTCCCATACAATTCGCGATACGTCTTTGCGATGCCTTCGTTCTTTGCGTGGAAAAATAATTTAATGTTGGATTTATTTTTGCAATAATTTCTCGCCCACTCCCGGCTCCCGTCGCTACTTACATCGTCGATAAGTATAATTTCCCACGCGGAAAAAGCTCTTTTCAGCTCCTTAACAAGTTCTGGTAATACATCCGGCAAACTCTGCCTGTCATTATAAATCGGCGAAACCACGGAAACTAATGTATTCATAAAATTGCTTTCCTTTTACGTAAACTGGCAGTCCCGCGCGGGGAGCCAATAAAATTTAGTCCGGATTCATTTGCCCCTCGACAAGCTCGGGGTAAATGAGGTATTTCGCGCCCGCCCTGAGCGAAGTCGAAGGGAACGAACTGAAACCCGGATCTAAATTTTGTTGCGACCGCAAGCGCGTTAACCATATACGTTTACCTCGCATCAAATCAGTCTTATGCTATTATGTGTACAATGAAAAGTAAACTCTCCGCGGATATTTACAACATCATAGGCAAAATTCTTTTCGGGGTGATACTTATCCTCAGCGCCGTTCTCCTCTACTCCGTCATCAAAAGCGGATACGGGTATCAATTTGATATTGACGAACTTCATCATGCAAACCTCGTTTATCTCTACCTCCATGGCTACCAACCGTACAAAAATATTTACAACTCGTTTTATACGCCGATATTTGAATGGACTATCATGCCTGCATTTATTATGTTCGGATCTGCGACGTTCAGTGCCATCGCTTTCGCGCGGTATATTATGATCATTCTTTTCATAGTTCGTCTTTTTGCCGCATATATCTTGGTAAGACAAATATTCACGAAACGCGCAGCGCTGTTTTTTTTACCGATATTTCTCTTTGATCCATTCCTCGTTTTTTCCGCAATGCAGATCCGTCCGGATAATCTCATGATGACCATTTACACGGTCGCGCTTGCCGTTCTTGCGTTCGGTCTGAAAAGGAAAAATACTGCACTTCTCACGACGAGTTCATTCCTCTTCGGATTATCGGTGCTTACATTTATGAAAATACTCCCGGGAGTTGCAGTTGTCGGACTTGTTATTCTTATCTACCTCATCGCAAAACGGATGACAAAGTTTCTTCTTCCGATGGCAATAGCCGGCCTTCTGCCGTTTATCTTATTTGCTCTATATGGCGTGGCGATCGGCGCCCTTCATGAAATGATTTTGCAGATAATTATCGAGGCGAAATCCGCCTACTACGTTTTTCAGTATCCGATACCGTTCGGCAACTTTAACGAGCCCAACAATATTTTTGTATACGGTGCCATGGGGACGCCGTCCACATGGACTTATGTATGGCTACTGCCTATGATCGGATGCGCTGGGTTTTATGCCTGTGTGCGGGATATTTTCGATAAAGGAAAAAACTCCCCGGAATCGATAATAAAGACAATTCTTTGTCTCTCCGTTATCGTACAAATATTCGTTATATTCTCCGTCCCGTCGGTTTTCATACAGCACTACCTCCTCATTAATTGGTTATTTGCTCTCTTCGGCGCTGTTGCTCTCGATGACGCATTAACCCTCCTTGCCCGCTACCGCATTATTCAGACACTGCTTATTATCATCCTCATGTATTTCTTTGTAACACTTGCTCGAGATAGTTACACATACAATCTCGTACGGGCCGGAATTACTGCTCCTGAAAATCTCAAGCCGTATGAAACAACGTGGAGCGTGATACCTCCCGATGAAGCGGTGTTCCCCAATTATCTCTTCAGGCCTCCCACTTACCCGATTCCCTTCGGCTACTTTATCGGTAATGTACCAGCGAGCGTTCTCGCGCGTCTGCCGTCAATTACCGGAATGCTGGAAACCAAAAAATTGAAGCACCTCGTGCTTGACGATTTTACAATGAAAGCGCTCGCACCGGACGTACGGGAATATATCACGGCTCACTATACAAAATTACCGGATAGTCCAAATATTTGGGTAAGAAATTAATACTTTCGGCGATGCCAAATCTTAACCCGGAAAAAAGCCGTCACTCAACGTATTAACCCTGAGCGAAGCCGAAAGGGTTAGCTACTGCGGCACCTGATAAATTCTAACGGTGTCATTCTTGAAAACCTGGGTAAGCGACGGATACATCGTCTGTAAATCGGGAACTCCGCCCGATATATCCTGTTCCTCAGGGCCGTAAAAAATATAATTAATGTGCTGAGATATTATCCATCCCATTTCTTCGGAAATGGGCAACCGCTTGACGTAAAAATTATTGACCGCCGCCATTTTATCTTCAAGCTGCACGGTGTTGGCGTGACCGACAAACGCAGTATTGCCGGAATAAACGGGGATGTAATTTCCGGTCGTCATGCCGGATAAGACAATGGCGCTTCGGGGTGTATTGACCTCAAGCCACACAATTCCGTCGATGATATCGCGCATCGGGTACATGACCTCTGCGCCGGATGGGACAAGCGGAATGGTGGCCCGGAGTTTGTGATCAACGAAGTCCTTGAGCCACATGTATGAGGACGACATCGTCCCCATACCGAAAAGGATAATGATGAGTGGAATAATTATTGCGACATGATATGAAGCGAGGGGAGAAATTTTCGAAGATCGCTTACTGAGCTCGGCTGTGGAATGGTCGAACTTAGGCGTTCTCAATGTGCTGTTACGCGAAACGATTTTCCCCGTACTTGCGAACAGCGGAGCGAGAAAATTTTTCCGCGAGTGCAAATATCCATATAGTTCATAAAATAAATACGCTGTAAGAATCGCAAGCGGCACGTGCGGCGCCATTTGCGTGAACCGTGTCGGCGACTGCGCAGGGATTTTTTCAAAAGCGAACAGGAACACGAGCCATGAAGCCACCCATGCAATAAACACGCTGAATTTTTTCCAAATATCCCAACGGCGAAGAAAAATAATAAGGAGAATCGCAAGCAATCCTAAGGGGAGTGTCGGCCCCATCGCCATAAAATATTCAATCATGGAAAATTTCGTCGGGTGAAGGACGTCAAACTCGGCAAGCCGCTTCCAGGGATATTGGGATAAGAGGAGTGCAAAATAGATAAACGTCGGACCGGAAAGAACGCCAAAAATAAACCGGCCGAACAGGTCGCGGAGGAACCAGGTTTTGATAACGGCGAAGGTAATATTCCGCCCTCCCAATCCCCTCTCCCACCAGATTTTCATAAATTCAAAAAATATGATGACGCCCAACACACCATAAATGAACAGAAGTCCCGGCGGGAAAATAATTCCCAATACGATGCCGATGATGCCCAAAAAGATATAATTCGCCGGGGTTTTTTTCGTAATAAAGCCACCGGAAAATACCCAAAAAATAAACACCATCATCGCCTGAGCGAAGGTCACATGCGGCATAAACGTAGTCCGCTGGAGACTGTCCGACATCGTGTACCACCCCATCCAGCCGCCAAGCCGCGGGACTCCTGAAACCTCTTCAAATTTCGGCCATGTCGAAGCCGTGACAACGAGAAGGAATGCTATGAGTTGCCACACGGGCTCGGTTTTGGAAACGATGCCGCGATCACTGAAAAACCATTCTGCCACTTTCCAGATAACCCAAAGAAGAAGAGCACCGAAAAATACGCGTGCCACGTGATAGGCAAACCAGACATACGGCGTCTGCACATGCGCATAATCAGCAAGTCTTCCGATGACGACATACATGATCTGCGAAAGAGACGGCGCGTGGGGCTCCGATGTATATTTCTCCGTTGCGAGCCACGCCCCCTCTTTCCCTTCACGGATACGGGAAAGATAAAGATTATAGTCTGTCGGAAAATTATGGACGAGTTCGAAAAACCGGTCGGCGTGAATTCGTTCTCTTGCGTTCCATTCGTAGAACGTCGGCGCCATGGAAAGAAGAATAAAGAAAACAATAAACCCGACCACGATGTACTGAATTTGCGTGACCCCCTGATTTCGTTTCATGATAATCGCTCTTGCAACAGTCTCACTAATACTCTACAGTCTACTATGCTATAAAGAGAAGGACAACTTCCTGAATGTACTCGTATGAATCTTATCGTCGGCGGAATTATTATCCTTACTACATTCTTAAACATCAGTAGTTATTTTATTCTCGCGACCCGGACTCCTCAATTTACCGTATTTTTAGGAACCGTCCACTACCCGATGGATTATCTCGATTACCTCGCATTTATCACACAGGGGAAACATCATTGGTTCCTGAGTTATCACGTATTTACCGGCGAAACGACGAAGCTGGAACTGTTGAATTGGATCTATACATTCGGCGGGCACATGGGATCTTTTTTTCACCTCACGGCGCCGGTTACGTATCAGGTGCTTGTGGTTGTGGCAAGCGCGGCATACCTCTATATCAGCTACCGCCTCGCTGCAGTCCTCTTCCCCACAAATAAAACGACAAGGCTTATCTCCTATATTCTTTTTTTGTTAAGCAACGAATTCCCGCGAATTTATTCGCATAGCGGAACGTGGATTTTCACCTATCTTTATCCATGGAACAATATCGGCGAGCCCCTTGAGAGACTCTCAAACGTCCCGCATCATGTATTCATTCAGTTCGGCATTATGGCCGCGTTCGTGGGGGGGATAAGTTACTGGCTCGGGAGAAAAAATAAATCTCTCATCGCCCTGGCAATCCTCGGTTGCTTCGTCTCAAGCATGCAGCCTCTTCAGTGGGCCCTCGTGACAGGAGTCCTTGGGGTAAGTGGCTTGTTTGCATGGTGGCAAACGAAGACGGAACAACAAAAAACGACACTCGTTAACCAGGGATTATTTGCATTTTTACCGTCTGTTGTCTTTTTCCTCTCGGGGCTACCTGTGGCTATATATCTCAAACATCTCTATACGCTTGTGCCCTATGATTACACGCTCATCTGGGAAGCAACGCAGCAGGTACGGATAACAATCATCCAATTTATCATCCTCAACGGACCTCTCATGGTGCTTGCGATTCTCGCAATTCCGTTTGTGGTTAAGAAAATAACTATACGTGAGTTTCCGGTTATTTTTTACTCCGTTTTCGTTATTGCCGTCTTTTTCTCACCGATTCCTGATTATGCAAAAATATTAAACCTCAGATTTCTCTCCGTCATCCCGACATTCGCATTCGCGTATTTGGCCACTTGGCTCATCTGGCTTGTGGCTTCAAAGGTTGATCCGAAGCGCAAAATCATGCTTACCTGGTTTTTAAGCATCGTTGCGATATCTATAACCATCCCGGTCACAGCAAACCAGTTTTACAGCCGCATGTTTACCGTGGGACCGACCGACGTAAACGCGTATCTGCCGCTTGGCGCGTATCAAACATACGAGGTTGCAGAAAAAGTTGTCGGCCCGACGGAAACAGTATTGGTTGAACCTTTATTCTCCGATACCTTCGCCGGTTTGACCGGAAAACATGTATTTGTCTCCAACGAATTTGCGACCATTAATTACGCGAGAAAGATAAAGGAAGCAACGGACTTTTATTACAGTAAACAGCTGTTGGATTCGTATAAAGTCGGGTGGCTTAAGGAAAATAAAATTTCATATATTTTTACGTACGCATGGGTGCCGATTTATCTTCCCAACCTCACCGTCGTATACCAGAATCAATATGCTATATTCTATAAGGTAACAAACGCGAAATAATCATCAACCCATTCGACTCTCCGGTCTAAAGACCGGGTTCGCTCAGGGTTGATACTGAGCGACGCTTTTCTCAGGGCTGAAGCCCAGAACTTGGCGTCGTCGAATGTATCAAAAAATTTATAAAAGTTGTGCTACAATGACGAAAATTATGGATAACGAAGAGAATGTACAATCCCCTGCATATAAACATACTGCCATAATCGCCATTGGTGTCAGTGTCGCCATCATTGCGGTCATCATCCTTCAACATAATCTTGCGTTTCAGAATGTCGGCACCATTGTCCTCCCTGCCGGCGGCACGTATTTAGGTCCGACGGATACAACAACTCCGGCTCCGGCCATTACGACACCTGCTCCTGTCGTGCCAACGGTGACTGCATCAATAACACCCACTGCACCGGCCAAAAACGGCACATACACTACAGCTCAGGGTAAATTTGCCGTCACCAAAGATGCCGTGTGGGTCACCGTGAAAGGAAATAAATACCCGTATTCATTTAAAAGACCTGCTGCACTCAACCTCGTCACATTTCCCAATGACCAGTTTGATATTTATGCAATCTCCTGGAATGGACAGCCGCCGGATCAAAACGTCCTCATCGGAGTTGATAATCTTAACAGAACTGATGCACTGAAACAGTACATTGATGTGTCAAAACGGACCTATGTTGAGAATTGGTGGAAACAATTTGGGCTTAAGGGAATCGGGTCAATCACGGAATTTACCAATAGTCACGGCCTCAAGGGCTATCGTGCGAAATTTTTAAATAGTGCCGGCCAGACTCCCAATGATGACGTCTTTTTTGAAGCACCGGACCCGGCTTACGTCATCCATGTTGCAAGCGGAGTCTTAGATTCTTCGGTGTTTGATCCGCTCATTGACAGCGTCGCATGGGGAAAATAACCCGCTTACCGACTTATGAAGAAAGTGTTCACATTTGTTACGAATCCGACTAACTTCCAATTCCTCCTCGGCGTCGCGCTCGTCCTCAGGCTTGTCCTCATACCGAATCCTGGATTTGAAGCAGATGTGGCCTTCTGGAAATCGTGGGGGCTCGCGGTCCGTGACTTCGGCATCGTCAAAGGCCTCCCCTTAACGAATTTTAATTATCCCTCCCCCTTCGCCTACGTTTTGGCACTTATGGCCGATATATACAGCTTTTTTGCCAATCCGCACAATTATAATGAATACTGGAACAATGCAAATATCCTTTTCCTTGCTATTTGTAAAACGCCGTCAATCCTTGCAGACTTCGGCATATTCGCCGTCATCCTCTGGATCGGGAAAAACGCCAAACGCATTGGGTTCCCGGAGCTTCCCATGCCGTTTTATACGTTACTTGCTTTTATATACCTCTTAAGTCCGCTCGCGATGCTTGACGGCGCCCTTTGGGGCCAGGTAGACAGCGTCGGAGTCGTCATTTTTCTTGTCGCAAACTGCCTTGTCCTCCGGAAAAAACCGTTCCTTGCCGGTGTCGTTTACATGATCGCGATGATGACGAAACTCCAGAACATGATTTACGGCCCGGTGTTTTTCCTTTTTATCTGGCAGTATCTCGGATTTGAGGGCTTCATGCAGGCGTTGGGCGGCGCTGCACTCACGTTTTTCTCACTCAATATCGAATTTATCCTCAACCGTGATATGGGCAGAGTCGCCGGCGACTTAACCGGCAATTACGATTACTTCCCTTGGATGTCTCTCAACGCCTATAACATCTGGTGGATTGTATCGGGCGCAAAGGGCATGCAGATGTCGGATAAGAATATGGCGATAGGGATCGTAAACGCAAAAACCGTTGGCCTTTTTATGTTTGCATCAACGTATCTTCTGGCTGTTCTCACAATGCTTAAAGGGAAATTCTTGCCAACGAACAATACAACAATACGACAATACAACAATGAGGGTGGCTTGAAAAGTACGATAGTTTCCCGGGAACTATTATTCCGTTATTTAAGCGGGTTAATCATCGCCGCCTCCGGCTTTTTCCTTTTTCAGACGGAATCCCACGACCGGTACGCCTTCCCCGTCATCGTATTTTTACTACTGTGGGGGCCATTTTGGGTAACAAAGATTGAAAATGGAGCATGGAAGATAGATCAAAAGAAATTAAAAGGCTTTTTTATATTCTATCTCCTCCTCTCTATTCTCTATTTTTATAATCTCCACAATGCTTTTATACAGAATTATCCGCATAACGGGATTGGGTTTCTGACTGGCCTCAATATTCCGACGCTGACGGTTCTTGCGTCATTTGCCCAGATCGGTGTATTTGGGTATTTTCTCTATATATTGCGGCGCTATATCACGACCCCTATTTTTGCATCGTGCGCGGGTATTTGTATACTCCTTATTCTGGTTAAAAACGCACCGCTTATAATGAAAAAACCCATCTATATAACGAAGCTGACACCGATTTCAGCGACAGCTGGTTATGGGAGTAGAATGGTCGATATGCCGGTGATGGCGAGCTTTGGATTTAGCAAATGGGGTTTTTTATCGACCCAATATGCATTTTACCACCACGGTATCGGCACACACGCGCCGGCACGCGAGGTGTATGATATCAACCGGAATTTTAAAATGCTCACTACGGATGTCGGCATCGACACGAACGGCGGCCCGCAAGGGAGCGTCGAGTTTGACGTCTACGGCGACGGAAAAGAACTCTACTCGTCAGGCTTAGTCACCCGATATCAGTTCCCGAGACATGCGAATATCAATGTCACGGGCGTCAAAACGCTTGAACTGATCGTTACAGATGGTGGTAATGGTAATGTCGATGATCACGCCGATTGGCTTAATACGCAGTTAATACCATAAGATGGTATTGTCATTCCCGCGTAGGCGGGAATCGGTTTTTGAATAGATCCTCGGGTCCTTCGGCCCGAGGATGACAAGGGTGAGTAAGGTTAACATGAAATGACGCTATGCGAGGGATAAAATTTTTGAATCGAACGAGGTTAGCAATACATTTTTGAAGACAACTGTGCGTTTGCGCGAGATTAGGAGAATGACATGATGGCAAACGCGCATTTAGCGAGATCGGAAATGTGATCATGATAAGGAGGGGCTATCGAGCGGGTCTGAAAAAATGCATTGCGAACCACAATAAATTATGAAAAATTTAACGAAAGAAAAAATAGTTGCATTCATACTCCTCCTCTTTGCCGTGGGATTTAACCTATGGTTATATAAATTGGAGCCGACGGCAACGATCGACCCGAACGATAACGCATTCCAATTCGGTTTGGTTGATAGGACAAACACAATATGGGATTTTGCAATCAAAAAGTGTTCATCTTCGCTCGGCGGGATAATTACCTTCCCCATCTGCCAGTTCAGCTATCTCGGCGACCACTGGGTCCACAACTGGGCGGATGGCTTTAACTTGCCGTTCTACTACTCGCATGTGCCCCAGATTCTTATCGTCGCCTCATGGCGGTTTATCGCGCTTTTTGCGCCCCAGTTAAGCCTATTCACCTACTATCATATAGTTATCTACCTATTATTATGTCTCTTCCCAATCTCGGTCTTTATCGCACTCCGGGTCATCGGCCTCTCGTGGATGACGGCGGGCGTGGGGGCATTATTTGCCACAAACCTCTCAACCGACGGCCTGTATGGTCTTGACCCGTCCTCTTTTCTCTGGCGTGGCTACGGCCTCTCAAGCCAGCTATTCGCCATGATCTGGCTCCCGCAGGCGATCGCCTACAGCTACCGATTCTTCGCCGCTCAGGAGGGTGAGGAAGTCGGGAAACAATTTTTGAGAGAACTGGCGTCCGGACTCAAATATCTTTGGGTAAAAATGAACGGAGCAGGACGCCATTTAGCGAGCGGAAAAAACTCTAACCTAGCGCAAGAAACTCAGCGAGCGACTCGAAAAAATTCGTTTCCCGAATTCCTGATACCAGCGATTTTCTACATCACCGCAACAACCGCGGGACATCTTGGAATCGGCATGATCGCCATGCTCTCCGTCGGATTCTTGGGAATCGCAATCCCTATCATGAAAGTTCTTCGCCAAAAGACTTTCCGCGACGTTGTCGAATCGGCAAGGGAACAAATCATACGTATCATTATTGTCTGCGGCGTCGCTGTATTCATCCTCGGCTATTGGATCATCCCGATTTTCATCTACGGCAACTACCACAACATCTCCTTCTGGGACCCGGTGTGGAAATTTAACTCCTACGGCACGAAGGAAACGATGATACGGCTCTTTAACGGCGACCTCTTTGATTTCGGACGGCTCCCGATTCTCACTTATTTATCGATCCTCGGAATAATAGTGACACTGCTGAGTGCGGGGAGGCAAAATTTTTCGAGTAACGCCACGCAGGGTATGGATGGAAAAAAGTCGAGAAACAGTTTGCTTGGCGGAGCCGCAGAAAAACGTTTGCCGACCTCAGCACAAGCTGGAGATTATTCCCCGCTCGCCTTTCTCTTTATCTTCTGGTTATTGTTCTACTTCGGGAGAACGACCTGGGGAGGACTCATCGATATGATCCCCGGCATGAAAGACTTTCACTTATCCCGGTTTATCGTCGGGCTTCATGCCGCAGGCATGCTCCTTGCCCCTATCGGGTTCGTGTGGCTCGCCGAATATGCATCACGCATCATGAATGACGGATTACGGAAACTTACGAGCCTTCGTATTAACTATTCATTTATTCGTTTATTCGTTTATTTAATTATTGGATTATTATTGGTCCCTCCCGTATTTCAATGGACAATTACCTACAATACGCTCAATAACGAGCTCATTCTCCGGGCCAATACCAATCACGCGAAGGTGGCGGCAGATGAACAGAAATTATTTGCAAAACTCAATTCGCTTGAGCCCGCGCGCGTATTTGCAGGACGGGGCGGTAGCTTCGGTAAAGACTTCCGGGTGGCCGAGACCCCATACTTCATGGATCTGTCGACCTACGGCATCCCTACGACCCTCTGGCTGCCTGAAACATGGTCCATGAACTCGGACACCGAACAATTCTTTTCCGAGGACCAAGCAAAGGACTACGACCTCTACAATATGAAATACGTGGCGGCTCCTCCCAACCAGACGCCCCAGCCCTTCTGGCACCTTATCGACCAGGCCGCCACATGGAAGCTCTATACGGTACCGACTTCCGGCTACTTCACCGTGGGTATACGGCCCGCAATCGTCTCTATCAACAAAATCAACTTTTACACCGTCGTCCACCTTTGGATCCAATCCGATGCGCACAAAAACGGGCTATTCCCCGAGTTGACGTTTGATTCGTCGTATCCAAAAACAACGGGTCTCCCGAACTTCAAAATGACCGATGAGGTGACCTATGTAACGCCCGATAAAACCACACACAACCTATTTGCGGAACCCCCGGTGTACCTGCCGCCGGGGATTGCGTCGGTCCAACAATTCAATACCTTGTCCAATAAAAATCTGACCGACGCGAAATTAATTGGACCCGAGGGAAATGATACGAACATGGTGTACTCAACAAAGGTGGATGTAGGGACGAATTGTCAGCAGTGTATGGTCATCCTCAAACAGACCTATCATCCCTCATGGCGTGCCTGGGTCGATAACAAACCGGTTAAACCGATTATCGTCTTCCCCTTCTATATCGGCGTGCCGGTGAGTCAGCCCGGAATCCATGAGGTGACGCTCGCCTACGAACCCTCAACGCTCAAAATGGCGCTCATGTATCTCGCCATTATTGCGATCATACTCTGGGTAATAGTCATCATGCTACGAAGGAAAGATCAGGAACGCCTAAGGACTACGGTGAAACACGGGTAAAAATGACGGGCACATTTGCCCAGGGGACGAGCTTTTCTCCATTATCATATGTCCCGTTATTATTCGTATCCTGATACAAACGGATAACGACAACAGTTTGCTCCGTATTCCCCGGCAAAATAGGTTTTGATGGCTTGTCCAAGACCCAGACGACAAATGAATTCCACAGGCGAACAATTGCCGAGGGTATATTTTTCAGGGAAAAAGCTTCCGAGCGGTACTCTACCCGACCGCTCCCGCTTTTTAATTTCATCGCAATATCAATGGTGTTGACGCTCGACGCGCTTAAGGCCATCGTCCGCGTCGGCAATGTCATCGTCACCCCTGCGACCGGTTGAGTGGAAATAGTATATGTTCCTGCGGGTAGTTGGCCAACTGCCGTCCCGGTGATGCCGCTCATCCCTTTATAGCCGTTTGCGCTTAGGGCAATTGTACCGATGGACTCAACCATTCCGGCGGTCTGAGCCTTAAAAACGATATTGACAAGTTGTTGCGGCGTTAAATTCGCGGCATTACTTGCCGTTATCGATTGGCTGGCCGACGTCTGCTCCTTTGCGATCGAATATAAGAGTGAAGACACCGACTGAAGGTCGGCTGCTTTGACCGTTTGGACTCCATGAGGAGCTAAAAACAAAAGAAATAGAATGAATAAACCAAACGTTCGAATAGGTTGTTTATATTTACGCATAGGCAGTCTCTCTTTCCATCATGGCAACTTGCGATACATTTCGCAAGAACGTCTCGTGGAACACTTGAAGCCCGTTAATTCTGGAAATAACTCCCGTTTGCGCTTCTTGATCTCCACTTGACGCGGCGGGAATAGCGGATTGTATTTGCACCGTCTTCGTGGGTTGGGTTTGGAGAGCCGGACGTGTTGATGCGGAGTTCACGATCCACGACCAAAAAGACTTCCAGGACGGCAGGGTCGGATAATGGCCGCGGTCGTAGGTCACCGACGGGATGGAGTCAGGTTCTCCCTCTTTACCCACAAAATCTTCCGTCGCCTGATAATCCAAAATATCGTCGTGTAGGGGGTAAA
>CAYLQG010000011.1:0-19395 GCA_964385705.1 uncultured Gammaproteobacteria bacterium
CCAATGGAGTCATGGACGCGTTTGCGCACTAACAATCCCGCACCAAATCCAAACGGATGCAAGCAATTAAGAAGGTAACACATATGGCGCGCATGGATAGTAGCAAGACGATAAATAAGTTTATTTGAGTTAAGGGTAAAGAAAAACGCACCAACGTCAAGTTTTTTCCCATCAAATTCTTTGAGAGCCCTGTCAAAAAAAAGCTCCGGAAGCATCGTGTCAGCATCAAGAAATAATAGTACATCTCCCTTTGCTATCGCCGCCCCAGCGTTTCGTTGTATCGCCGGACTTTGTCTTTTTTGGACAACTACACGACAACCACACGCTTTTGCTATCGCAACCGTCCTATCTGAGGAAGACCCATCGGACACGATTATTTCAGTAGATTTCGGACACTGCTTCCGGATACAGGTAAGAAGTCTTCCTATATACTTTTCTTCGTTTAATGTGGGAATGATAACAGAGAGCATACGCCTGCGATACTACATCGCCCGTAATATCTTTATCCGCTCGTCAATCGGCGGATGGGTATCAAACAGTCCGGAAAACCAAGTGCCGAAGGCTTTTTGCTTGAACGGATTGGTTATAAAAAGGTGTGCGGTTGCATTGGTAGCTTCCTCTAAAACAGCCGTATCTTTTTTTAACTCCTCCAAAGCACTGGCAAGCCCTTCCGGATTCCGGGTGAGGAGCGCCCCTGAGGCATCTGCTAAGTATTCACGTTTCCGTGAAATTGCCAGTTGTATAAGCGTTGCGACAATCGGAGAAAGGATAGCAAGTACGATACCGACGATCATTAATATCCCCTGCAGTTGTCCACCCTCGTTATTGCGGCTCCGCCTTCCACCGCCCCACCACAGCGTCCGCAGAAACATATCCGCCAAAAAGACAACGGTTCCGGCTAAAACTGCAACAATCGCCATAAGCCGTATATCATAATTTTTCACATGCGATAATTCGTGCGCAATAACGCCCTCAAGCTCTTCACGATCCATGCGGGCCAATATCCCGCTCGTGGCACATACCACCGCATGCTGTGGATCACGGCCGGTCGAAAATGCGTTCATGGCATCATCATCAATAACATACAGTTTCGGCTTGGGTAACCCCGAGGCGATGCAAAGATTTTCCGTAACGGTGTAAAAATCAAAATCACGCCTTCGGTCGGCGGGTCTGGCTTTGGACATCGCAAGAACGATCGACGAACCCCAGTAATAACTGACGAAGGAAGATATAACTGCAAACGCAACGGCAATAAACATAAACGAATCACCGTACCCCAGGGCATTGCCCATCACGTAGCCCGCAAAAACCACAAATATGATGAATCCCATCATGAAGGCATATGACTTAAGAATATTAGATTGAATTTGTGAGCGAATAGACATAATAACTAAGGTGCGAGGAGACGTGCATTTTGCCCAGCACTGTCACGCAGGATATGGACAAAAACTCGGTGATATATAATATTGCTTGACAGGTGTCCCAGATCCTGAGATCTCGGATCTAAGGACGCACAAAACGCATGTCGACGACAGCGCCGTATAATTTATGAAAAATTGACTTTGACCGGTTCTGCGTCTGACCCCTCAACTTTGAAAAATTCCTTCACTTTAAATCCGAACGCTCCGGCAAGGATTACATTCGGAAATGTTTTCACCTTCAAATTGTATTCCATAAGCTGCGTGTTATAGAACTGCCGCGCATAGGCAACTTTATCTTCTGTATCTGAAAGTTCCTTTTGGAGTTGCAAAAAATTCTCATTCGCTTTAAGTTGCGGATAATTTTCCGCAATCGCAAAAAGACTCTTGAGCGTTCCGCTTAACATATCATTGGCTTTCGCTTTATCTCCGGGGGTCGTTGCACCCATGAGAGCGCTCCGGGCTTTCGTGACATCTGTAAACACCGATTTTTCGTGTTTCGCATACCCTTTCACACTTTCAACAAGATTAGGGATAAGATCAGTCCGCCGCTTTAACTGGACATCGATTTGCGCCCATGCTTCATCAACCTCAGTAGACCCGGTAACCAAACCGTTATAGAGCGCCCATAAATACAAAACAACAAGTACGATAATGCCGATAACAATAAACGTGGGATTCATGGTTTTGCTCCTTTCATTAGCCAATCTTTAAATTCATTATACTCCTGAGCATTCACAATGTCATGTTTTGTTACCCAACCGCGTCGTGCGACAGACACGCCGTACTTCATGAGGATCATTTGATTCACGTCATGTGAATCGGTGTCAATCGAAAACCGAAGCCCCTCTTTCCTGGCGTCAAATACTATGCTGTCCGGTAAATCCAGACGTGACGGATGCGCATTGATTTCAAGGGCGATGTTCTGTTTTTTGCATGCCTCAAATATTTTATTCCAATCGTATTCCACTCCCTCCCGTTTTCCCAACAGCCGGGTGGTCGGATGCCCGAATATTCGGACTTTCGGGTGAGAAGTAAGTGCGGTTACGACACGCTTTGTCATTTGTTCCCTATCTTGGCTAAAACTCGAATGCACGGAAACGACAACAGCATCTACATAATCGAATGCGCGATCGGGTAACGCCAATTTCCCGTCAGGAAGGATATCGACTTCACACATGAGGAACATATGCGGCAGCCCCGCCGAAGCTTTGTGAAGGGAGGTACGAGTTTTGCGCACTTTTTGTACCCATGAGTAATATTTATGTTCATAATCATCCTTCCGTCTTTTCATTATCTCAATTATTTGATTCTCAGAGTGGTTTCCGACACTTGGATTATGGTCACTAAAACCAATATACGCGTATCCCAACCGTGCGGCTTCGGATAAGTAGATATCCGCGCTCTGGGCGCCCACATCATGGGATGACTCAAGATCATAACTTGAGTGAATATGGAGATCCCCACGGACATCTTTAAGTTCCACAAGCTGAGGTAATTTACCATGAACAGCCGCTTCAATCTCTCCCCGATCCTCACGGAGCTCAGGAGGAATCCAGGGCAGTTTAATTGCTCCATAAAACGCTTCTTCCGTCTCATATTCTGACAGTTTGTTTGTTTTCGTATTTTTGATTCCGTATTCATTGAGCGATTTCCCCTGATTCAGTGCAAGCGACCGCAATTTGATATTGTGGTTTTTAGACCCAGTAAAGTACTGAAGCATGGCGCCGTATGCTTCGGGTTTCTGCACACGAAGATCGACCTGTTTCCCGTTATGGAGAAGGAGCGAGGCTCCGGTAGGGCCTTTTTCAATCAGTTTTTGATGCGGATAGGTCATAAAACGGTCAATGATAACCTGAGGCTCAGTGGTTGCAACGGAAATATCAATATCGCCTATTGTCGACACCCGCCGCCGCAGGCTTCCGAGAGTGTCTATATGCCTGACTTCGCCCCCCGCTTTGATAAAGGTAATGACGTCTAGCGCCACCTGATCGGCTTCGGAGAGTACCATGCGGTTCTCTTTAATAGCGCCTTTCTTATATGTTTCGATATTGGCAAGAATATCAGCCTCTGACTTTTCTCCGAACCCCTCCATAGGGGCGATTTTGTGGGTCTTAGCAGCATTCTCTAAATCCTCGATAACCGTTTGCTCGCGATTTAGCTTTAATTCGCTGACCAGTTTATATGCTTTTTTCGGCCCGATTCCCGGCACCAATAAGAGCGGGTAGATTGACGACGGCAATTTTGCGAGAACCTCTTCAAAATGACGGACATGGCCGGTCTTGAAAAGGTCATCAAGGTGTTTTTGCAGCGTCTCGCCGACTCCCGGGATATCTTTTAATTTCCCGTCATCCCAAAGATCCTTCACTTCACTCGTCAGATGTTCAACACTGTCTGCCGCGCGCTCATAGGCAATAATCTTAAACCTGTTTTCATTCAGGATCTGATACGCGGCTGCGACTTTACGGAGAAGCTGTGCAATTTCTAAGTTCGTCATAGGTTGTACTGTACGCCAATCGTAGCATAAACATTGTGTGCTCCTCAAATTTGATTTATAATCTCATGAGCTTGGGGTTGTAGCTCAGCCTGGTTAGAGCGCCTCCCTGTCAAGGAGGAGGTCACGGGTTCGAACCCCGTCAGCCCCGCATTAGAATCTCTTAATCAATTCTTATTGAATTAGAGATTCTTATGTCCACCACATATCGCTCCTTGAGCCGCGCTACGAATAGTAGGTAAGGCGAAAGGGAAGATATGGTGGACGATTCTGTCTACCTATCTCTGCCTGGAACGGAGGAACTTTTCTTCATGTGGAAGTCACTAAAACAAATTTTTAATTCACCGGATTCGTACGTATCTCTCGCGCTTGGACTTGCAGTCGTGTTGATTATCGGCATGATATCCTTTAATTATTTTAAGGCAAAGTCAGAACGCGCACAGTCTCAAAAAATCCAGCAGCACAATCGGGAAGTAGCAAAGGAGAATGCAATCCCGAGCTCTTATACGGTTAAAGACGGAGACACGCTCTGGTCGATAGCCGAAGCGTATTATAAAAGCGGGTATAATTGGGTTGATATTCAAAACGCCAATACTCTCGTCAACGCTGACTACATTATGGCCGGCCAATCATTGATATTGCCGAAAATCACCCCGACGCCGCAGCCGACAGGCCAAATTTCTGCAGCATCAACTGAAATCCCGTACACGGAAAAACATTATTCTGTCGTCGCGGGAGATGATCTTTGGTCTATTTCACAAAAAGAATATAACGGTAATGGATACCGATGGGTAGATATCGCAAAAGCAAATCATCTAACCAATCCGGATATCATCAACGCAGGAAACGTCCTGATAGTACCGTAAGTATATTGGTTGCAACAAATATACATTTTTAAGTTCATTGATATAACGTATAATAATGATAATCGTACCTGACGGAAGCTTTCGTCAGGGGCGAATGCGGGCGTAGTTCAGCGGTAGAATGTCTCCTTCCCAAGGAGAAGGTCGTGGGTTCAAATCCCATCGCCCGCTCAACATAAATATGGCATTAGTTGAAGCTTTACAAGACGTATTACACGGAGCAAACTCGGATCCGAACCGTGTATGGGGGCGCGTTGTACATTTAAATGGCCCATATGATTATAATGCCGATGAATTAAACGCGGTATCTGCCGCAGTAACACTCTTAAATATGGAACTTTCAGAAGGCGGCGATGGATCATACACATTGAATCTTTTGAGAGGCAAAAATTTTGTTGAAGAATTGGCAATCGCATATACTAGAGACTATGTGCCGGGGATGTAAATACTTATCAATCTTGTCACCCTAGGCTTTTCCTAAGAAGTGCCGCCTGAGTCAATAATTCGCTCGTTAGGTTACCCCGAAGGTACCGGGTGACAATTTCATCGACAACTTCTGCATGCTCGTGTTCTTCCGGCGTCTTGGGACCAAGTGGTTCATGAAGATAGTCCTCAATATATTTGATATCGGTCATGATGTCCGTAAGCTCCGGCACTGTTTTTGACAACTTAGCAAGTGCGCGCTTATTGAGAAACTTCCCCGCCTCACGGATCTCCCGCCGCAGGCCGATGTAATGTTTTTCGATAAGCGGTAATAATTTCTTATGGGAAGCATCATGAAGACCGCGGCCGGTCCCGATTAATTCCGGAGGGATTCCCAGAGAATACATTGCGGCGGTAAATCCAATCGCACGCGGCAAGTGGACACTGCCTACACCCCTCGAGTATCCGAAAAGTCCTGTGTGTTGAACTCGCTCTCGACGTCTGGGCAACAGTGACGCAATCTCATTTACGAGGGGCGCAAGTATTTCTATACTTGACTGGTAGGGTTTTTCAAATGACTGCAGAATTCCGATAATCTCACGCTTCTCAACAGTTGATACGGCGACAGCTTTAGTTTTGGGCAATAAATCCTCTAAAACAGCAATCCCTTTTACGACATCTGCAAACGGATAATCATACCGGAACGCACTTTGTATAAGAGCGGTTCTGACGCCTGCGTATTCATTGGCAAACTGTTTCACGGTATACGGAGTTAACCCGCCGCGGAATGGTAATGACGCTGACCCGATAATGGGACTCAGCGGAAAATCAAGCTTCCTGGCAAGTTCATCAAACTGGGAAAGGGCAATCTTTATCGCAAGAACCGTCGGAACGAGTCCCGAATTAAGCGCGGGATCGGATCGCGCGACGTACGGCCGGAGATACTTCGGCCTGAACCCGAAGGTTTCTTCATGTTTTTTTACATATTCATCCACAATTTCATCTGACCGCATGATCGTTTCCACGCTCTCAAAAAGCGGAATCACCTCAATGTGTTTTATGGTCTCATTGGTAAAGTTATAAAGCGTATGTTTGAGCGAAGCGATTTCCGCGAACGCTTCCTGAATGGCAATCATCTCGCCAGCTGACTCGGTCATCGGCAGGATTACTTCAAAAAGCGGGACGCTGTGGAGTCCGACCTGTTTTGCAAGACCGGCAGCGGCAAGTATTCCCATAAATGCCCGCCCCAACCGGAATTCCGTCTCAACTTTCGGATTCGGCAGCCGGAACGTAATAAATTTATCTTTACCAATCGGGTGCTGAAGAAAATATTCATAATGCTCGCTTAAGAGCTTTTCAACAACCGATTCATCCACAAATTTCCCTTCCCAATCCCATTTATATTCGGAAATCCCGAGGTCGGAAAATGTAAGGAAGCACTCTTTCACTTCCTGCCTCGTGCTGATAAACTCTTTGGTATACCAATAGGGTTTTGCGGCATGGTCTGGATGCTGGGAAGCCATTGTACTTGGAATTTTCCTGTCAATTGAATTCATAGAAGCATTGTACCAATTTTCCCTTTGCACGGAAACCGATCAACTGTTTTATATGGATTTCGTAGGATATTTGATACAATAAGGGATACGCCGACATAGCTCAGTTGGTAGAGCGGCGCTTTCGTAAAGCGTAGGTCGTCGGTTCGATCCCGACTGTCGGCTCCAAAGACACGTATGGCATATTCTCGGTACAGCAGAATTGAAGATAAAAAACAAAGGAGACGGCTCGTTCTCGCTATTGTCGGAAGTATTACCATAGTCGCACTCCTTATAATATTTGGTGTAAAACTTATTGTCGCCTTCAGCCTACTGGTCGAAAATCTGAAAGGTTCATCTCCGTCACCTACCCCCCAATCACAGGCACTTATCCTCCCGCCGACCCTGGATCCGCTCCCGATGGCCACAAATAGCGGAGAACTTAAACTTACTGGAGCCGGGAAACAGGGCCTGACCGCGATCATCTACGTCAATTCCGGGGAAGTTGACCGGGAAACAGTCGCAAAAGATGGAACGTTCTCGACACCCCTTTCACTCCAGGATGGAAGCAATACCATCAGTGCAAAGTTAACCGACAATAAGGGGAACACAAGCGACCTGTCCAATTTTCTAACAACGCTTATCAAGAAAAGTGCGCCGACATTAACCATCAATACGCCTGATGATAATTCGACGGTAACGGGTGACAGCAATCTCGTGACAGTTTCCGGAAAAACAGACGACAATACAACGGTGACGATTAACGGCAGATTTGTCGTCGTTGAAAGCGATAACAGTTTCAGCTACCAATATCCGTTAAACGATGGGGACAATATGCTCACGATTATCGCAACCGATCAGGCCGGTAACACGACACAGACACAACGTAAAGTTACCTATCATAAATAGCTCATTTCTTTGGCCTGGGCCTTACATTCCCCTCCACGCTTGCAATAAAAATCCATAACCAGAGCATCACCCACGCATAAAAAAGGCTGTTATTAAACAGGCTGTGTACGCCGACGGCGAGAGTGATGCACAAATACAAAAGAGACATATCCGACCGGCCAAAACTCCGGAAAACAAACGCCGACTGTCTAAAGACAATCCAACCAAATGAGATAAGTCCGATAAGTCCTGTCGTTGCGATAAGGAATAATACGCTGCTATCTATACCTGAAGCTGCGTGAGACGGCTGGCCGGCAAAAGTCGGCGTTGCATGCTGAACATGCGGCAATGTATTTAAACCATAGCCCACGAACGGGGATTTGCTGATAAGGTCTATCGCTTCCTTCCAATTCCCTACCCGCGCAATTGTTGAATCGGCGCGCATTAAACGAAGTGTCTTTCCTCCCGGAGTCGGCAATAAAATCAAAAATCCGATAACGAGAGCGATAACGAGTCCGCTAAGCCATTGTCTTTTCCAAATAATCCAGAGAATGACGCCCGCGCCAAACGCAAGATAGCTGCTTCTCGAATATGTTAGGAATAAAGCTGCGCCGCTCACTATTTGCAATAACGTTAGCCACATATGTTTTACTTTACCCATAAGGTAAAATCCTAAAAAAAGAGTGAGCACAAGGACGATGCCTGCAAAATTGGGATCAAGAAATGTCGAAAACAGGCGGTAATAATGAGGATCCCACCCGAGATACGTTAAATTCCGTAGGTCAGGATATAAAAAATATTGCACGAGTCCCAGAACCGAAAATGCTGATCCAAATGCGTAGAGCCCCCAAAGTAAAAAATCCGGAGTCACGGCGTTTTCAACAAGAGCAATATAGAGACAGCTATAGAAAACGAAACGGACGAGATACAGGGCCGATGTGCCGATCACCGCCCACGTAAACCGGTATACATTGAGAAGAAGTGTTATCGCTGCAACGCCGACGAAAACAAGGATCGGCATCAACAGAACCGGCATAATCCATTTCTTTGGACGCCGGATGACACAAAAACAAAATATGAGGAAGAGGATAATATCATGGACATATAGGGTAACCCCCGGTAATACGCTTATCGCACCCAGTTGCCCCAATAGCAGACTAACAAAAAATATGACAAGCAAAATGATCATACCGCTCCCGACTCTCCCGATTTTGACGTGGCGCTCCACAGTTGATAAAGCTTTGCGCGAGTGAGAAATGAGTGAAAACTCATCATAAGCGCCATAATTGCACCCGGCATTCCGTCTAAGAATCCCGCCCGAAGAATATAGTTTACGAAAAGCTTAGCGGTCGGATAACCTACAATCTGAAGTCGGTTAGTGTGAACCCCCTGATCAAAAAAATATTTTGCGTTGAGCGTTGAATAATAATTTATTTCATCTAAAAATTGTGAAATGTTAGGGTGGGGAAAATGCTGAAGTGGTGCATTGATAAAACCAACGGGTCCTTTGATATCCCACACCTCATGGACCGGGCGCTTCCAATTACCTGCGTCTTTTTTCCCTAATCGCACCAGTCGAACGCTCCCCGTTTCGCCGTGGGCGAGTTTTTGTCCGAACATCAAATCGTCGCGCTTAAGAAAATATCCTGCAAATTCTTTTCGTCCGATCGCCATCTCAATCTCATGCCGGAGGTCCGGGGAGACAACTTCATCGCTGTCGATAAATAACACCCAATCGCTTGTTGATTTTGACAGTCCGAAATTTCTCTGGGACGCGAAATCCCCGTTGACACTTCGTTTATAGATGTGAGGGGTAATCCGTTTAACTTTCTCAATTGTGTTATCCGTCGAACCGTCATCAATGACGACAAGCTCGTCACACCAGGTTAACCCGAAAAGCGTCTTCTCTATACTATTTCCGTTATTATGAGTGAGGATGACTGCAGAAATCATTTGCGATTATTGTATCACGGCTTGAATCATGACGCTCCATTTCGTACACTGCAAACTGGTATGTCAAATAAGCTATTCATCTCTATCTTTATCCTGTATCTGTTCGGTTACGCTGCCCACGCGCTTATTCTTCATAAAACCGTATACGGAGATGGTATATTTTACTATTCGTGGCTCCGGTCCGCTGTCATTGATCACGACGTTTCATTTCAAAACGATTATGCGTATTTTCACACAACACAACCCGCGACACCCCTTCATATGCCGGGCAATAAATATACGGTCGGCCCCGCACTCCTCTGGGTGCCCGGGTTTCTGTTAACGAACGGGGTGGTCCACGGGAGTGGATTTGAGTTTCCTTATCAATTCATGGTCGGACTATCGGACGTTTTTTACGCGTTTATCGGATTACTTCTTTTGTATCGCTTATTAGGTAAATATTTCGGAAAAACGGCAACAGCCGCAGCAATTATTGGCGTGGGGCTCGCGACAAATCTCTATTTTTATGGTTCACTTGACACAGTTAATTCCCACGCCGTCTCATTTTTCGCGGCATCAGTATTCCTAACCTTTGTGTTGGCAAGCCGGAAAAACTGGTTTTACATCGGCGCCGCACTCGGACTTGTTGCCCTCATACGGACTCAGGATGCCATTCTCGGACTCCTCGTACTCCCCTACATTAAACCCAAAAATATCGGTTATTTTCTCTTCGGTGCTCTTTTATTATTTCTACCGCAGTGTATCGGATGGCAGCTCATCAACGGCAATTTCTGGCACAGCCCGTATTTAAGTTCTTCAGAAGGGTTTGATTTTATCCATCCACACATCCTAGGCGTTATATTTTCATTGCAAAACGGTTTGCTGCTTTGGACACCAATAGTTATCCTCGGATTTGTTGGACTTCTAAAGAAAAAATCCGGGCTGCCTCTCCGACTCACGGCCGGAATCATACTCGTGCAACTGTATCTTGTTGCAAGCTGGAGTACATGGTGGCAGGGGGCTTCCTATAGTGGCCGTATGTTCGTAAGCATTCTCCCGCTCGTCGCTTTGGGTCTTGCGAATTTCTTTTCCTTCTTCGAGAGTCCGCGTTTCAGGTACATGACGATTATGTACGCGATTACCCTACCGCTGTGTGTCATCAATTTTCTTTTGATGTTTTATTTTTTGCTTGTCCATTAATGGCCGTGAAACAGTAAGATTACGTGTCCGACAACATCAATAATATTGCTTTTTTGATATTGAGGTTTCAGATAATATCCGCAGTAATACCAATTGGATAAACTGATCGCTGTTAGCTCACCTACCGTATTACCAGAAAAATCTATCTTGTGAAATGCGCAGATGTCTTCAAACTTATAGCCCCCATAGCGAAGGATGCTTGGTAATCCATACGGCGCAGCATCATCTCTTCCGAAATAAGAAAAGTACAGGGCTGACGGGCGGACGTTTCGCACATACGTTACTAATGACTCAAGCGACTGTCCCCAGTCAATATTTGAATCAACAAATCGGAGTGAGTTTGTTGGTTCCGGCCCGGCTAATTCATTCATATAGGAGAGATAATACGGATGAAATGACAGTGAACCGACGACGTACCAAACACACAGGAGAAATAACAATAATCTTATGGCGACATGTTTAACCCGGACTATGACGGTTGCCGCGATAATAATAATGAAGGGGTACATCGGTAACACATATCTGATAAGCGGCTGCATCCGGGCAAAGAATGAAACGATCAGTATTGAGAGAACGGGGATGATAAACAGCCATTGGGCACGATCTGTTGATATTTTGCCCATAAGGAAAGAGAACACGCCCGCAAGGAATAGGATCAGGAGCGCTAACGGCGTCTTGTAGATAACATTTACGATCATAAAATACCACTTCGGGGTTGAATAGAATTTTCCGAGGAAAAAATATGGGGTTGGTCTGGTCGTGCGGACCGCGGAATTTTTTAATACAGCAATATAGTTCCCGAGCGGAACCGGTGTATGTCTCAGAAAATCAAGGGAATATGCTAAAAATCCGTTATGCTCTCTCCCTGCAAGTTGGGAAAGCGCCGTCGAAACCCTCCCCATAGCATTACCCGGCGCGACAATGACATCAGTCCTGAAAAAGTATGTGGACCAAACCGCCAGCAGACACACCGCTACTGATAATGCGATGGAGACTTTGCGTTGCCAAATCCAATGATCATATTGTTTACGAATAATACTGAAATACACCCATACTGCGCTTATGAAATAGTACGGAACTGTCGTTATCTTTGAAGCCGCCATAAGGCCGACAAATGATCCGTGGATGATGAAGTTTGTTCGCGTTGGGTTCTTAAGCATAGTAAATAGAGACATATACGCTAAAAAGAAAAAGAGTGCGGCGCCTATATCGAGCGTCACATAATGACTGTTGCCGAGAATGTTCGGTTCAAAGACGTAAAGGAACAGGGCCAACAATGCGACATCGGGACCAAAAAAAACCGAAGAACTGTAAAAAATGAGGGCGCCAAGTAGGACTCCCATACCTATCGTAACGATTCTCGCAGGCAGCATTTGTATGTTGGGCAACGGTGAATGAAACATATGAGACCCACCGATAAGGAGTGGTATAACGGTAACTTCTCGGATGAAAGGCGGATTATTTGTATCGATTTGGAACTGATGTTTTTCCCAAGCGTTTTTTCCCTCCTGAACATGAACAATCTCATCATAGGTTAAGGATTCTCTAGTGGCGCTTGAGAGAGATAAAACGGAAAATAGAATTAGAAGTGCGGCGGCCCCGATGATTGCAAATCGCTTTGATATCATGATAGGAGATGATGATACAAGTCACTCAGTTTTCTGGCACCGATTGATATATCATGAACCGCTTCCGCGCGTCTTCTTGCTCTTTTTCCGTAAGCCAAACGTTTTTTCGGATTCAGGATAAACGATTTTACCGCCCTAGCAATTGCGCTCACATCCCCGGGATCTACCAAGATTCCCGCGTCACCGATATTCTCAGGAATCCCCCCTGTTCTTGTCGTGACGATCGGTAATCCTGCGGCCTGTGCTTCAAGAAGCGCGGTGCAATACTGCTCATCATACGTCGTCGTCGGTTTACTTGGCGCGATAAAAATATCCGCGCGGTCATATTCATGCGGCATCTTTTCATAAGAAACAGCTGAATGAATTGTAATACCGGACAATCCGAGACGCTGTTCTTCTTCCAGCATTGATTGTTTTTCCGATCCGTCCCCAACAAACTTCAGTCTGAGTGAATAAGACGACAATTCAGGATCGTTGCGAAGTAATGCGGCGGCTGACAACATATCAAAAACTCCTTTATATTTTTCAAGCCGTCCGCTGAATAAGATGATAAACTCCCGCTTTTTAGCCCAAAAACGGCGGCGAATCGCTTCTTTGGTCAATATAAACCGGCGCGTATCTATAAAATGTGAAATAACGGTTATCTTGTTCGGATTCGCTCCCTCTTCGATAAGTACCGCTTTCGTCTTATTGGTAAGCGCTATTATATGATCAAGCTCTTGCCGCGCGCGTTTTTTAAACCCTTTTCTTCCCCAAATGCCTTCATTATTAAACGGTATATTTTCAAGCACGGTCGCGATCACCTTCTTTATATATCCTTTTCGCTTCGCGTTTAAACACTGTTGCGTGTAGTGAAAATATGTCTCGGCACTGTGAACGATATCAAATCCGTGAAGTTTTCCTTCAAGACCGTACAGATAATGGGCATCGGCAAACATTCTGTTTAACAGGGGCATTTTATATGGGAAATCGGGAATATCCATCGGACTCGGTAACTTGACGACCGGGAACGCAAATGAATCGTGATAGCTCGTAAGCGACCCGAAAGCTGTCACATCGAACTGTTTCACGAGCGGCTCGTAAAACTGCATTTCGTATTTATTAAGGAATTTACCTCTCACTATCGCAATTTTCGGTTTCATAATGAAGGAAAAATCGTCGGCGTATCGGTTCTCCACACTTCAACATTTCCGCGCCCGAAATACAACGAATATCCGTACGGCGCAAACGACTTGCTCTTGTCTGCAATTATATACGAAGGACGGACAACCGTTAACTCACGGAAATTAATTGTGCCGGTTATCGGATCAGTAAATCTTGGCGTATAGGTCGGCGTCCACCCGTAGTAATAATTAAGGATCGGGATTGATTCGCGAAGCAAAAATGTCTGCATACAACAGGCAAAATTGAGGACAAAGAAGTTTGATGAATCCCGCTTTCTCAATTCCTGCGCAATAGTTGATTCGTTCGTCCTGAACGGCTCAAACGTCCCCCTTATTGTCTTAAAATTCATAATGAAGAGCCAAATAATGCTTGCGATAATAGAGAGCACCAGATAGCGTTTCACAATGTTACTTCCTTTACGTATCATGTAATCCGCGCACGATGCGATAATCATGATAACGGGAATCATAAGCGGCACGACAACCCGCTGAGGGACACGAAACATGCGGGCTAATGTGAACGCGTGAAACAGCCAGTAAAACGGCGAATAGGGATATCGAAGCGCTATGTAAAGGGCTGCTGTAAAAATAAATATAATGGCAAGACGTACGGCATAGGATTTCCACACTTTCTGGATAAAGAGAAGAGGTATTACGGCAAACGGGGTAATAAATGCATAATACTCATACCAATTGTAATGAAATCCGATAATCCGTTGCAGCGAAGGGCGGTCGTAAAAAACTACCTGCCAGGGGATTAAGAACGATAAGGGCAACAGCCATGCGTGTATCGATCCGGCAAACGTATCGATAGTTTGCAGACGGTTGATATGTGGCACCACATCACGGAAAAAGGGCAAGAGCTTCGACAAAGCGAATGCGGCAAAGAATCCGTAGATATAAATAATCTCAAAAACAATTTCCCTGAGTTTAGTGTTCCTTGTAATAACACGATACGCGGCGGATATCATATAAAATAAGCTGAAAAACCAAATGCTGTATAAATCAACGGTGAGGAAAAGACATGCGTAAATAATACCCAATGTCGCCGCTTCGTATGGCTTCATCCGTTTTTTGAAAAAATACAGAAATACAATGGGCCCGATCGCATATCCGGCCAACTTTTCCACATGGCCCGCAGCTATCATGGCCGCTAAAGCTCCAGAAAATTCATAGAGAATTGCACCCCAAACAATTGCGGTGGTTCGCAGTTTGAACGACGAAAGAAAATACCACATAGAGAGTCCCGAACCGATGATCGTGACGGCGATAAGTGCGCGAAGCCCATTATCAGGACCAAACAGGAAAAAAAATGGCATATAGAATGGACTCAGCACAAATGAGGGATCGCCGAGAACCGGGACCCCGAGACCTATTTGTGGATTCCAATAAAAATACGGAATTGGGTGAATATAGGCGCGGAGGGCAAATGCCGCCATCGGCAGTACGACATTATAGTCTGTGTCCAGACGGAAAAAGAGGTGTCTTGTCGCAAACCAAAGCGGAATGATCAGAAAGATGGCAGCTATAAATACGGGTAAATAACTTCGTTTCGTTAAATGCATTATCGATGGGTAATAGGCAGTTTACCACTTGGGAGGTTATAAACGCGTATTATATAGCACCTTAATATCCTTCCGCTAATTGTTTTTTAGAAAGCAGTACCGGAATAACGTTGTTGGTTATCGGAAAGTGGTAATTACAATTTTTGCACCGCATATACTTTTTCCCGATCAACGTCAATTCTTTATGCAAGCACATCGGACAGCGAAGCGCGGCAAGCAATTTACTCATTATATGGTCGGGAACAATATTGGTGGCAATATTCCAAAACAACAAGCGCGTGGTTTTTATACATTTCCGTTTTACCCTCCGCACCATCCAGTATATATAGAACACAGTATCAGATATAAAATCAGGGTTTGCCTGTTTCAATAATTTCCACGCCCTTCGGTCAAGATTTTCAACCCAAGTTTTTGAAGCTTCATTAGTGTCTACTCGTAAATGAACGCTCCCGTTCCATTCATATCTCACATACATCTCATGTTCATTTTTCTCGAAAAACCGCCGGAACCAAATAGTCTCTGCTATTAATCTATGGAAAAATCCGTCAAACTGTTCACCTTCCGTTTTCTTACGAAGTATGAGAGCACCGGATTCAAGTGAACAATACCAATGGTGAAAATTCCATCCGAAAACCCGCTCCGATAATGCTGAGGGGACTTCGATATATCCGCGCTTGGCCACCCTAACCACCTCCTCAATAAACTTCTTCGGGTTGTCCATATGCTCCAGAATGTGGGAACATATGACGTAGTCAAACGTTTTATCAGCAAATGGTAAATGGTAACCGTCGGCAACGACCATCGGCCGGTCAATAACAATCGAGAATTCCCCTGCCCGTTCGCCGTCGTCAGTCAGATACCGGTCACAAAGAATGTTAGACCGGGGGTTCGGATTGTTGCCGCTTCCGATTTCCAAAACTAAATCCGTCGTTTCAATGTTCATAGCGTTTAATAAGATCGTATACTTGGGAGGCAAATGATGGCCACCTGAACTGCTTGGATCGTTCAATTGCGCGGGCTTTATATTTTTTGCGCATCGGATTGTCTGATAGAAACCGGTAAAGAGTATCAGCAACACCCTCTTCTTTCAAGCTCCCGGATATAATCCCTCCGTCACCGACTATTTCCTTCATCGCCCCACGGTCAACGGAAACAACCGGTGTACCAGATGCCATCGCCTCTACCGCAGGCAGACAAAACCCCTCATGCAACGGCGTTGTAAATAGTGCGGTAGCTCCGCGATAATATTTAGGAAGTTCAGAGTCGGAGATGCGTCCGAGTTTTTTAACTCTGTCTTCAAGTCCAAACTCTTCAATCGTTTTATCGATACACGGGTCGGGCCAATAATCGCCGCCCACAAGTAAAAAATCGTACTTCTTTTTCAACCGTTTCGTTGTGAGCGAAAACGCACGCATGGCGAGCGACAAATCTTTTGCCTTATTGAGACTGCCGACAAAAAGAACATATGGATTTGTTGATTGAAATGCCTCTGCGGTAGAAGAAAATGACAGGTCAACCCCGGGGTACGCTACGGCAACCTTCGATTGGTCCATCGTATATTCCCGAAGTATGTCTTTTTTCGTAGCATTGGAGATAGTTACTATGGAATCCGCGCGTTCAACGAGTGACCGCGTTTGTGCTTTCAATTTTTGCGCTGCGCCACTATACGCATCCTGGTTAAATAAAAATCCCAGATCATAAATAAAACCTATATTGTGCGACGTAGAGCGGGGGAGGGCTTGGGAGACGCCCAAAAATACGTCGACCGGATGCAGCGATAACTCCAAAGGTAAGCGAATACTGAACCATCCTCTGGCCGGAGTAATTACACGATTCGTCATCCGTTTGCCCAGATCGTTCATCACTCCCCTATCAATCGGACGGAAACTATAGAGTCGATACGTATTTTTCGTATCAATGCGCGCGAGCTCACGCAATAAATGAAGGGTAACTCTGTAAACGCCGACCTTTAGCCTGTCATCCGTGATTGATAACGCTCCCGCGTCAACGCCGATTATCATGATCGAAACTCCTTATACTTTCGAAAACCATCTTTGATACCTAAAAATGGTGTTGTCATAGATCTAATACTGACCTCCCGTCCGAAACCGAACATGCAACGGAGTATCCAATTCATCCGTGTCATAAGAAAGATCGGAAAGAATAGTTTATTGAAATGTTTCAAAAAGAAATACGTTTCATTACTCAAAAAATGATAATACCACGCCATTCTGCCTTCCGTTTTACGGCCGCCGCCGCTTGATTCCCTCATGTGCGTCACAACGGCTGTGGGATCAAATACCACCCGATACCCAATTTTCTTGATTCTAAGTGCTAAATCCGATTCTTCCCGTATAGCTGCCGTAAATCGTTCATCAAAGCCATCTGACTCCCAAAAAATATTTTTAGGGAACGCCATATTACACCCAACAGGAGTATCAACTTCTTGACGAATAGCAGATGAAAATCCGTCTGAAAATGTTGACCATGGCGAAATCCGGCCAGTGTAGATATTTTTCGGATCAACAAGTTGTCCATCGGTGATAATTCTGCCCGCAACACATCCTATTTTTGGGTCAGAAAAATTTTTCACCAGATTATGAATGCAATTCGGGTGAAGGACGACGTCATCATCAAAAAAGATATAAAACTTGCCTTTCGCCTTCTTTGCTCCTATGTTTTTTGCTCGGGCAGTATTATGTGTATTTGAAAATATATAGAATAATTTAATATGCAGTTTCTTTGCATAGAGTAAATATTCTTTTCCGTTATTATCGCCCTGTTCAACAACGATTACTTCGGTACCTGCTGTAATTTGTGAACTGAGACTATCGAGCAACCGGAGAACGCTTTTTTTCCTATGAAGCGTTGGAATAATGATAGAAATATCAATGACCATATAATATTCTTTACGCTTCTATAGCGGTTTGTGCATTTCGTAAAACGGTTTTATTCAGCTTTTCCCGTAGTTCTCTTGGCGCAAAAGAATGGCTTTCTCTGAAGATCCCGCTTTCTTTAACAAATACCATATCAACAGAAGCTAGAGCGTAATCAATCGGGCGATTATGTCCACCGAATATGTCGTATGTAACAAATCCCAATTTTTTTAAACGAACTACAACGTCAAAGAATTGAGGTGCATTCTTATAGAAATGAAAAAAATGAACCTCAAGTATAACAACTTCCGTATCCTTTAGAATTCTTCGCGCGCCCTCAAGCACAAGAAGTTCAGCACCTTGTACATCAATTTTGATAATGTAGGGTGCCTTCAAATGCTTTTCATGACACTGTGCATCGATTGTAATGACCGGAACGTTCCTGGAAATTCCATCAACGTAACTTCCATCAGTTTCTTTAAACAGCGATGACCCTAGTAAATCGGGATGCACGTGTATATCCATTCGTCCAGATCGCGAACCGGCCGCAGCAATGATATATTCAGCTCGGTATTTGAAGGTGATTTGTTTCAAATAGTCTTCAAATTCACGTAAGGGCTCAATTAATAGGTGTTTAGCGTTGGGAAATGTTTTATATAATTCATACGTGCCCGTAGCCACTCCTACATCTATAACTGTTTTAGGTTTAAATCCTAATCTTGATATATGAGCAAGCGCTTCAGCGAGATTTGTTCTTCTATCTTCTCCACGTCTTCGAATCCTTCGAACTTCAAATCCCCTCGCACTAAATATTTTCTTTAAGCTATTTGTTAATAATTTCATACACAACAACTCAGGCCCTAGTATATAAAAGTATTTCCTCTTTAAAATATCGAGTTACCATTACGATATAAAGAAGAGTGGTGCAAATTTCAGTTATAACAGTTGTGTAACTTGTGCCTATATATCCATATTTAGGAATTACATAAAGGTTCAATAAGAAATTGACAACTAAAGAAACAAGTAGAGGTTGGATGAGGTATTTCGTTTTTCCGAAAGAAAGAATGACATTGAAGAATATATTATTAAGAAACATAAGCGGTATCGCAAAGAGTAAAATCTTAAATGGAGCCATACTGGCGAAAAATTTACTCCCTCCTAAAATACGCATTATAAGAAAAGAGAAAGTATTACCAATGAAAATTATTCCTCCCGAAAGCAAAACAAGTACTATTAGCGTTTTCGTCAATAAGTCTCGATAATTGTGTGATTGACCCTTTCCATGATATTTCGATAATAGGGGGAATACATTTGCCATATAGAGACTCCAAAGCAAAAGACAATTATCAATAACTTTATACGCCAACCCATAAATACCCACGTCCTGCGGCGACCGCATGACAGAAAGCATCA
>CAYLQG010000011.1:19495-21225 GCA_964385705.1 uncultured Gammaproteobacteria bacterium
GTAAGGATATCAAGGTAAGCAACGAAATCGAGTTTTAACTGTGCCTGTAATATCGACGTCCCGTACGACGACAGGTTGCTGACTGAAACCGCTAAAATGCCAATAAGGATGGCAATCTTAAGCATCGAGGGATATGGGAAAAACAACAATCCGATTGCAGATAATACGACTGAAACGACAATGAGAATTAGTTTGAGATTTAGAAGCGTCGCGTAGGCTTTTTGTGATTGCTCCTCATTCTGTGCGAATTCCCGAACGATGGTTTGATTTAATCCAACATCAGACAGGACAGTGAAAAATGATATATAGGTAAAAACGAGAGTGTACCACCCGTATTTATCCGTATTGAGATAGCGCGTCAAAAGGCCAACACTAACCAATGATAAAAGTACTGAAAATCCCTTCGAGCCGAATTGGGTGAAGGTATTATAGATAATTTTTCGATATGGTAATCCACTCGCCATGTACGGCTAAGGGTAACATGGAAATTCATATTTGACAATTAAAATTGTACCTCCAGAGTGAAAAGTATTTAGTATAACGCCGCAATATTCAAATCGAATTATTCTGATCGACTATTGATAACATTTAAATTTGAATTAATTATTGAAACAAATTCATAATTGTTAGATACCACTTCTAAATTTTGTTAAATTAAGTACTGAAATTAATAAATAATATTACTATTATGAAAAGCAGTGAAGACAATTATCGCATTTATTCTCATTATACTGTCATATCTTATAACTGTTTCGCCAGTTTTCGCTGTTTCAACCTTTGTTAGATACCCCCAAAACCCAATTCTTCAATCCATCGGATTAAACCCAGTAATAATTAAAAGAGATAACCAATATAAAATGTGGTACAACGTAAATTATGGTCAGGGTTGGAGGATAAATTACGCCTATTCAGAAAATGGAATTAACAACTGGATAATTCCATATCAACAGATTATACCCGCTGGTTCTTCTGATGGATTTGAAAAAGATATGGCTGATTTTTATGTGCTATTTAATCCTTCGCTTAATGAATATCAAATGTGGTATTCCGCAATTAGTCAAAATTGGCAAGGCGGCTCTGATCGTTTTAGGTTAGGTTATGCCACATCAGTTGATGGAATAAATTGGACTAAAAACCCCGAATGGGCTCTTAAAGGCACTTTGGGATCATGGGATAGCGGTGGTATGGCGAGAGGTGTTTCAGTGGTTTTTAAAGATAATAAATATCAGATGTGGTATTCGGGAACTGACGATGGTTTTAATTGGAAAATTGGATACGCAACTTCGAGTGACGGCGCAATTTGGACGAAGCAAGGTAGTCTTCCAATAATATTCCCAAGTGAGCCTTGGGAATTAAGCGGCGTTAGCTATCCGAATGTAATTTACAATAATGGATTATATGAAATGTTCTACGCAGCAAGTCCTACTGATATGCCATCTCAACTTATATATGCTACATCGACAGATGGAATTAATTGGAATAAATCCTACAATAATCCAATTATTACTGGATCTGATAGCTACGACAATGTTTTTATAAGTACACCGTTTGCTATGCGATTAGAAAATGGCACTACTATGTTGTATTATTCCGGAAATGCATATTATATTTTGCTTGATACCGATGGCCCTTCCCCCACTCCAACCCCAACACCCACCCCAAATCCAACCCCAAACCCCACCCCCACCCCAACACCAACCCCCACACCCAAACCCACCAAAAAAAAAATA
>CAYLQG010000012.1:0-20806 GCA_964385705.1 uncultured Gammaproteobacteria bacterium
GACGCAATGCGGTCCAAAAGATCAGACATTTTATCAAGTTGACCGGTCATAATATCTGTTCGCTTTGTATTCACTTCAGTCAACCTGTTTTGTAAATCTCCGACCAGATACTGTTTTGTATGATCGGTAATCGTCGAGAGTTTCTCCTGAAATGCGAGTAGCCGCGGTTTCATAGAAGCGGAGGCTTCCTGACGTATAGTCTCAAGATCGAGCCTCAAATCCGTCCGTAGTCCCCCAAGTTTAAGGGGATACGGTTTGCCTGATACGGTACTTGTTCTATGGCTGTCATAAAGACGCGGAGACGGCCTGCCCGAGGCGGTTCCGACATAGCCCCCTCCGTGATAATTCAGGGGCGGCGCATCGATCAAGCGCTCACCGCTTCCGGTTGCCGTATGATAGCGGTCCGCAGTCACTGATGATTGTGTAGTTGAGTCCCCCATGACGTTCGGGTTAATAACCGGCGACTTTATCCCCAATCCCAAAAGAATAAGCGCGAAGAGGTGATCAAACATATATATAGTATGTCAATAAATGACAAAGAATGTCAACTTACCCAGCTTTTCCTGGAAAGGCTGGGTCAATATGCACCGATTTTTTGGATGACAAGTGAAGCTTGGCGGCTACCGCCTTCTAAAGAAGCTTGAATATCTTTCGATGCAAGAAATGACAGTAAAAATACAACGAGATAGGCGTCTCCCGCTCCGGTAGTATCTTTTACCGGCACCCGAAACGAGGGTTGTATATAGCAAATTCCCCGATACCACGCGATGGATCCGCACACTCCAAGCGTTATAAGGAGTAGTTTTTCCATAGGAACCATATCTTTAAGCGCATTAATCATCGATTCATCGTGATCTTTATCTAATCCAAATACGAGCATATCAACGCCCCCCATAGAATCTCGGACCATCGTGATATCATCATGAAATTCCTTCATGTCGCCGAAATTAACAACGACGAACGGCTTTTTTCTATTATTCGCGCGCGGCTTAACGGTACGAAGTTCACTCAATATGTGAAAATATTGAGGGTAAATGGTTACACAAAGAACATCAAGACGTTTTAACTTTTTGATGTCGGTTTCACGAATATGATACTGTGATAACACACCAGGATTCCATTTGCCGTAACGACGCTCCCCTGATGAATTTACAAAAATTTCAATTGATGAAGTTTCCCCTGCTAACTTTGTAATAGCTGAGGAATCAATCCCGCACTCCGTTAATTCGCTGTTGAACTGATCCCCGATAGCATCATCGCCGATTGCCGAAAAGATAACGGGATTCGCGCCCAGCCGACTCGCCCAGATCGCGCTATTTAATGCCGCACCACCAAGTTTCACCATTCCCTGATCTTTATACACATCTGCGGTTAAATCACCTAAATATGCAACGGTGGGAACGTATTTTTTCATGAACGTTTAATAAAACGTACTATTTTTCCTGTGCGATTTTGCTGGCTTGCGGGGCAATCTGACCGACATATTTCGCACTCTTTTTTTTGTAATACGGAATCTCTGCTGCGCTTGACAGCTGTTCAAACGAGATACTGCAAATCCGCATACCGGCATAGAGCATGACCGGAATCCGGCCCATATTGGCAAGCTCAAGGGTAATGTTGCCCCTGAATCCGCATTCAATATTGGCAGCCGTTGAGTGGATGACGACCCCCATCCGGCCGATAGACGATCGGCCCTCTAGCCTGCCGGTCAGATCATCGGGCATCTCAATATATTCCTGCGTCATAGCAAGGACGAATTCGCCCGGATGAAGGATAAAGGGTTCTTTCGGCCCCATAATAACCTCAGCGGTCGCATCTTTTAAGGTTTTTGGATCCTGCGGGTCGAGATACGGCGTTTTGCTGTGATTGAATACCCGAAACACGTTCCCGAGCTGCAAATCAATCATGCAGCTTCCGAGCTGCGTCGCATAGTCCGGCTTTGGCGTAATTTTTATCGTGCCACTACGTAGCGCTTTCTTGATATCCCGATCGGAAAGAATCATGCCCAAAGTATACGAAAGAACGGGCAAATGCACAAGTGTGCGACGCTTCACCTTGAAAAGGCAATCACCCGTCAGTATAATCAAATTACACGCTTTACAATGAAAAAGTTTTTTACAATAGTTCTTCTTTTGTCCGCAGTATTGTTTTTCCTCCCGCCTGCCGCCAAAACGTTTGCCGCCATCGGATTCGGAAGTGGCATATATACCAACCTCTGCGGATCCGGCACCAATGGCCAGGGTGACACCTGCGCGAAAGGTTGCGATACCACACAGGGCACATGTACAAGTCCCGGTCCCTATGTAGTGAAGTATTCATGCAACGGAAAGCAGACAAGTTGCAGGAATGATGCTTCCCACTTCGATACTACACAGACAGTAGCCGGCGCGATGTGCGGGAACACCGTTGAAATCGACGTATACAAAAAATCCTGCCAGACGCTCTTCGGTTGGTTCTGCAGCGATAACGATCGGGTCGACTATATGACGTGGTATGCGGGTGATTGTAATAGCTCATCCACAAGTTACGCGGGTTCGGTCCAGGTGACGCCAACTCCCGCCCCGTCTGAGCAAAGCAGCTGCTCATCTCTGAGCATCACAAAGGGAAATAATTCACTCATCCCCGCAACTGTTTCATTTTCGGCCCAAGGGTCAGACAGCGCGGGACCCATAAGCGACTACCTCTATTACTTCGGCGACGGTCAACAGATTGAGTCGCCGTCAAATACGATTGATCACCAGTATGCGGTGTCCGGATCATTCACCGCAAAAGTATTCGTTAAAGACGCGGCCGGCAACTGGAAATCGTCTTCTTCCTGCGAAACAACAGTATCGGTGAGTGCATCACCTTTGGAAACTCAAAAATCCGCCTGTTCAAACCTGTTTATTTTGGACGGCAACTACACGCAGGCGCCTTCAACAGTAACGTTCAGGGTAACGGGATACGATAATAAGGGCGGGATAAAACAATACAAAGTTGATTTCGGCAACGGGCAAACCCAGGAAAGCTCAAACGGACTTTTAACACACACATATAATACCGCAGGAACGTATACAATCCACGGCTATGTTCTCGACAGTCAGAACATCTGGACCGGGGCAAATGACACCTGCGCAAGGACCCTCTATATTGAAACCCAATCATTGACGGCGCAACCCAATACCGGCACGCCGACCTGGTTCACCGTCGTCGCAATCATGGGTGGCATCACTGGGATAAGTTTAGTCCTATCGGGTGCTCTGTCGACGCAAAAGACAGCCCCAAAGCGAATCCGTAAGAGATCCCGCTAATCATGAAGACCCACAGATTTGCCCACCCTTTCGTGATTCCTACGGTTATTGCGGTTTCTCTCTCTGTTTTTTTCCTCTGGCTTTTGACGGTCGTCGTTCCGGTCGCTTTCGTCGAGCTGAACTATCAATATCATAAAATGCTTGCCGACTTTTTCTCTGTATCCGATATCAGAGGATTAATGATCCCCCAATTCCGGCTGGATCTTAAAGGCGCCTCAAGTAAATATACGGTGAACGGGATCACGATTCCCGCAGTTTTCGTGGATGAGCCCGTGATCTATAATGTGGATCCCAATAATACTGCAGCCTATACTGCCGCTCTCAAAATCGGTATCGCCCATGCATCCGGAACTTCATTTCCCGGAGGCGGAGGCTTAGGTTATTACTTTGCCCATTCATCAACGCCTGCCTTCGTCGCACAGTATAATGCCGTTTTTTACCTGTTAGGAAAACTCAATACGGGTGATGAAATTTTTATCTGGCACGAGGGCCAGCAGCATGATTACCGCGTAACATCAAAAGAGATAACGTCTCCGACGGACGTATCATTCCTCAAAAGGAGTTATTCCGGGGAAACGATTGTACTTCAAACGTGTTGGCCTCCCGGCACATCAGCAGAGCGGCTTCTCGTTTTTGCCGCGAAGGAATAATGTATCATCCCGCCTCAAAATCTGCTACGGTAATACTATGCCAGGTAGTAGAATTTCGACACGCTTTTTAACTTTGCCCGATATCTATAACTACCTGATTTGTAGAAAACGTTTCATATTGAAAGGATTTTGAGATTTCGAAAAGCGTAAAAGGGCAAAGGTCGAAATTTCACTACCTGGTATGTCACGGCGTGTTCGATACTTTACGCGGCTTAAACACTATGTGAACCGTTTACTCGGACTCCGCAACCGGACGAAATTCATCCTTGCCTTCGTCTGCATCAACGCCTGTCTTCTGTTACAGCTCTACGCCAATACACACGTATATTCAAATACATACCTGGGTTCGCAGAATGTCTCAGGGAAAAGTCCCGGAGAAATTGAGACGATCCTCACTAACTATATGAAGCTTCCATATACCGTCCGGGTCCAAAACCGGAGCTACACCTACTCGTACGGCGACCTGGGCGTCGTAATCGACAATCGAGCCGCCCACGATCTCATATTCGCGCCGAACAGGAAACCGTTTCCTCTAAATATTGCCCTCTTTATGATCGCACATGTGACTACAAGAAAGCTTACGGTACCCCTGACGCTTACCCAGAATTTCAACCGTTTTGTTGAGCAAACGGTATTTGATTTCGGCGTCGGTGTTGACAACATTACGTTTAACCCCGATGCAAAAACGCTTCTTTACGAGGAGAATCAGGATAAGTACCGTTTTGATGAATCATACTTCATTGATCTATTACGCGACCGGGCTGGTGACAACCGCACTCCGCTTTATCCGAAACTCACCAAAGTCGTAAATATAAAAGAGTCCGAGATTGCCGACACCGATACTCGGATAAAAAACATGTATCTTTCGCCTCTTACGGTTCTCGTGAGTGTCGGCGGGACGACAAAATCATTCATTCTCCCGGAGAAAGAACTGGCGCTTATTACAAAGGTAGAATTGTCGGGCGATCAGACCGATGTAACGGTCGGTGTCAATGCTGACGTGTTTACAAAACTTATTACCGATCACATAAAGAAAATCAATGTATTAGCCCAGGGAAATATCGTAACGCCCAAGGTTGTTGGCGACATGAAGGATATACTTCTCGCCCGCTACAATAATGAGCCCGTCGATGCACTCATGATAGATTACGATAAAGGCCCCAATACAGACGGGACATATGCCGACAAATATATTGAAGTGGATATCTCCCAGCAGAAAATGTTTCTGTTTGCCAAAAGGAAACTTGCAAATGAATACCGGGTGTCAACCGGCAGGGATTATCCGACGCCCACAGGAGAGTTTAAGATTCTCAATAAGTCCCAATTAGGCTATTCATCCATTTATAGCGTCTTTATGCCATGGTGGATGGGATTCAGCTATAGCGCCGTGCTTCACGCGTATTTCGGCATACACGAACTCCCGTATGCCCTCGTTGACGGCAATAAAATTCAGCGTCCGAGTTCGTTTTTGGACGCCCCAAACACCGGCGGATGCATCGCCCTTGACGTCGGAGCAGCACAGCAGGTCTACGCATTTGCTGATGTCGGCACCCCGGTCGTTATATATCCTTAAATCACGTACCGCTGGTAAAAGAAGTGTTTTGCAGTCTCAACGATGGCGAAATAGCAGATGACGATGCCGGCCAGGGCCACATAAAACACCGGCGGCGGGATGACGAATGAAAAGAGCCGCGCGAGCGGTGAAAACGGAAGTAATAAGGCTAGGGCGACAACGCTATATAGCCCGACGGCAAATAAGGGGCTCGGGTGGCTCCGAAAGAACGGAACAATCGCGGTTCTGATGCTGAAGATGATGAGCGTCTGCGTCACGAGCGACTCAAGGAACCATCCTGTCTGAAAAAGGGCAGGCGTTGCACGGAAAAGAGAGAGTAATAAGAGGAATGTGATGCAGTCGAAGAGCGAACTGATAGGCCCGAACACCAGCATAAACCGCTTGACCGATTCGATGTCCCACTTCTTGGGCTTAATAATCGCCTCATGATCCACCCGGTCGCTTGCCAGGAACAATTGGGATAAGTCATAGAGAAGGTCGTTAAATAATATCTGCGTCGGAAGCATCGGCAAAAATGGCAAAAACATGGAGGCGATTGCGACACTCACCATATTGCCGAAATTACTCGACGTGCCCATCATGATGTATTTCATCACGTTGGCGAAGGTTTTCCTCCCTTCAAGAACTCCGTCAATTAAGACGTGGAGATCTTTATGAAGGAGAATGATGTCCGCTGATTCTTTCGCGACGTCAACAGCATTATTTACCGATATGCCGATATCGCCGGCGCGTAAGGACGGGGCATCATTCACTCCGTCTCCCAAGAATCCTACAACATGGCCGCACGTGCGAAGCGCACTGATTACCCGCTTCTTTGACTCAGGGTTGAGCCTCGCGAAAATCGTGACGCCCTCTACGGCCCGCACGAGCGCCGTATCATCAAGCCGGTCAACATCACTTCCGAGTAATGTACCGCTGACGGGAAGCGATAATTCACTGCACACTTTTTGAGTCACAAGCTCATTGTCCCCGGTCAATATTTTTATCGCGATCCCCCGCTCTTCAAGAAGTTTAAGAGACAGCTTAACGCTTTTTTTCGGCGGATCGAGGAATGCGAGAAGTCCGACAAATGTCAATTCGCCTTCATCCACAGCTCCATATTTTTTCTGTGTTGCGATATCGCGGTATGCAACCGCTATGACGCGGAACCCGTCCGATGCAAGAGCATTGAGGCGCTTATGAAGTTTCTGCTTCAATTCATCCGAGAGCACCCGCACCACTGACCCTTCTTTCACAGTCCGGCAGTGAAGGAGTATCGGCTCAGGCGCTCCTTTGGTTATAAGCAACGTTTTTTGTTGATGGGAAAGGACAACGGACATCCGCTTTCGGTAAAAATCAAACGGAATTTCAAAAAGTTTCTTATAACCCCCTACCGCTACCGACTGTTTTCCGCGATCGATCACCGCTTTTTCAATAGGGTTATCCATGGAAGATTGGAAACGGCTCACAAGATATCCGTAGGAAAGCACCGAATCGTCAGTTTTTCCCAACACGTTTTCATATAGCATAAGCTTAATTGCATTTTCCGTAAGCGTGCCTGTTTTATCCGTGCAAAGCACATCCATGCTCCCGAAATTTTCTATCGCAGGCAGATGCTTCACGATAACGCCTTTACTGGCCATCCGGATGGCGCCCTTGGAAAGATTAATCGTGACGATAAGAGGGAGGAGTTCCGGTGCAAATCCGACGGCAAGCGCAAGGACGAAGAGGAGCGATCCCAGGAAATTATGTTCGATGGCCACGTGCGCCAAAAATACGATCGGACCGATGAACAAAACAAGCTTCATAAGCAAATAGCCATAGTTTGTGAGGCCTTTTTCAAAATCCGTTTTTTCGCGTGCGCCGACCAGTGATTTGGCTATTTTTCCGAGTTCGGTCCCGCCGGCAGTTTCAATGACAAGCATCGTCCCCTCTCCGCTTACGACATGCGTCCCCATGAATACACAATTCACCCGCTCGGATACACCGGCGCCTGCCTCAACTTTTGCGTCGAACCGTTTGTGCTGAGGATACGATTCGCCGGTTAACGTCGACTGGTCAATCATCAGGTGCTCACTCTCAAGAAGTTTCCCGTCAGCCGGTACGATATCTCCGGTTGACAAAAACACGATATCACCACGAACGATATGGGAAAAAGGAATCTCTTTTTTCACATCGTCGTGGATGACGGTCGCCGTAAGGGAGACGCTTTTCTTCAATTTGTCGGCCGCATTCTCAGCTTCATGCTCCTGATAAGAATCCAGAGCAACGCTGATAAGCGTAATGACCAGTATGATGAAAAAATCCGAAACCTGTCCGAGAACTGCCGAAAGGGCTCCAGCGATAAGAAGAAGAATGATAAGCGGATTCACTAATTTTGAAATCAGTCGCTGGAAAATAGTCAGCGTTTTCTTTTGTGCAAGTTCATTAGGTCCAAATTCTTTGAGACGCCGGTGCGCTTCCTCAATTGATAAGCCCTTTGAAGTACTCCTGAGTGAGCTAAGGAGTGACTCGTTGGTCGCCCCCCACCACGATCGGAGAATTTCGGATGAGTAATCTGCCATACACTCATCGTAGTCAGTTTAAAAGGAGATTGCAATGAAGATTAAAGGTGACAATTCACCGCTTCTACGATTTCGCCACTTCCGTCCTTTACCCCGGATCGCAACATCACAATGCTAAAAGCATTCGAATGCGATGAAAGTGGATCGGATTGATACGTTGCAACCCGCACTATGGTAGCATGCATTTCCCCGGTACGTACCCTGCTCATATTATTGATCTCACCATCCTGAACTGCAAATAAAAATTGCTCCCATTCAGATTCTTTTTCCAGATTCAAAATAGCTGTGTTACCATCGAAAATATGCAAATCATCGCTTTTTAATGAGGTCACCTCTGATTTGCGGCCGACAAGGAATATCGGAAGAGAAATTTCGCGGGTAACAATGATTGCAACGGCAAGCGGATCATCGGGACCAGTCACATCCTGTAAGTGTTCTACCTCTCTACGGTCCGTCGTATCCCAAATAGTGTCTTTTGTCATATCGACTAACAGGGTAATAATTTTCTTTGAGAGATCTTCGTCTATCGGCTTAATTTCACCTTTGTTTTTTGGAAGCGAGAATGCTTCCGCCATATATTTCGAGCGCAATTCGGTGACTTCATAGCTGAGTGATAATTTCTCTAATACCATGGTTTATCTCCTAAACAGTAACGGTATTCTATTATAGGATTATTCTTACGTCAACTTAACTGCGCGCACCGCCAAAAACAGAGGAAACTCGCTTCTACTTCTGTTTTCCATTTTTTGAGGCTTTGTACTCTATGGTTCTCAAAATCCCATTCTGCTTTCGGTATACGTAATGACTCTTACACCGAATAGTCTTCTTGATCACAGGCAAAGAGAGAAAGCCATGTCGAAATTCTACTACCTGGCATAGATCTATCGTAAAGTGGTTATATGGGGATTGCAACGAACTACTGTGGCTTGTCTATTTTCCAGCAATATACCTGCGGCTCAAATTGTGGGGTCGAATTATCACCGTCGGATTTCATATTCATATGCACCCGCCATCCGAGTTGAATGGTTTGATTATCGTGAGTATACGTTCCTTGAACATCCGGGCTAACATTCCCTTGTGATTCGTTTGCAGAAAAACCTGAAATCCATTGTTGTATTTCTTCCGGTAAGGGAAATATTTTCCGCACCTCATCATTGATCATACTCCATGGCATACGCCCTAATACAATCGATGGTATATGATCTTCGATGGCATATGGATATGTGAATCGGTGTGTAATGGCATCACTCGTTTCATTTAATCGGTTAAATAAATTTTTCGGAACTTCCTTTTGTATAAATTCTAATTGCAATTCCGCTTGCTGATCATAAAATTTACTTGTCCGTGTCCCCTGAATATGAATGGTCTTATCATCAGACCATGTAAATCCTACCGTATACAATCCATCTTTCGACACCAGTTTCAATAAATGAATATCACTTTGATCATGATCCTCTGGGGTTATATCGTGATAATCATCGGCATGTTGATCCGTAAACCCCTTCACCAGTTTTTCCGACAACTGATAGGTCAATGCAAATTCCTCGGAGAAGAAATTCGCTTCATCTTGTTTGGCGGTAAGACTAGGGAGCAAAAGTTCGATCGCGCGTTGAATAATGTGTGCATCCACATGTTCCTGTTCGGCGACGACGAGATCCTTCCGTAAACGGTTTGAAAACTCAAATCCGACAGGATGGACGGTAAATTCATATGAAAATGTCCCTGTGTTTGTCGTAATGGCGCGGTCTTCCTCTTTCTCTCTGCGTCTAAATAAAATGACCTGCATGGATAATTCCTGAGTGAGCGGAAGGTCGTATCTTGTCAGGTGTGTGGCCTCGGTGGATGGCACCTGTGAAAATTGTTCCGATGGATTAATAGCATGACCTTCAAGGCGCATTTGCACGAGTTTTTTTAACGCGAGTGACGCGACCAGTGGTGTTGCGGTATCGGCGGAAAACTCACTTTTTATCATAACGCCATGTTCTGCGAACATAGGACGAAAGAAACCAATATCTTTCAGTCGGTCGTCGTACTTTTGCATGACGGAGGTAAGTTCACTGTCTCCTGTGTGACGTTGTATATACATCGGATAGAGTAAATCCTGCTCGAAAGCCTGCGCAACGGACTCGGCAGTGAGTAAAAGCTTAAGAGCATCTACATCCTCAGCGCTTTCATTTAATCCCCGCCAGTCGAAACCTTTCAGGGCGTCTGCGGTAACAAACGGCGCCCATTTGAGCGCGTCCGAGACGAGATCGTCGACCCGAAATCCAATTTGCGCTTCAGGAGTGGCTTTTGCATAGTCAGCCTTACCGTGATGGCTAGGAGGCGTGATTTCAGAGAAATTCATAGGTGCATAATTATACTATAGGTTTAAAACCACGTCAAATCTTTGCGGCACTTAAAGCTAAAAACAGAGGAAACTCGTTCCTACTTCTGTTTTCCATTTTTGAGGCTTTGCCTTCAGACTCTTTATCGCTCGTCCACTCCTCCATCGCATCAATAACAAAGCCGTGTTTGACCAATAATGCAACATAGTAGCTGATCGGTTGGTGGAAAGTCCACGTCACGGGCGATTTTTCTATACCAGGGTGCGTGGTGATCGGGATTTTGAGCGGCGACATATATATATTCACCCGCCGGTACTGGAGTTTATTCCCTTCATCTATCCCCCAGCTCGACTGTCTCGGAATTCTGAATGCCGGATGATTTAAGACCATAACGAATTTTCCCTTGGGCAACAGATATTTTGAAATGTTAGAGATAACCGCGTCTTCATCTTCAATATTTTGAAGTGCCAGAATTATGGCAGCTTCTGTGAACGATGAACTATGAACCATGAACTCTTTTGTCGCATCGCTAACGAGATATGTGTGATTCGGGTCACGATCCAGCCGTTTTGCTTCCTCAATAAGAGCCGTGGAGATATCAAAACCGGTGTAGTGTATCCCTTTCGGAATCGACCGCCCTAACACACCCTGTCCGCACGCTGCGTCTAAGAGACGAGAGTTTTTATCGAGAGACAACAACCGTAACACTCCCGGGATGACGACGTGCTGGTGATAATAATGCCCCTTGTCGGAAACCAGCTTGTTGTACCATTTGGCAACCGGTTGCCAGGAGGTCCGGTGCAGCTCATGTGATCCGCGATTGAACTGGTTATTACTCATATCTAAATTTATAATGACCGCTATCTGTCCTCTTGTGTCCTATTATATGATATTGACGGACACTATGAAAAAAATAATCGATTCCAACTGGTTTATCCCGATTCTGTTATTAAGTAATTTTCTCGTGCGGCTTCATTTTCTACTGATCCCTGCCCATCTTGACGAACCGTTTTATTTTCTTGAAGCCGAACATATCGCGAAGAATGCAATGAATCCCTTCATTAACTTCTCGGCTTATAAACCACCGGTCATCTATATTGTGCCCGTGCTCCTAGATAAATTAGTCTTCCCGTCAATCGCTTGGGGACGCCTCACGGCCTACCTATTCTCATCCCTTGCGCTCGGCTTCATATATAAATTAGCGGAATTACTGTCAAATCACCGCGTGGCAACGCTTTCAACGGTGCTGGTTTTTCTATTTCCTTTATTTATGGTGCAGAGTCTTTTTTTTGTAGATGCAATCGCATTCACCGCTCTTTTTTTGGGAACACTCTATTACTTTTTCTCCGATAAGCTCCTCCCCTACATTATTTGTTCCGTTCTGTTATGCCTCACAAAAGAACCGGGAATTTTACTGCCGGCGATGCTCTTGATTTACACTCTTTTGTCGCCTGACCGGAATCGACGGGCGGCCGGGGCCCCACGAATCCGGTGGTTTTATCACCTCATCCCGGTCATTCTGTTTATTGACTGGCTCATGGGGAATAAGCTTTTTCTCGGCTATTACTTTACCACGAACCTCACTCCGTATTCCCGACAGGCGGTTTTGCAAACGATAACGACCGGTCAATATATTAGAAATCTCATCACCATTCTCGTATCCAATGCTGCGTGGCCTTTCACAGGGATCATCTTTGTTTCATTCGTTTTTTTGAGAAAATCGCTGACCAAACAAATGCAACTCATTCTTATCGTTCTTACCGCTTTTATCCTTTTTCATGCTGCAGGAGACTTTTTGCCGCGCTACGTGCTGTTCATCTATCCTCTCCTTATCTTGATTAGCGTGCATGTTCTTAAGGCGTGGATAAAGAAGACTGCTCTGTTGGGTGCTGCCACGGTCGGCATCGGCGTACTATTCATTCTGACAAATATCTATACTTCTGTATTTGCTTCAAGGATCGGACTTGGTGACACATCATTCGCATTTATGCGGTATACACAATTGAAGATGCAGGCAATCTCGTATATTTCAAAAAGTTACTCGGATTCCATCATCATTGATCATACGGAACTATTGGTTCCGCTCCTTACGTATTCTGAATTCGGCTATGTCACACATCCCATTGCATTGGCCTCCTGGGGATGCCCAACTCCTTCTTCGTCAATACAGGTATATGTTCAATGCCTCAAGCGTGAAGGATTGGCACACCTTTCACCCGGACCCCACATCGTATTTATCTATCAGTCAACTAATCCAACACCGCTTCCTGACAATCTGAAGCCAATGGCCAAATTTACCGGATATAACGCAACTGACTATATCGAATTATCGGAATATCAATAAGAAGGTTACGCAGGAGGTAAAACAGTTACTAAAAAGTCGGGATCATCAGATAAAGGCTGAACTGCCCCTTCCGCTTTAAATGCATTCACAAACGACGGCCGCGCTTTCGCGGCAGGCCCGGTATCCGGCACGAGAATGGTCGTGAGAATGAGCGATGGTTTTCCCGGTTTCGCCTGACGCGTAGCATGAAATTCCCGTACGTAGGAAAAGACGCTGGAGATAAGACTTCTTGATAAACCCCTGCCTCTGAATTTATCAAGAACAAATATCCGCGTTCCGAAAATGGCAAAATAATCCTTCCGGTAGACATTTTTCATTGCAATAAGATCTGCAAATCCCATAACTTCCAGTGAGTCGGAACAGGATATTGCCGTCGCTACCAAACTCGTCGTATCTGAATGCAAACGGTTAGTAAATTCATGAATCCGTATCCCTTCCTCAAGTTTCAGTGCACCTTTGTGATTGCTTATCGCTTCAACATCACCAATAAGCGCCGTCTCAAACGCGTCAACATCAGCCTGGCCGAAAGGCCCGGGGCTCCGGTAATACTGATGGAGTGACTCAATGGACGGTTTCATATATGCGCGAGCACATAGTATCATATTTAGCCTCTTGACTCAGAAAAGTTTTATCCGTACCCTAAGGCAATCACTTCTATAATCACAGAAGTCCACTGGCGGGCTCGGGATAAATAGATCAGAATATTCATATGATTACTGAGATCATCTTTGACTGCGAAACACAAAAGCTTTTTAGCGAAATAAGTTCACATGATCCTGCAGATTTGGGAATTTCCATTGTCTCGGTCTACGTACGCACCGTGAACGATCTGCAGCGGGAAATAAACGGCACGATGTATAGTTTCTGGGAAAGCGATTTGGCCGACATGTGGCCGCATTTTCAATCCGCCAAAAGAATCATCGGATTTAACTCGCTCAAGTTCGACGTGCCGGCGCTTAGGAATTATGCGCCGCCGACATTCGCAAAACTCCCCCACTTTGACGTCATGGCAAAGGTGCGGGAAGCGCTAGGATTTTCCTTAGGCCTCGACCATCTTGCCACGCAAAACTTGGGCGCGCACAAAACCGACGTCGGAACGAACGCAGTCATCTACTGGAAACATCATGACCCCGAGAGTCTTGCAAAACTGAAATTTTATTGTGAAGCGGATGTTCTCCTGACCCGAGACCTCTACGATTATGGCGTACGGGAGAAGAAGTTGAAGTATCTCGATAAATGGAACACGCTCAAGGACTTCCCTGTGGACTTTTCCTACCCCAAAGAAGTCATTGATGCGTCGAGACAAATAGGATTATTTTAAATCTGTTCCGCTTCGTTGACAGATAGTACCCTAAGTTATATGCTATAGGTCATGTCAAACACGGAAATCGGCACGACATTCAGCCCGCAACAATGCGAATATTTAGGCTTTAACGAAGCTCAGACACAGCAAGCGTTTCGTGAAATTCTTTCGCTTGAACCCGAAGTTATCCGTCTTTGTGGTCAATGGAACAGGCTCGAGCCTCAACAGGGCAAAATGGATTTCGGTGAATTAGACTGGCTCATCAACGTATCGCTTCAAAAAAATGTCAAAATCGCCCTAACCGTTGGCTTAAAAGCTCCCCGTTATCCTGAATTCCATATACCAACCTGGTTGAAGCAAAAGATGACGTTTGCACCGCACTTCGGTAAACGTGCCGTGGACACAAATACCGAACTAACCGATGCCACGCTATCCTTTGTACAAAAAACGGTTGAACATGTGAAGGATGCGAGCAATATTATCCACATCCAGGTGGAAAACGAACCACTCTCTCCGATAACATTCGTAGGAGGGTGGTTCATCGGCGAAGGACTGCTCAGAAAGGAAATGGCCATCGTTCAAGAAGTAAAGCGAAAAGACCAGCACACACTTTTAACCCTTGGAGCTTTGCCTATCCCAATACCAATTTCAGACTTTGATGATGAGCATCAGATTACTATCAGCATGGAGCTCGCCGATAGTGTAGGTATAGATGTGTATGATAATGTTTCAGTGGGTACATATGTACGGTTGCCCCTTGTAGACCGGCTCTATATAAAACCTCTTCCCTTCTATTTTAGGAATAAACTGGAGAAGTGGCACCGCCAATTAGAACAGGCAGGTAAACAAGCCTGGATCACTGAGTCACAGGCAGAACCTTGGGAACGAGAAGGATATGTCCATTTGGAAAAAACCGATTATCCGAGCTCTGATCCAAAACAGGCGAGAAGACTTGCTCAATCGCTTATCAAAACCGGATACAGCCCAATATTGTTGTGGGGATCCGAGTACTGGTATTGGCATAAACGGAACGGTAATACTTCCTGGTGGAATGCAATGGAACAATTTATGAATGATGAACGGAAACAATAAGTTGAGAAGCGTTCGGTTCCTGCAGTTTACGTAATCGGCTCAAGAATGCGGGTCAGCTCTTCGCTAGTTACCGGTTTTGTTAAAAAATGACGTGCTACTTTGTGCGTTTCGCGGGTTTGTTCTTCTCCGGTTAACAAAACGGTCTCTACGGCGTCTTCTGTCCGAATACGGATATTCTCTATAATATCAATTCCGTCAAAATACCCCAATCCTTTGTCCGATATCACAATATCCGGAGCGCGCTCTAAAATAATATCGACGAAATACATCGTTTCAAAATCGGAAGAACCGAGCGCGACCCCATCAGCTCCTGTTTTCGAAAAAGTCCTAAAAACGTCTGCAATAAACCCGTGTTCCACAAGAATCTGTCCGAGGTGCAGTCCTAATTCTTTATGATCATCAAGCACGCACGCCCTACCCCGGCTTTTGCCCTCAGGTCTCAGCGTCGTCGATTCATAGGGGAATATTTCATTCGTATTTGGTTCAAATGAATATCCGACACGCTCAACGCGGACATCGCTGCCATTGGGTGAAAAGACCCGGGGCGAACACAGATTGCAGATACCACACGTATCATGAATAAATGTCCGGAGCTGTCGTTCCCGATTTGCATCAGATGAAGAATCGATACCGGTATATACCTGAAAAGCCGGGTTTTCATACGAAGCGGTAGTAAATACCAATTCATTCCCCTTTACGGAAACGAGGGGAACAGGTAATTTATCGGCAATTCCTTCAATCGCGCACCGGGGGTTTTCTGCATTCATACAGGAGATTATATTGTAGCGTGGCTCTAAAATCAATTTACCTGCCGAGTTTTCTGTGGGTGACCATGGAGTCGGACCATGCGCCTCCCACCTCACCGGTGGGTCGCCGATGAGGCGACTTTCTTATCAAATTCACCAATTTCTGGTGGGTGACCATGGAGTCGGACCATGCGCCTCTTTCTTATCAGGAAAGCGTTCTACCGCTGAACTAGTCACCCTTCGTCGTTTACTCCTCAGGGGCAAGCCCGTCGGTAAACTCTTTAGAGATGATTATATCAAATTATGAGGCGCGGAAGGTTGACTGGTTACTTAGCGAGTTTTTCCGAAAACAAGCTTAGTAACCATCAATCATGATGATCGGAGAAACAGACTCTCCTCTCCCTAAAAATTAGGAAGCTTCCGAACCTTGAGGCGCGGAAGGGAATCGAACCCTTGCATAGAAGTTTTGCAGACTCCTGCGTTTCCTCTTCGCCACCGCGCCAATAGATGAAATTTTAGCACAGTTAGAAGACTAATCAAAATAAAACTCAGATTACATCATCTGACAACTCGATTCGCAATGACTAAGGGGCTTATTCAAAATAAATCACCGGTTCTTCGTAGAGCCTGACCGTCCGGTGCTGGAGAAACAGCTGGAGTTTCTCATTCGCTTTTTCAATAGGGGTGATGGCCAAATAATCGAGGGGCAGGTTCACGTTAAGCTTCCTACGGTAGACGACATGACGCGTAATACCCGCCGGCATAAGCACCCCGCGGTCAACAAGCGTCATTACCTGTTGCGGCGAAAACGTCGGGAACGCAACAAACAAATTCTTCTCGGGATAACGGGAGAAACGAACTCTGATTGTTTCATCGGTCCACGGACTTCCTGAAAAAACGCGTTCAACCGGACTCCTTCCGTACAAATTGACAACTTCTCCCATTTGTTTCACTAAATCGGCAAAAGATGATTTACACGTTATTTCATAGATATTTCCGTTATTGAACCAAGCGACGCATAGTACCAACGGGCGGAACAATGACCGGTGATTGAACACACCGACTCTTTTCGCAGTAACATTATTCATCTTTTTTATTGACGAAAGAAACTTTTCCTCACCCACCTCGCCCAAGTGACTCCAGCTCGACAAATGCACATGCGTCGGATCACCGTAGTCAACAATTTGGACAAGACAATTCAGGTAAGATAAAAGGGAAACTGCGGTAATTCTGTTTGCGCCGTCAAGATGCAGGTAGTCGCCGTTAAAAAAATTCGTGACGATCGGGGGGTTTTTTAACATCGCTTCGCGCTTAATTGCAGAGGCAAGGGCCCGCATCCGGTCCTTTTGCGTGTATTCCTGCAGTTTAATATCGGAAATCGGGACTATTTTAAGATCGGGATAAAACGGTGTGGTCATAGTACTTCGTGTTTCGGACGTTTCCCATGTAATATTGCGTCGACATCCATAGCGACGGAAAGGCTTGCCCGGTTTTCCGATTCCGGACTTACGGAGGCCACGTGGGGTGTCAGTACAACGTTGGTGAATTTCCGGAGCGGGCTGTCATCGGCAAGCGGTTCGGTTTGAAATACATCCAGGCCCGCGCCCGCGATCGTCTGTTCCTGAAGTGCTGATGCGAGTGCCTCTTCATCGATAACAGCGCCACGCGAAACATTAATGAGATATACGTTTTTCTTCATTTTTTTAAACGCTTCTGTATCAAATAATCCCCGTGTTTCATCTGTGAGCGCCACATGCAGAGAGATGACATCGGAATCCCGTAACAGCTCATCAAGCGTTACAAATTTGCCGCTCACCGATTTCAGATGGTTTACCTTGTCGGAGTTATCAGTTGTCCGGTTATACGCGAGTATTTTCATACCGAATGCATGGGCAATCTCTCCGACCCGCACACCTACATGGCCGTATCCGACAATACCCATCGTTTTTCCGGTAAGTTCCGTTCCGTGATATGAGTTTTTCGGCCATCCGCCGGTTTTCATCTGACCGGCCGTTTCAGGAATTCTCCGGGTGAGAGCAAGCAGCAATCCGAACGTGTGTTCAGCGACCGCCTCGGCATTGGCACCGGGCGCATTAACGACGGTGATCTTATGCGCCTTGGCCGTTTCAATGTCGATTGTATCTACACCCGTCCCGCTTCGTGCAATCGCCTTAAGTTTCGAAGCGAGGGAAATAATATCGCCAGTCACTTTTGTTCTTCCGCGGACAATAAGTGCATCGGCGTCGACAATGGCCTCACTAAGTTCGCCATGAGTAATTGCAGGGCGATAATCGATTTCGTATCGCAGTTTTTTCAAAAACTCGATCCCGCTTTCACCTATGGCATCTGTAATAAGTATTTTTGACATTATAATGTTCCGGCGCGATGAGGTGTACTTTTTGTCAGTACCGTCACGCAGGGTATGGACAATCGAACCCTCCATACAAATTTGCTGACGGATACGCACAAAAACGCACACCGATTTCAGCGCCCGGTAAGTTCCTTCCGTGCCCCAACCATCGCACCCACTACTTCATCAATATCTTTTTTCGTCACCCACCCCATGTGGGCCACCCGTACGATCTTCCCCTCCATCTCGCCCTTGCCGCCCGCGATGACCACGTGGTATTTCCTCTTCAGAAGTCCGCGAAAATCCTTATCGGCAATCCCTTTGGGGACAAAGCATGCACTTACCGTGTTTGACGCATGTGCGATATCCCCAAAAAGGACGAACCCGTTATCGACAAGCGCCCCCCGTGTATATGCGGCCATCTGCCGATAATATGCAAATGTCTCTTTGACCCCCCGCGCAAGCATAAGTTTGAGGGCGGCGTGAAGAGCAAAGATTGTTGAAACCGCAGGTGTCTCGGGAGTCTCGTCCCGGTCTGCATACTTTTTCATGTGAGCAAAATCAAAATAATATCTGGGGCAGCGGGCGGTCTTACTTGCCTTCCATGCTTTGCTGCTCACGCTCACAAGAGCTAATCCCGGCGGCGTCATCCAGGCTTTTTGTGATGACGTGAAGACGACATCAAGCTGTAAGTCGTCAACAGGTATGTTGACATTCCCCATGCTAGAAACCGTATCGACAAGAAAGAGCGGGTCGCCGTGAATACGAACGGCTTTCGTGATCGCCCGCACATCATTGGTGATCGCCGTCGATGTTTCATTATGGGTGATGATCACTGCCTTACAGCCATTTAATTCTTTATATGCAGCTGCAACTTTTTCGGGGTCCGCCGCCTGACCCATGGGAAATTTTAGAACAGTAACATCCGCGCCCATGGCACTCGCGACATTCACGAACCGGTCGCCGAATAATCCGATCGTCACCGCAAGCACCCTGTCACCCGGTGATAACGTATTAACAACTGCTGCTTCCATCATCCCTGTCCCTGAGGAGGTGAATAAGAACAAATCGTTTGTTGTCTGGAAAAATGTTTTTGCCATTTCGACCGTCTCGCGTTGAAGGGTGTCATATTCGGCGCCGCGATGGGAAATCATGGGGTTCGTAAGCGCCTTTATAACCTCAGGGGGAAGCGGTGTCGGTCCGGGGATGCGTAAATTGTTGGCGCCCATAACCCCTATCATACCGATTTTAGGCGCTGTTTGTAAAGAAAGACATTTTTAGGATACCTACTCAACCACCAATTTCACAACCTCCGAATAGATGTGTGAAGAGATATCAGCGATGGTTTTGGTAAGTTTTGTTGTGTCACTCCCCTGGGTCATCACACACAGAAGATATGGGTGAGCGGGATAATAAATGACTCCACAATCATGAAGTTCCCGTTTTTCATTGTTGTCGCCAAATACGCGTTCCCCGAACTTATGCGCCACCATAACATTTTTGGGAACTCCCGCCACCAATCCGTCCACATACGTTGATTTGGAAAGTAACTCCAATGCTTTTTCCGATGATTGGCGTGATAAATACGATGCGTTATACAGAATCCGAAGAAATGATGCATAATCTTTCACGGTCATCGTATACGAGTCGACAGTTCCGCTTAGCACGGGGAGGTCTAAATCTTTATACACCTGGTCAATCTGGCCCTTCGGTAAATAGTTAAATAGAAAGTATGCCGCATTATTGCTGGAATACTCAATCATATACGACAATAATTCCTCTATAGTATATTTTTTTCCCTGAATCAACGGCGGCCCTTCGGCAATCGTTCGATTTGCATCATAGTCCTGATCCGTCTTAAATATTACCTCCTTTTGAAAAAATGTGGAGTCTGTTTCGCCTTGCTGTAAATACGACATGAGTAAGGGTAATTTGAGAAGACTTGCGGGAGAAAACGGCGCCGAAATATTGATCCCGAACCACGGCCCGTTATTAAGATCACGGAAATATACGGATGCAATCGTTGCATCACCCGCATTAAGGTGGGAAGTTACGACATCACCGATTATCTTTTTGACGGAAACAAGCGACGTGCCTAATTCCTCTGCGTTCTCGCACTCTAAAAGCGGATTAATGAAGCGATAGCCTCCCTGGCGGACTTCTTTTGAGGTCGGGAGGAGAGGTTTTCCCGCTCGTGATTGTGAAAATAAATATCCCGACACGCCGCCTAAGACAAATAGCACTATACCAAACAAAAATAACAGCCAGAATTTCATACCGGATTACAAAGAGTATAGCACACGGGAAAAAGTGGAAAATAGACACAAAAAATCCCCCACGAATGAGGGATTAAATGATTTGACAAATCAATGGTGATAGAAAAACCGATTTGAGAGAATCGCTACCTCGCCGTATACACTACGGCTCGGGATCTGATAAGCGATTGTTTTATAATGCGTCTCTCTCGAAACGCGTATATCAGCACCATCTTGAAAACCTTGTACCTTGCGGTATGTATTTTCTTAATGACACCGATTTTTTAAATAGAAAGGAGGTGATCCATCCCCAGCTTCGGCTAGGGATACCTT
>CAYLQG010000013.1:0-20699 GCA_964385705.1 uncultured Gammaproteobacteria bacterium
ATTTTACAGGGGCGGGAAGTATATGGGCGCTACTTTATGATATTTATTACCGTCGGCACCACCCCGCTTCCTTTCCGTCGTATGGCAGATCTTGTTGACCGACTTGCGCTGGTTCGAAAACACAACGAAACAATAATTTTCCAGCGCGGCGACACACACTCCCCATTATCCGGCAAGAACATTTTTCTTTATCGGTATCTCGCCTTTTCGCTCATGCAGCGATATATAAAAAAAGCCCGCGTCGTAATTTGTCATGGCGGACCGGCTACAATATATCAAGTTATTGCAGCAGGAAAAACTCCGTTTGTGTTGCCCAGAGAAAAACAGTTCGGCGAACATGTAAACGACCACCAACTATTTTACTGTGACATGCTAAAAAAACGCGGGGTTATATCTCCTGCGACTGATTGTGTCGCCATACTCAGGGCCCGACAAAGACGCAAATATTCTCCAATCAACCGCGATCCTTCGCCGAGGTTAATTGCGTATTTACATGATTTGACGCGACCAAGTTTCTCAAAAGGGAACTGGTAAAATTATATTTTAATAATTTATAATAATTTGTTATTTATTGATCCATAAAACACATGAATGAAAAATACCCAACTAGCGCATTTTTAGCTGTGACACTTCTTTGTAATGCGCGGTGCGTTATGTGTGACATTTGGAAACACCGAGGCATAGATTTTTTAACTCCTGATGTATACAAAAAACTTCCGCCTTCCCTCACCATGGTTGATCTGACCGGCGGGGAACCATTTCTCCGACCCGACATGGCTTCAGTCGTGCGGGTCGTCAAAGACTCGTGTCCAAGGGCACGCATCCTAATTACTACAAATGGTTTTTTACATCACAGTATAGAAAAGCAAATCGATGACATCGTTGATGCTGACCCTAATATCGCGTTTCGTTTGTCGCTTGACGGAGGGCCGGAGATGCATGAAAAGATACGCAGAATCCCTCAGGCGTTCCAAAAGGTTACGCATACAATCGACCTGTTGAAGCGTAAGCGTGTTAAAGATATCGGGATAATATATACGCTTATGAAACAAAACAAACACGAGATGGAGCAAGTATATAAGTACAGCAAGCTACAGAACATCCAATTTTCGTTAAACGTCGTGCACGACTCCCCGGTCTATTTCGGCACAAAAAAAGAACATCTTCGGCCTGAGCCTAGCGAGGTTAAGCAGTTGTTTGAGCAGCTGTTTGTAAGCCAATTGCAATCCATAAATCCGAGGGACTGGGCAAAGGCTTGGTTTAATAAGCAGTCATACTATTACATGATGACGCATCATCGGGCGCTTCCCTGCGGAGCCGGCGAAAACTTTTTTTATATGGACCCATTTGGCAGCGTGTTTATGTGTCATCTGAAAATGTGGCCCATCGGGAATCTCAGGACCCAGTCGTTTGATGAAATATGGAATTCCAAGGCAAGAAATATGCGTATTCCCTTTGCGCACAACTGTAATGACTGTTGGATCGTATGTACTGCAAAAGACGAAATACGGAAACACAAGTTTTATGTGGCGTCCGACACGATAAAAGAGGTGGCAAGACAATTAAACGCGTAAGTTTTTTTCATAGAATCAGATAACCTGTCGTTATAATGCATCCTGATACAGATCGACCATATGAAGCTAAGTATTTGCATCATCACAAAAGATAGACCCGAATTATTCAGATTGTGTCTTGAGAGCATCCTTTTCCAACAGCGGTTGCCGGACGAAATTGTCATTATCGATTCGTCGACAGCGCGGGAGAGGATGCCGAAAGTTCCGAGATCTATACAGTGGGTTTACATACGAGACAAATTGACTATCCCCCAGGCAAGGGATAGGGCGGTGCGCGCCGCAGGCGGAGATCTCATTATGTTTGTCGACGACGATTGTATTATTCCAGCCAACACGACGGAACGATTTCTCGCCCATTTTGTGAAAAACCATCGCGTCGATCTCGTTATGGGAGACATCCTCAACAGTTATCCGTTTAATCCATATGCCCAGGTACAGCATTATTTTCATACCATCTGGATAAAAGAGCATTTTTATGGCAGCCCCCCGTCCCGGCGTTTTTCCGGCGGCATGGTATTACATTTTGACATCGTGTGTTTCCGTAAAAACATATTTGACGGTGTATATTTTGACATGAAGGCTCCGAGCATATTTAATGATGATGATATTGATATCGGGACGCAGCTCTACAGGGACAAACGCAACATGCTTTACGATGACACGATTGTCGCCATGTATAAGCCGAGAACGTCATTTTTTCCCCTTGCATTCAGAAACATATACATAGGGTTCAGCAACCATTATTTGTCGGACAAAAAACATATCAACGTTCGCGCGACGCCCCGGGATGTATCGATGGAGGTCAAAATGCGGCTCATAAAACAGTCGTTATCCACGTTGCCGTCTGTTTTAAAGCGTTGTCTCTTTATCCTGATATTGGGCATATACCCTGCATTTTATAAATTCGGCTGGCTTTATTATTGGTATTGGAGCATAAATCCGCACTAATTATGCGCGTTGCCATTATACATGACGTCTTGGTCGAGTACGGCGGAGCAGAGCGGGTATTGCAGTCCCTCCTCCGGCTGTATCCGGACGCACACGTCTATACCGCTTACGAAGATGCGGCGATGGTTAAAGAGTTTTTTCCTTCATTAACGAAGAATAACCTCTTTTGCTCCCCCATTCAGACGCTACGGTTGGGCAAATACGGCTATCTTTTTCAGTTTTTCGCGCCATTAATTTGGGGCCGGCTTCAACTGGAATCATACGACGTCGTGATATCTAGTTCAGCATTCTGGTTATCGAATACCGTGAATGTTTCACGCCCCATACACATTCAATACATCCATTGTCCTCCGAAGAATTTATTCGGCCTGGTCCCGAAAACGAAAATTCAACGATTACTTCCTCTTACGCCTATATTGTCCGCGTCGTATATAAAAAGTCTCCGCCGTTATGAACACATCGTTGTAAATTCTAAACACATACAAAAAACAATGAAGAACATTTGCGGCGTACAATCTCAAATTATATATCCTCCCGTGGTTACTCCATCCCGCCCGGTTTCGCATAAGCCAGAAGATTATTACATTACAGTTTCCCGGCTTGATGACACAAAGGGTCTTGAATTAATAGTCAGAGCCTGCAACAGAATCGGCGCTCATGTTAAAATCGTCGGATCAGGAAGCGACGCGAGATATATCCAGCGTCTCCGCGGTCTAGCGGGGCCCACGATTGAATTTATGGGGCGCCTGTCTGATAAGGACATTTATCGCTTATATGAGAATGCGATAGCCTTTTTGTTTACGCCGGAAACGGAAGATTTCGGCATTGCTCCTCTTGAGGCTGTTTCCCGCGGGGTTCCCGTCATTGCGTATTACGGTGGGGGGGCGAAGGAGACGCTTAGGGACGGAAAAACAGGGTTGTTTTTCTATTCATATAATGAAGAAGCGCTTGTGCATGCTATGCGTGCACTGAAACCTGAGCAATTTGCTCCTGCATCTCTCTATAATTATGCAAAACGATTCGCCCGCCCGCGATTTGAACGTGAGATGAAGCATTATATTGAGCGTGCCATGAGAGACCGGGACACATGAAAATAGCGATCATCCATGACGTGTTGGTTGAATTTGGCGGAGCCGAGCGCGTGTTACAATCACTTCTTCGGTTGTATCCGACTGCGCATGTCTATACTTCTTATAAAGACGATGCAATGGTGCGCGCCCATTTTCCTTTTTTGTCAAAAACCAATTTATTTTGTTCTCCGTTTCAAAAAATTCCTTTCATACAGCGCGCCTATCTATTTCAGTTTGCGGCTCCCTTTGTATGGAAACGACTTGATCTGGAGCAATATGACGTCGTGATATCAAGCTCCGCGTATTTGTTGGCCAATACAATCGAGGTCAAGCACCCTGTGCATATACAATATATACATGGGCCGCCCAAAAACTTATTTCACATTGGCCCAAAAACACAGATTCAGATGCTCCTCCCCCTCTCCCCTCTCCTCGCTCATGCATATAGGAGAAGTCTAGGTCAGTATGGAAACGTGGCCGTTTGTTCAAAACACATTCAAGAAACCCTGCGGAGTATTTGCGGCATATCATCAGAAGTTATTTATCCTCCCGTCGTTGTGCCGACGGAGCACTCGCGCACTGGAGTCGGCCGTTACTATGTCATAATTTCCCGGATTGATGCATCAAAAGGAATAGAAATTGCGATACAGGCGTGTAATTTATTACAAGTACCGCTTAAAATAGCGGGATCGTCCATAGATGCTCAATACGAACAGCATCTCCATCGTATCGCGGGTCCTACGATTGAGTTTTTAGGGTTCCAGGACGACGCGCAACAGGCGATATTATACAGACACGCAATCGCTTTGATATGCACGGCGGGAAATGAGGATTTCGGAATTACGCCGGTTGAGGCGATGGCGCATGGCATTCCAGTGATAGCCTATTACGGAGGAGGTCTGAAGGAAACAGTGATCAATAAACGAACAGGCATTTTTTATTTTGAACACTCCTCTGCCTCCCTCATGTCGGTGCTTAAAACGTTTGATCCCGAAAAGTTTAACCCGGGTGCAATACGCCAATTCGCGAAAAAGTATAGTGAAGTTAACTTTCATAAACGGATAGACGCCTATATACAACAAGCCCTTTTAAGCCATAAAGAAAGATAATATGAACGTCGCATATTTTCTATCTGAATTCCCCGCATTGAACGAAACGTTTGTTATCAACGAATTGTATTATCTGCAATTACGCGGCATTGGGGGCACCATATATTATGAACAACCAGGAGTAACCCGTCCGGTGCAACCAAGGGTTAGAGAGCTTCGATTCGCGAAATTCCATATAAAGTATTTGGGGAAACTACTCGCCCATCCTCTTCTTCTCTGCAGATCTCAGTGGGAGCTATTATCCAGATCTCCCGTCGGATATGTAAAAGCCGTTCGGGCGTTCTTTTCCATCCCGTCAGTTTCCAATCTCAGATATTTTATCCACGCAACGCTTCTTGTTAAATCACTGAAGCGGGACAATGTATCGATTCTGTTTATCCACGATGCAGAAGGGATTTCTATTATCGGATTATTCTGCGGATTGTTAAGCGGGCTTCCGACGGGCATTATTTTTCACACGCATGGTTTATTTGCGGATAGACGGTATCTTCGTGAAAAAATTGATTTGACTGATTTTTCTGTATTTCAATCGCACTATTCAAAAGAATTTGCGGCGAATTATATTGACGCGGCGCCATTGAAATTAAAAAAAATGTATATTGTCTCTTCCACCGGCGTAGATACGTCTTTTTTTCGGCCAAAACGAAAATCTTCAGAATACAAAACCACGCGGACACTCCGTATTATCAGTATTGCGAGAATTGAAGAGATGAAGGGATTTGATCGGCTTATCTATGCCATCTATACGCTGAAAAAGAAAGGAATCCGCGTCAACTGCCAAATCATCGGATACGGATCAAAGGCTCACGAGTTAGCCCGGTTAATACGGTCACTGCATTTAGAAAAGATTGTCACCTTGTTGGGGCCAATTGCTCATACGCCTCGTTTAATCCGTCTACTCGATAACGCCGATGTTTTTGTGCTCCCCTCCGTTGTTGATGCGCAGGGAGACCGCGACATGCAGCCGAACGTGGTAAAAGAAGCAATGGCGATGAAATTAATAGTTATCACGCCGGATTTCGGAGGAATTCGGGAAGTTATTCAGGACGGAAAAAACGGACTTTTGCTGAAAAACAGCGATTCGGGTTCATTGGTACAAATGATAGAGAGGGTTATCGGGTTATCACCTCAGGTGAGTCGGGCGATACGCGATTTGGCCCGAAAAACTATTATTGAAAAATATGAAGCGGTCGCTATTTCAAATCAATTAACCGAAACGTTTCAAAAATACGCGAAAAAAAATTATTGAACGATTTCCGTTATTGTTGGCCAGACGGTTATGTTTTTTGTAAATAAAGGCACCGTTTCCCCAACTTGCACCGGATTATAATCATACATATACGTCTCGCCATTAAGCTTTTGTGTGGCAAGTTCTATCGTGTAATTTACATCTTTAAACTCCGGATCATTTACTGCAAGCGCTTGGCCGTCGCTTGTTTCAGTTATTCTTTTTGCAGGGACGATACTGACATCGAGTATTTTCGCAAGCACATTCCCTCTGCCGTCAACAACTTGGTCGCCGGGTTGAACAGCTGACGCAATATAATCTGGTACGCCCGAGATGCTGTATTGTTGGTTCCCGCCGTTTAAGTTTCTTGCTTTCACGATTGTATATTTAGATTTGATATCAAATGGTTTTTGTAAACCCGGCAAGCTGACGACAACCCCCTTAAAATAGGTGTGTGAGAAGGAAAACGTAAGGGTTTGACCGAAAAGGATATCCTCCCCATGGATTGAATAGGTCCCTTTCCTGGGATCATACGTGGCCTTTGTATTGATATCGAGATATGTGACTCGCTGATCCGGCGTCATCCTGTATGATTCGACATTTGTTATTGTTGAATCGACCCGGCCCAATTCATCTCTTTCGACATCACCCGCGATAAGCGCCGGTATAGATAAGTTGTTCGGCGCGGCGTCCGAGTAGGCGATATTATCGTTTATCACCATCACGCGGATTGCAATTGATGCAACATCCCGGCGAAAGGCAATATAAAATACCCCCAAAAAAATGATTCCCGCGGCGATGAACGCAACGTCAATCGGATGAAGTTTTCTGAACCAACGGTTTATGTCGTTTCTAATGTGTGTCATAATTTTGTGAGCTTTGCTTCCGTGTGATTGATACTGCGCCGACCGCAACGATTATACCAGATATACTCAGTTCAAACGCATTAGGGGCGGGTTGAAAACAGAAATATATGAGCGTAACTAAAATACACGATACGCTGCTTACCATCTCGACAGATCGCCTATTTCGCGTATGAAAAGCTAAGACGAATGCACGGATTATAAAAATATACGGAAGAAAAAATACGATTGCCGCCGGGACGCCTGATTCCATTGCGATTTGCAGATATGCGAAATGAACCGGATACGGAAACGTATTGATATATCCATTTTGGAGATTATTGAGGAGCGCTCTGACGCTCATCCCTGCGCCAAAGCCAAACCATGGTGAAACCCGGAGCATTTTCCAGCCGTCTTGTATCATTCGCTGACGTAAAATACCGCCAGTGTCCGGGAAATATATGATTGATGATGCTATCCTCGGGACAATAACAATACTTGCGACGATAATAAATATAACAACCTGATATGTTCGGATATGAGCGACATGTTTCATAATGAAAGTTTTTGCCTGTTGTTTATCCATGGCATATAAGAAAATACCCGCCGCCCCCATCCCGAGCCAAACTGCTCTACTTTGAGAAAATATAATATTAAGTGCACCGAGTAACACGATGAATACGAACACACCGTTAAGTTTTGTTTTCCGTATAAAGGGGAATAGAAGTATAAGGAGAACGGACAGCATGTACGCGTATGCGTTTGGATCGACGAACCCGTCGGTGAGTCCGCGTATCCGAAAAATAAGAGAGTTTTGTTCTGTGTCGGCGGTAATTGGTTGTTGAAGAAAACCGAGACTCGTTCCTAGTGTGCCCATTTGCAAGAATCCGATTATAATCTGAAAACCCGTTATGACGGCAAGCGGAATGTAAAAAAATTTTAACATCGTCTTTTCTTTAAGCAGAAGGTAGAGGGTACAGATAAACAGTATGATGATATTTATCTCATGCATTACATAGTTTACGGAATACGCTTGGTAGAGCGAGTTTTGTAGTGAGCCCCAGAACGATAAACCGACATAGACAATCCATGAACCCAAAATTGCACAATAAAGAGGGGTTTTAAACAAGCCAATAATTGTAAGACTTTTTTCACGACCTGACCGGATAATACTGTGTATGATTCTATTAATAAAATACAGGATTATCCACAGTCCCCATATATCAGATACCGTAAAATAAATACGGTTAATTATCCCTCCTGGAATCATTGGATATCTATATTCCTGTGGATACGCGTAGACAAAAGAAGATTCTTTCGCCGGAGAAGTAAATTGGAGCGATGTTAATAAGACGCAGAATAAAGAAAAGAATGCGTTTTTCGTAACAACATACAGCAGCCCCGTGACGGCAAATGACACGACAATGGATTGTTTAAAATCGGCGGCATACCGATACATATAGCCGACATACAAGATAAGAATTATGAAAAGTGCGGCCTGGGTATATTTTTTCATTTTCGTCAATACTTGAGTTTGTGCAAATAGTCGTCTATTGTTTGGGATATTGTTTTCTTTTGTTTTGATGATAATTTTTCTTTCCATTTATTGTTCATATTCGGCAGTGATTCGGGAAGCGATGAAATATATTTAATCGATGGATATAATTGGCAAAAATTCATTAGATTTTGTATTGTTTCTCTGGGGTCATGCACAAAATTTTCGTACCGGATTTCAACATACCGGCGGGAAAGCTGAGATTTAAAATGTCGAATCTCCTCTATATTGCGCTTCCAGTGAAGAGCGCACAATTTTTCAGGGGCATTGCCGTTTTGTTGCCAGAGCGAAGGCGTTAGATTTGACCTCCACCATAACGGCGTGTTTTCCCACCAATTGACGCGTAATAATGAATTGACTACGGCTCTGCCGTCACGGATGATATGGATAAAGTATGCATCAGGAAACATATGAATAAGGCAATCAAGGCGTTGGGTGTTGGCGGTGCGCTTATTAATGAACCGGGGTTTCCCAGAGGCTTCGAGGTGACGTCGTAGTATTTCGTTAAATTTGTCTGATGTTGTTGTGGCCATTGTATTAAACGTGGTTTTTCTATCATCCAGAAAACCACAATACGTATATATACGCTCCCCCTCCGACGGATATATGAAAGATTTCATAATAGGTATATTCGTGAATCTGTTAAGCGCTGCAAGCCGAGAATGCTCCGGATTTAGATTGGTTATATTTGAAAACCAACAGAGGTCTGGGTGCGAAGATAAAAGTTGATATAAAATAGATGTGCCCGATCGGGCTGAGCCCAGAATAAATATAGGTTTACGTATTGTATTATGTTCCTGGTGCATGATGTGTGTGATGCAATGATAAATCCCACAGGCGGTTAGCACAAATATTTGCGGGCGTGTGTTAGTGTGTAAGGCAGATTTTCAGGATATCATAATGCGGTATTAAAAGTTGAACGTAAGTCATTGTATGTGGATTTTTACTTAGTCAAGTTGCAGTAATTAATTACCCGTTTTTTGTCAAAATAAATAGTTGTTCCAGTGGAAATATTTGCTCTTCGGTAACGCGATACTTTGGATTCCACTGAATAAACATATCCCGGCATCGGGATAACATGTCCCGGACATTCTCATAGTACCGGCAAACAAGATACGCTCCGGCCGTCGTTGCGATATTTACCGTTGATGTATCTGCCCAATACGGAGATAAAAATTGCGGATGATAGGATGAGTTCTGTTCCAGAAAATAAAATATTGCGGGTGCGTTGTAATCGCCATACCCGTAGGGGGTGTAATAGAATATTTCAAAAGAATTATGTAGTTTTCTTCGTTTTGCATCACGTAGTATTGCATTTGAAAGCACCTCTGTTTCTGTATATTCGCTAACTGTATTACTTGTGAGCACAGTGTAATACGATGCCAAAGCGCCAAAACAATAAACACACAAAAGGAATATGACAACATACCGCAATAATTGCGAATGGTTTATGTGCGCAATGTTAACGCACGCAACAAAAATTATAAGGAGCAACGGATAATAAATATTTAGCCTGTGGAAAGCGTTCTCCCAATAACAGATAACCGGGACAATACAGACACAAAGCAATAGTGGATTGATAAACGACCAAATAGTTTGATGCTTACGCCGTAAAGACGGTGGCAATGAACGGATGGCTCGGTAGGATAATATGACCATAAGAATGAAAAGCGACATCAATGCAATTGTCACAAACGGAGTCTGATGTGGTGAGAGGGCACTGTCCAAATTAAAAAATTGAAGGATAATCTGTTCAGAATAGACTCCGTAATTAGATATAAACGAAAGACCGTGCGGAATTCCAAATACAGAACGGAAAAGTACTCTGGTCATCGGGTATTTATGGGAGACTTCAAAAATAATTTGTGGAAGATAGATGATTAGCCCGACAACCGCGTCTGCAAAAACAACGACAAGCCAATTTTTTGTATTACGTGACTCTCTCCTCAGAAGCTGCATGCTCTTTACGGCAAAATACGGCAGAAGCAACCAGGGTGCTGGATAGATAGATGCTCCGACAATGAATAATGAATTGGATAAAACCAAAATCTTCAGGTTATTTTTGCGGTAGGCGTCCCACAAAAAATACCAGGAAGCTGCTATAAACAAAATGACGGGATACGGTTGATATACTGATCGGGCATTTATAATCATGATCGAAGAAATAGAAAATAGCACCAGAGAAAAGAGGCCGGTTGCAAAATCAAAGAGTCCTTCAATTAACAGGAATATAAAAACCCCCGCGGCAACATTAAGCCCGGTAAATAATAATGCTACGTTAAGCGGTGTCTTTACTATGAGAAGAAACAGCGCGAGGAGATAGTAATATGTCGGCGGCGTATAAAAATTTGTAACGTTAAGCGGCGGCCCAACAAGCATATGCAAATGTCCGTGTAAAATATGTTGGGCCACGAGAAGGTCGCTCCCCTGATCTCCTTCCCACGTCGTGAGGTCGCTTATGCGGTAAACACGAAGAAACAAGCAGACGAGGAGTATACTTATTACGACAAAAATCTTGAGGTATTTCTTTGATAAGGGATTCATAGCAAACAAGCGTGAAACAGGTTGGTTCCATAGTACAATTAACTGTTTATTATTGAAAGACTAACGAGATGTTTATATAAAGATGAATACACATGGCCATTGTGCAGGGAGGACCTCATGACGATACAAATTAATTTCGTTGAATGGCAAAGCATCGCCCCATATTATGATTTATATTTTGGTGATAGAACCAAAGATATCCCCTTTTGGATATCAATAGCAACGCAATTTGGTTCTCCCGTGCTTGAACTTGCGTGCGGAACGGGACGACTGATGCTGCCGATCGCGGAAGCCGGTAATCAAATTACAGGGTTGGATATTTCCGCCTCCATGCTCAATGAGGCAAATCGCAAACGCTCCCTGGCTGAGGGATCAGTTCAGAAGAATATGACGCTGATTCTCGGTGACGCATGTAGGTTTCAAATACCCGATAAGCGATTCAAGATGATAATGAGTCCGTGGGGTCTTCCTGCGGTTTCAAGAATGGAACAATCATCATTTATGCACTCGGTTAGATCGAATCTGTTACCGGGCGGCCACTTCATTCTTGATGTAATTAATACCGCTGATGGAAAAATAGATAAACAGCATTTTGGCATTCAGGGATTCAAGCAATTTCCTCAAGAACGGACAACGATTCTGCGTCAGGTATATTCCCAAAAGTTTTCTAAAACCAGACTGCACCATCAGTTGTTTGTCTGGGATATAACAAGTAGCGGAAATCACAAACGAATAGTTACGCAGAGAGTGGAGTATATGTATTCAAAACAAGACCTTGAGTCGCTTTTAAGTAGACACGGATTTATTCTTGATGAAGAATATGGAGATTACGACAGGCGTCCGTGGTCTAAAGAATCCGCGCGTCTCCTCATTATTTGTCACAAAAAATGAAATATGAAGGTCTATATATATACGCCACACGAATGGAATAATCGTGCATACAATAATTTTGCGGTTTTCTCTGAATATGTCCGTTGAACCACCCTCTTTGCTTCATAGGAAAGGCGATGCGACAACAAGCCGTTTTGTTTAATAAGCAGTATCTTTTTTGTTATATCGTCAACATCATTTGTCGTGAGAAATCCACTAACCTTATCCTGGATTAATCTGGCAATCGGAGATAGGTCCGTTGCAATAACGGGTTTGCCAGCTGACATGTAATCGAGAATTTTCATTGGATAAAAATAGAACGGAAAATATGGGGATTCATGATAGATACCGAGACACACACCGGCTTTGGATACCAGGTGCATAAAATCGTCATGGGGCATTGGGTTGATAAAGAGTATATTTGGGATATTGTCAGGAGAAGACCAACTGTTTGATCCAACAACCAGAAACACGATACGTTTGTCGAGCTTATATATCCGAGTCGCTGCCGAATATATTGTGTCGACCGCCTGCCACGGCATCCGGGCGTCTCCGCCCCACAACACAGTAAAATATTTTTGTAACAGGTGATCTATGACGCTGTTGTGATGTTTCTCGCGCCCACCACCGTGTGTGTCTGAAAGAAAATTCGGAATAATGACGGATCGGCGAATCATAATTTTCTCTCGGGCAAACGAACGGAGTTCTTCAGACACAAACAGACAACAATCAACGAGATGGGACAGAAGCCAACGCTTCGTGTTGTTTTTTAAAACAAACCATTTTCCATATAGATTTTTTTCAACGGTTAACTGTTCTTCTGCAAAACCGTGTATTTCCCAGATAAGCGGCACGGCGGGCAACAGTAATTTAACGAGCGTATATTTATCGACGTCACATCCGCCGTCCGCACGTATAACAATCGCTTTGATATTGCTTCGGAGTTTTATTATCGATAAAACATTGTTAAAGTACCGGAGATCTTCGTGTCGAACGAGCACCACATGATACCCGAGTTTTTCCATGAGGTTATATCTCCTCACTGTATTTATATACGCGGCACTTGACGGAGGGCATCCGGGAACAATATAGATAATCGTAGGTGTATGAGAGTCACTCGGTTTATGTTGCATACATTTTGAGCGTTTGTGGTCCGCCGTCGTGAAGTATTTTTCCGTGTTCCATGACAAGAACCCGGTCGCATTGATATTTAATAAGTCCTAAATCATGTGTGGCGATAATAATGGTTTTATCTTTGAAAGAAGTTTTCAGAGTGTGCATAAGCCGCTCATTAAACTGCTTATCCCCCACCCCCAACCCCTCATCAAAGATAAGAATATCGGGATCCGTGTTGATGGCTATGGAAACTCCGAGCCGAAGCTTCATTCCCTGAGAATAGGTGTACAGCGGTGCATCAATAAATTGTTTAATATCAGCATATTCAATAATAGACTCCATCCGCCGGTGTATTTCATTTTTTTTCATGCCGAGGAGCATGCCATTTAGATAAATATTTTGTTCACCGGTAAGATCCTCCTGGAATCCGGCATCAAGGTCAATGAGTGAAATTAATCGTCCGGACGTTTTACGAATTCCTGTCGTAGGCTTCGTTATGCCCGTTATAACTTTCAGTAGTGTTGTTTTTCCCGACCCGTTTGCTCCGACGATACCCACCCTCTCCCCTTTCGGTATCGTTAGATTGATGTGACTCAGTGCAATAAATTTTTCTTCTTTTCCGGAAACAAACCGTTCGACCAGCGTTGGTTTTTCATGGTGAAGTATATATTCTTTTGAAATATGGATAAGTTTGATTGCGCTATTCATAAACTATACCCAGTCGTCAAAATTACTACTCTCTGACCGGAATACGCGAACGCCGGCAATTGCGACCACGACAATGATGACGAGGTTAATACTCAGCATGGCGGGACCAGGAGGAGGAGCATTAATGAAACCGTATTGAAACAGCTGCATGACCGAGGTCATAGGATTAAGTCTCCACACCCAGATATATTTTTGCGGGATGAGGGAAAATGTATAAATGACTGGCGTTGCATAAAACCATAACACTAAGAGTGCTTCGATTATAAATTTAATATCGCGGAACCGAACATTTAATGCCGACGTCAAAAGGCAGAGCCCTGAGGTAAAAACAATTAACAAGCAGAGACCAATCGAGATATAGAGAAGCGATCCGGCCGGAGTCATTTTTAATATCATCATGATAATACCAAACAGCCCTATGCCAAGGAGCAGATGAATGACATTTGAAAATACGATGGACAGCGGAATAACTGACCGAGGGAACATCGATTTTTTTATAAGATATCTTTCGGCGACGATACTCGGAGTAGCCTTGATGAGAGAAAGAGAGAAAAAATTCCACACGAGAAGACTCGTATATAAATGAAAATAATACTGTTCAGATGATTGTTTTATAAACAGACTCAGAAGAAATCCAATAAGGAGCATTTGTAAAAGTGGGTTAACGACAATCCACAAAAATCCGAAAAATGTATATTTGTACCGGACGCGAAGTTCTTTTTCTGTCATGCTCCATAAGAGATCTACATACTGTTGTGCGTCAGTATTCATAGAGCGTATTATACGATATGTCAGATTGGCCCGTATGAATGTTCGAAAGATAATAATTATTATTGGATTTTCGGTAACCTTTGGTATTGCGCTGTACGCAAGATTGTATTCCTTTTACGATACGGTAGCATTTCGCGGTGATCAGGCGGGTGATCTGTATATCGCGCGCGGCATTGTTGAAAATAACTGGCGGCCGCCAGTTGGCCCGTTTTTGTCAGTGAATAATTTCCAAACACCTCCGACATATTACTACATACTTGCGGGATTTTACTCAGTTCTCCGGACTCCAGAAGCAGTCACATTTGCATTTGCGCTCATGAATCTCGCCGTGATGATGTGTATGGTATCGGTTGCCGTGTTGTTAATGGATGATATCGCAGGGATCATCATGGCATTTTTATTTGCCGCATCTTATATCATGGTTGTTGAAAGCAGACAGATCTGGGCGCCTCATACACTTACGCTGTTTCTTTCCGCTTCTTTATTGCTGCTCCTAAAGGCGTACAGAAGACATTCTTTTGCTTTCTATGTGTTGTCGGTTGTTTGCTACGCTATTGCATTGTCAATTTATGTTTCTCCAATACTGTTACTTCCTTACTATATAGTGATGGGCGCTCGGTTCATACGCCACATAACGAAAACTAATTACCCTGTTTCGCTGGGCATCGTGTTAGGTTGTCTTACGATATGCGCTCTTCCGTTCTTTGGACCGTTTATGGTATATGAGCTAAAACACGGATTTCCGACATATGGCGCTTTGGCTTCACAGTCGTTTGGTCCTCCTGCGGGTTTTATCGCAACGGTTCGACTCTCCATCAGGTATGTAAGGGCATTTATCGATAATCTATTCGGTTTATATCGTGATGATTTTCACATACGCGCAGGTGTCATCGTTATATTTGAAGGCGTTTTTACTCTTTGGGTTTTTCTTACCATCGGGTTAGGTAGCTATCTCCGCAAAAGAAGCAATCGCTACTACCGTGCCGTCACTAATTTTATTCCGTTATGGCCTCTGGTTTTAGGATCATTGCCTCTTCTTTTTTTCCGACATGATCTTGAGGTATATGGGTTAAATGTATTTCTGCCGTTCTTATTTCTCCTGTTAACACTTGCGCTCCGGTTGGCATTTGCTTCAAAACACCCGGTTGTTGCGGCGAGCGCTCTTTGTGTCATGATTGTCTATCTTATTACGAATACCTGGTCTATCCAGTCGAATCTTATTCGGTATCCACGCCATGATGCAGCACTTGCGTCAGGTGTGGCGTTTACGATTGCCCGTGAGTCTGCCCGCGCCAACATTCCAAGGAGCGATATGACCGTTTTAGCGTATCGGTACCCTGATATTTATACAAATTATTTTCTCTACCCGTTTTTGTATTATTTACGGGATTATGCAGGCTATACGATGCCGTTGGCTTCCCCGGGAAATGACATAGACCGCAAGATTCTTGACCGGCCCAATACCCCATTCGTTTACCTGATATGTGCTTGGTATCCTACAACTACCGCCGTCGACAAAGACTGCGTGTCATATTTCTTAACGCACAATCCGCAGTACAGAGAGATAAACAAACCGGTTAATTTCGGTTACGCAGAACTGGCGACATTTCAAAAAACATTCGTATACTAACAGTCTATGAAGGCAGTCGATATTTCTGTCATAGTTCCGACATACAATGAAAAAGGAAATATTATTCCGCTTATTACTGCAATAATGCGCGAGTTGCGTACTACTCACAAAACGTTTGAAATAATCGTAGTTGATGATAGTAGCCCTGACCGCACCGGCGATTTAGTAAAACAAACATACCGGAATACAGAGCCCGTCCGGTGCATAATCCGTCATTCAGATCCCGGATTGGGGGCATCCATTTTAACCGGAATAAGACAAGTACATGGTTCCGTCATTATCGGAATGGATGCAGACTTTAATCATGATCCTCTACTACTTTCGTCGATGATACGGAGTTTGTCCAATGCAGATCTTGTCGTTGCTTCCCGATTTATTCGTGGAGGAGGCATGAAGGATGTGTGGAGATACTTGACCAGTTATGCGTTTAACCTCGTTCTTCATTATTGCTTTGGCTTTCCGATCTGGGATAATACGAGCGGATATTATGCGATCCGTCGATCGTCCCTTGAGTGCCTTAATCCAAACGCGATTTATAAGGGATATGGGGAATATCATTTAATACTTGTATACCGAGCGTTTCAGCGTGGACTTCGGATTACGGAGGTGCCGGTGTATTATTCTGCGCGCCGTTATGGACAAAGCAAGTCAAAGTTTTTTACAATGGTCGTGTCGTACATTCGAACAGCCCGGGAATTGTCGCGATAGAAATGAAAACAGCAGCACCGATTTATCAGACATCACCTTCGGAACTTGATGCAATGAAGCAGTTTTTCCTTACATGGGAACCGCGGCTTGCCAGACGGAGGCGTATTCCTGTTGCTGAACCGAATATATCCAGTCGCGAAATACGGTACGTAACGCGTGCAATCTCTTCTTCGTGGATTTCATCAACCGGTGACTATGTCAAGCGTTTCGAAAAACTATTTGCCCAAATAGTTTCAAAAACAAAATTTGCAATCAGCGTAAACAGCGGAACGTCGGCGCTCCATGTAGCATTAGCCGCCCTGGGTGTCGGACCTGGTGATGAAGTTATTCTCCCGACATTCACCATGATTGCAACGATCAATGCAGTCGCATATTGCGGAGCAATACCAGTCCTTATTGATGCAGACCCTGTGACTTGGAACATGAATGCATCAGGTATTGAAAAGCATGTGACCAGCAGAACAAAAGCCATTATTGCGGTTCATACGTACGGACTTCCTGCCGATATGGATACGATTATGCGTGTTGCCCGTAAACACGACTTGTGGGTTGTGGAGGATGCAGCTGAAGCACACGGTGCGACGTATCGGGGGAAGTCCGTTGGAGGGATCGGTGATGTGGGCGCGTTTTCGTTGTATGCCAACAAAATCATCACGACAGGTGAAGGCGGTATGGTTGTTACAAATAATCAGGAGATCGCCACGCGTATTACCCTACTTCATAATAATGCGTTTACCCAAGATATGCATTTTTGGCACACAATGATAGGGTTCGGATACCGTATGACGAATCTTCAGGCGGCAGTTGGCGTGGCGCAGGTTGAGCGATTTACCAAACTCTTAGCCATAAAAAGAGCGAACGCGGATTTATATATTCAATTGCTTGCCGGCATTCCCGGAATTACACTTCCGTATGAAGCGCCTTCGACACGGCACAGCTATTGGATGTTTGGAATACTGGTGGATAAAAGCAAATTCGGCATGGATAAATATCAGCTGCGAACATATCTCGCCGCACGTGGTATCGAAACAAGATCGTTTTTTATACCGATTCACGCCCAGCCTCCGTACCGGCATTTATTTAAAAATATACGATATCCCGTTTCGGAAAAATTGTGTCATGATGGACTGTATCTCCCCTCTTCCACAAAATTAACAAGACGGAACATAACATATATCGTCGGTATGATCCGAAAAGCTTTTGAATCACACTAAACAGATGGATATTAAAAAACACATGTCATTATCTTTAAAGTTTTTTGGTGATAGCTATGCCGGTTTGGTTAGTGATAAATTTTCAAAGCGAGCCTTTACACTGCAGACGATCCCCTACCGATACACTCAAAAAGATGCTGATGATATTGCCAGCATTGTTATATCCGGAAATCTGCATCATGAAGGAGGACACCACATCGTAGATCTTGAACGTGAATTTGCTCAATTCACCCGATCCACTCATGCAATCGCAACAAATTCCGGCACCAGCGCACTAATGCTTGCCTGTCAGTCGATGGGTCTTAAACGGGGGGACGAAATCATCGTGCCGGCATACACATTCGTTGCAGTCGCTCAGTCAGTGCTTGCGGCAGGGGCATCTCCCGTGTTTGCGGATATTGATGACACATTCAATATCGACCCTTTAAGCATTTTGCGTCTCATAAATAATAAGACGAGGGCTATTATCGTCGCACACATGTTCGGTAATGTCGCTCGGATGGATGCAATTATGAAGATTGCCCGGAAATACAGACTGTCTGTTATAGAGGATTGTGCGCAGGCTGTCGGGGCAAGCCATCGCGGGGGGAGCGTTGGCTCAATAGGTGACGTCGGATGTTTCTCGTTTAATATCAAAAAAGCTATTCCTACAGGTCAGGGAGGCATTGTCGTGACATCAAATAATGAGCTGTATGAGCGTATGTTGGCTGCGCGCAATACCGGTATTGAAGTAAAAAATGGGATAACGGATGTCGTATCGTTAGGAGGAACATATTTTATGACTGAGATGGAGGCAGCGCTTGCCCGGTCGGTTCTCAGGCAACTTGCCTCTCTCAACGCAGCACGGAAAAAGAATTATGAATATCTCATGGAGCTTTTGAGACCCTTAGCGGATTATCTACAATCATACAAAATTCTTGCCCGGACGGAACCGTCTTATTTCCGTTTGTCGTTCTTGCTTAATCTGGATAAGCTACCCTGCTTGCGGGATCAATTTATTGATGCTATGCAGAAAGAAGGAGTTCCGCTTAAGAAGTTTTATCCGACTCCCCTATACCATTATTCAGTGTTTCAAAAAATGTACGGCATGAATCATCTACGTTTACCAAATGCAGAACGATTTTTTGAGAGACATATAGGTATGGAATTTAGTCCGTATTGTACATTAAGCGATATGCGCCGCGTAGCAAAGGCGTTTGATACTGTGATCCGTTTTTATATATGAATATCGTATTTCCTTTCATTCCCAAAAGAAGCGGAACGACGCTTGGGGTGGGGATCATCGGATTAGGAGTAATAAGTCCGATTCATCTCCGGGCCTTTCAGACACATAGAAAAGCTTCGGTTGTTGCCATTGCCGACAGCAATCCCGCACTCCTCCGTATACGAGCTGGGGAGATACCGCGTGTCCAGTCATATGATGATTATCATAAATTACTTCTTGATCCAGCAGTGGACATTGTGGACATTCTTCTTCCTCATTATCTTCATTCGAAAGTTGTCTGTGAGGTGATGCGTGCTGGTAAAGACGTAATATGTGAAAAACCGCTTGCGACCAGACCCGGTGATATTGATGCAATTATTAAAATATCTCGGGTGTTTAATAAACACGTGTACGTCAAACAATATTTCCGCTTTTCCCGTCTGCATCAGAAGGCAACTGAGATGATATTGCGGGGAGATATCGGAAAGCCGTATCTTGTATCAGCTACGTATACCGTTAACGCTATGGATTCATTTACTGATCCGGATTCTTGGCGCGGAAACAAAAAGGAAGCCGGGGGCGGGGTTCTCATGGACGTTGGCGTCCATATGATTGACTATCTAAGCGAGATATTCGGGGCCCCGGTTTCCGTGCTGGGTACGATGAAGAAGAACTTTACTCCCCTCCCTATTAAAGGAGAGGATTTTGCGGTTGCGACAATAGAATTTCGGAACAATATTACGGCAAATATCATTTGTACGGCAGTGGATTCATCATACGGATTCCGTTGGGAAAAACATTACTTTGGATCCGACGGGTCGATTCATCTTATTGATAATGGAAAAACAAACATCGAGCTTTCACTGCGAAAATACGGCGAAGTTATTTTTACGGAAACGGAAAATGACTGGTGGTCTCACGCAAACGTGGCCGCCCTACATGATATCGTTGACAGAATTTCGAGACATGAACCGCCTGCCGTTTCGCTGACAGAGGTGAAACGTACAGTTCTAACTATCGTGAAAGCATATGAATCATCCGCGGTTGACAAAAGAATGTTTTTACGAAACTAAAGGCGCCGTACGATATATGCTTCGTTGATCATGATGCATCTTGCTTGAGGCATGAATAACGTTATTGGTGACTTCTGAGGTTTAGAAATTTATATTCTTTGTCTCGTGGGTCCGCGTTTGAGCAGACGCCATTCCACAATAAGTGAAGATCATGAACAAAACAGATAGCATAGCGAGGGTATTCTTCCTCGGACGGATGCCCGTTCTGATAGTGGATAAGTTGTCCACAAAGGCAAGGAACCCGCCGGATATGTCAAGGATGTAGGCTGCCCCGTCGTATGGTATAGTTTGGACAAGGAAGTAAGCGCGTTACGGCGTCTCTGTTAATAGCCTGATTTGAGCTGTTGCAGAGGTCTAAGCGTGAGGATCAATTGAGTCATCGAGAATATGAAGCTGTTCCAACGGATTAAAACGCTAGTCGTACATAATCCCCTGCCGTCTGTTTTCTTTTTATTATTAGTCGTTTGTCTGTTTTTGGGCGACGGCAAACAAACCTTGGTTGATGAGGTGGGCGCCGCAGGGGTGTTGGTGGTGT
>CAYLQG010000014.1:0-14202 GCA_964385705.1 uncultured Gammaproteobacteria bacterium
GAAAAGCGAGATTATCTCTATCGGGGATACCTCAAATGTGGTGTCTGCGGGTGTTCTCTTACAGCTGATTTCAAAAAACAAAAATACGCATATTACTATTGCACCAACGCCAAACACACCTGTACTCAACACTGTCGGTATCTTCCGGAGGCAGAGGTCACAGAAAAACTGCGGGAGGTATTCAAACCCTTTTCCGCCGTAGAAGCCGACTTTGCTGTGTTGGCCTATGAGACCTATGTGAACGATTTGAAAACAGGAAAGGCTTCAACTTTAGAACAGTCTGAATTACAACTTAAAGAAATTGACATAAAACTTGAACGCTTGCTTGATCTCTATCTTGCCGGCACTCTTGATGAGTCTTTATACAATCAGAAGAGGAAACAACTTGCAGAAAACAGGGTACAACTCGAACTACAAATTAAGTCTCAAAAGCCTGTAGACCCTAAAGTCACTTTCGAACAATTAGAACTCCTTAAGAAGCGCGCTCTGTCGGTCTATTCTATGTTTGTGGAGGGCGATGAGGAGGTAAAAGCGGATTTAATGAAATCTGTACTTTCGAACTCACAATGGGTAGATGGAAACATCACGTCCCAACAGTATAAACCTCTTTGGGCACTTTTAGAAAAAGGCCTAAAAAGTGCCGATTTTACAACTATGTACCCCCATCCGGATTCGAACCGGAGATCTACGCCTTGAGAAGGCGTCGTCCTAGGCCGCTAGACGATGGGGGCTAGGAATTGAGGCAAAAGGATTGATATTTCGCCCCATTTAGCTTCAATTGTACCAATATCCTCTTGACATGGCAAGGCGGGTTTGCTACCCTTAATAAGCTGAATTGAGCTAATTTCTGCTCCCTAATGAACTTTACAGGTTTGATGGGGAGGATTTTTTTAGCCTAAAAATATGGATACAAATAACAGAATAGTACTTACGAAGACCGGTTTAGCAGACCTCAAGGTTGAACTGGAGACCCTTTTAAACGTCAAGCGCCCCGAGGGCGTGAAGCGCCTTGCAGATGCCCGAGAGCTTGGGGATTTATCGGAAAACAGCGAATACGCGGCAGCCAAGCAGGATTTGTCATTCATTGACGGACGCATCCTTGAGCTTGAGGAGATCATCCATGGCGCCAAAATCGTTACCAACCACACAAAAAGCCAGGTGGATGTCGGCTGCAAAGTTACGTTAACCATTAACGGCAAGAAGGAAATGTTCATGCTTGTCGGCGAGTGGGAAGCGGATCCGAAGGAAAAGAAGATTTCTCATTCTTCACCCCTGGGGAGCGCCCTGATGGGTAAAAAAGTCGGCGAAAAAGTTGAGGTAGAAGCACCGGCGGGGAAAGTGCAATATAAAATTCTCAACATAGAATAAAAAAAGATTATAAAGAAATTACCCCGCCACAAGCGGGGTTTTTGATGGTTAGTTGATGAGTCGTGTCATCGAGATGAATTTACTAACCATCAATGGAGACTAGTATAACGAGTCATCCATTTGATAGTTGTGAGCAATTATTCGTTGTACAATAAGAGCATATATGTTTTGGTCAGATAAAATAGCAAAAGATATTATTGAATCGGGTGCACATACGCCCTATTGGGTGGATGATATGTTCACGCCGTCAGGATTTGCGCACATTGGATCGCTCCGTGGGCCTCTTGTCCACGATATTGTCTATCGGTCGCTTATTGACGCCGGCAAGAAAACTACATATACCTACATGTTTAATGATTTTGATCCCATTGACGGATTGCCGCCGGAACTTGTTGAAAAAAGCAGTCCGTATTTGGGTTTTCCGCTCCGGATGGCCCCGTCTCCGGTAGAGGGATATAAAAGTTTTGCAGATTATTTTACCCGTGATTTTCAGAAAGTATTACGCGATCTCGGAGTCCGGGCGGAATTCCGATATTCGTGGGATATGTATCACGCTGGATTATTTAATGAGGTCATCCGAGAGGCATTGGACCATGCGACACAAATTCAGGACATTTATCAGCGCGTAAGCGGCAGCAAAAAACGCGATAAGGGTTGGCTGCCGCTTCAAGTGGTATGTGAAAAGTGCGGACGCCTCGGCACGACGCGCGTGCATGCATGGGACGGCGTCATGGTCACCTATACGTGTGAGCCATCAATGGTTACGTGGGCAAAGGGCTGCGGATTTACCGGAAAGACGAGTCCGTTTACCGATCCGAAGAACCCGGCCCATCATCCCGGTAAATTACCTTGGAAAGTGGACTGGCCGGCGCATTGGAAAGTGATGGGAGTGACGATCGAAGGAGCGGGTAAAGATCATTCATCTGCCGGCGGCTCGCGTGATATTGCCAAAGAACTCTGTAAGGAAGTGTTTCATATCGAAAATCCGTATAATCTGCCATATGAATTTTTCCTAATCGGGGGCAAGAAAATGTCATCGTCCAAAGGATTAGGACTCAAAGGGCGGGATCTGACCGGAGTACTTCCTGCTTCCGTCGGACGGTTTTTGTTTACGCGCACCGATTACAGGCAGGCGATTGAATTTGATCCGGTGGGGACGATGGCGATTCCTGATTTGTTTGATGAATATGACCGCTGTTGGCAGGCATATATTACAGATTCGGATGAATCGTTGGCACGAGCGTTTGTTTTATCTCAGGTCGGCGATATCCCTGCAAAAAAAGGAATATTTTTGCCCCGTTTTCGCGACATTGCCAATTTAGCGCAGCTTCCGAATATCGAGATGTGGGGCAGGATGAAGGAAATGAAAGGATCAGAGCTTACTGATTCGGAGAATGAAATTATTAAAGAACGACTGACCTATGCGTTCGTCTGGTTAAGTAAATACGCGCCGGATGACTACCGGTATCAGATATCCGAAAAACCGCTAGACACGGTAACATTGTCTCAAGCTCAGTGGACCTTTCTTAATACGCTTGCTATAACTTGGCAGCAAGCTGAGGATTCGGAGAAACTCCAGTCAGAGATTTTTCAGCTTGCGAAAACTCAACAAATTGACTTAAAAACCGGCTTTGAAGCTCTTTATACCGCTGTTTTAGATAAAAAACACGGACCAAGAGCCGGGTGGCTTCTCAAGAAATTTCCGAAAGATATTCTTATAGCGCGTCTGAATTTAAACAAGGGCAAACCTGAAGCGGCAAAGAAGACAACAATTCAGTTCGTTCAGAAGTCGGAATATTTTGAAATTGATAAGTCTCTTAGGGAAAAATACCCATCGGTTTCCATAGGAATTGCTCTCATTAAGGGTGTCCATGTGACAAAATCTAATCCGGCCTTGGAAAAAGAGAAGAATGCGTTTTTATCAAGTCTAGGCGGATTAACAACGGAGACCCTGGGAACATATCCTGAGGTTGTAAGTTACCGTAAGTTATATAAGGAAATGGGAATTGATTGGCATTCCAGGCGCCCAAGTCCTGAAGCGTTGCTACGTCGTGTGGCACTTGGAAAAGGACTTTATACGGTGAACACTTGCGTTGACGCATATAATCTTGTTGTCATGAAACATCATGTATCCGTTGGTGCATTCGATAGCGATAACGTGAAGTTTCCGACGGCACTCCGATACGCAGGCGCAGGAGATAAAATACTCCTTTTGGGGGATAAAGAACAGACTATCTACACCGCTAAAGAGTTAGCTTATTACGATAAAGACGGCGGATATAATATCGATTTTAACTATCGCGATGCTCAGCGGACCATGGTGACCGAAAAAACGACAAATCTTTGGATAAATGTTGACGGGGTTTTCGATATAACGCCTGAGCAGGTCGATCAGTCGCTTCGTGAATCAGTTGAGTTAATTGTACGATATTGCGGTGGAACGGTCGAATTTCAGGGAGTGGTGAAATGAATAGACAGCAAGCGCTTGATTTACTTCACGAACACACAAAAAATCAGAATCTCCGCGAGTACATGTATGCCGTCGGATATGCTATGCGTGCGTTGATGTTTATTAACATGCTAACACGTTAATATATTCATACTTATATTTATGAAACGATTACTTATCGCAACCACAAACCCCGGCAAGCTTGCGGAAATCCGTCATTTTTTAGGCGAGCTACCGGTCACGCTCGTCAGCCTTTCCGATGTCGGTATTAAGGATAAGGCAAATGAAACCGGAAGCACGTTTGACGAGAACGCTATTCTAAAGGCGAAATTTTATGCGAAACTATCGGGATTGCCGACGATCGGCGATGACGGAGGGCTCGAAATCGACGCATTGGGCGGCGCGCCGGGGGTAAAATCCCACCGTTGGATTCACGGCGACCGGGATGACGATGATGAGGAGCTAATTACCTACACATTTGAACAGTTAAAAGATGTTCCGGTGGGGAAGCGGGGAGCGCAGCTTCGGGCGGTTCTTGCGCTCGTCCTGCCATCGGGTAAAACTGTGACAGCAGAAGCCAAAACCCGCGGAATTATTCCCCTCGCGCCCGCAAATCACCGGACCCCCGGATTTCCGTACCGCTCTCTCCTATTTCTTCCCGAGCTTAACAAATTTTATGACACACACGAATTGACGCCCGAGGAGAATGAAGTATACAATCACAGGAAGAAGGCACTTGAAAAGTTAAAACCGGAAATACTTAAGTTCATCGTAAATGGTTCATAGTTCATAGATAACGAATATGCTGGACATCAAATTTATCAGAGAAAATCTGGAGTTATGTAAGGAAGCGGCGAAAAATAAGAACCGCGAGGTTGAGTGGGATAAATTGCTTTCTCTTGATGAAAAACGCCGCGATCTTATTGAAAAAAGTGATAACCTTAAATCAGAAAGAAATAAAGCAAATGAAGCCATTAAGGCGGCCTTAAAGAGGCTATCTCCTGAAAAAGCTGCTATTAAATCAGAAAGGCAAAAGGCGATAGAAGAGGCAGCTAAAACATTTCAATCAAAGAACGAATTAGACCCATTAGAAGAGGAGCTTCAACAAGTTGAAGAAGAATTCAACCAGCTCATGCTCACCGTTCCAAATGTTCCTGACAAGAGCGTACCAATCGGCAAGGATTCGTCCGGTAATAAAGAGGTAAAGAAATGGGGAAAGGTCCCAGTATTTGATTTTCCTATCAAGGATCATATTGACCTTGGTAAATCGCTTGATCTCGTTGACCTGGAGCGGGGGGCCAAAGTCGGAGGGTCCCGCGCGTATTTTCTGAAAAATGAAGCCGCACAGATGGAATTTGCGGTACTCTTCTATACATTCCAAAAATTGATTAAAAAGGGATATACACCGCTTATCGCGCCCTCGCTTGTCCGTGAATTCACATTATTCGGCAACGGACAATTCCCTTGGGGAAGGGAAGAGGTATATCATCTCGAAAAAGATGATGAATACCTGGCGGGTACTGCAGAAGTTCCGGTCACTGCATACTTCAGTGATGAAGTCCTGAAAGAATCGGATTTACCCAAGAAATTCGTGGCATTTTCTCCATGTTTCCGTCGGGAAGCAGGAAGCTATGGAAAAGATACGAGAGGGCTTTATAGACTGCACCAGTTCAATAAAATTGAACAAGTAATTATCTCAACAAATGATATGAACAATTCTTTTACTCTACATGAGGAATTGTTAGCAAATGCAGAGGAAATTTTGCAGGATTTTGAGTTACCTTACCGTGTACTTCTCATGTGCACCGGAGACATGGGTGAACCGCAGGTGAAAAAGTATGACATCGAAACGTGGATGCCGAGCCGGAAAGCGTACGGAGAGACGATGTCAAATTCCGTGATGGGAGATTTTCAGGCACGTCGTCTCAAGATTCGATATAAAACCAAGGATGGGCGTATGAATTTTTGCCACACGCTCAATAATACCGCCATAGCGTCGCCGAGAATTCTCATTGCAATTTTGGAAAACTATCAGCAAAAAGACGGAACTATTCGTATCCCCAAGGTTCTTCAACCGTTTATGGGCAAGGAAGTGATCAAGAGGTGAGCATACGTTCGTGGCTAGTTCAGTTATTTCAAACTCCGGCAATTGCTGAAACTCATTCCCCGGTTAACGACGATATCACGGTCGTAGATAATTGTGGCCGACGAACACTCAAAGTTAACGGGATTGAGCAAACGGGCAAATACGTTGATGAATTATTCCGTCAGGGAATAAAATATCTAAGGCATTGGCATGATCAGCCGGTTAAAAACATCGTCGTTTTTGGTGTGGGCGGCGGCGGTGTATTATTTCAACTACGTAAGGCGTATCCCGATGCACGGATTACCGGAGTCGACCGGGATGGTGAAGTCATTGGGCTTGCTAAAAAGTATTTTCAACTGGATTCTATTACCAATGCTACGTTTGTTGTAAGCGATGCACGGGATTTCGTGAAAATGAAAGATAACAGTAGTAAATTCGACCTTACCGTTATTGATATCTATATAGGAAACGATGTGCCGCTGTTCGTTACACAGCGTCCGTTTCTACTCGACGTCAGGCAGGTTCTGCGGCCGGGTGGCGCAATGATGATGAATTATTTCAGCTTCGCAGGTCAACCGAAAAAATCGGAGGAAGTTTTTAACAGATTGTCTGGAATTTTCCCATCTGTTGATCGTAAGAGAATTTTAAGGAATATATTCTTCTTTGTGTTAAAATAGGATGATGTTTAACTTCATCGGAAAACTTCTCGACAGCAATGAAAAGGAACTAGCGAAAATCAGAAAAATTGTAGCAACAATTAACGCTCATGAGGCGGATATGAAACGCCTCAAGGATACTGATTTCGTGAAGAAAACGGCGGAATATAAGGAACGCCTTTCAGGCGGAAGCAGTCTGGATGAACTTTTACCCGAAGCCTACGCATTGGTCCGCGAAGCATCACTACGTGCGCTCGGACAACGGCATTTTGATGTACAGCTAATTGCAGCGACCGTCCTCCATGAAGGGAAAGTTGCAGAACAAAGAACCGGCGAAGGCAAAACCTTGTCTGCAATTCCGGCACTTTACCTGAATGCCTTAACCGGAAAGGGTGTGCATCTTGTGACCGTTAACGATTATTTGGCCCGGCGCGATGCGGGATGGATGGCACCAATATTTCACTTATTAGGTTTGAAAGTTGCCGCGATGATCAGTGAGCAGTCCTTCCTGTATGATCCGTCGTTTGAAGACCCGAATGCGACTGACTGGCGGCTGAAGAATCTGAAGCAAATTTCGCGGCGTGAAGCGTATCTTGCAGATGTGACGTATGGTATCAACAGTGAATACGGATTTGATTACCTTCGGGATAACATGGTGTCAGATATCACTCAGGTCGTTCAGCGCGACTATCATTACGCCGTTGTCGATGAGGTAGATTCGGTCCTTATTGATGAAGCCCGAACGCCGCATATCATTTCCGCACCTGATATGGAAGCTACACACGCGTACTACGATTACGCAAAACTTGTCGACAAATTAAATAAAGACACGGATTTCAGCATTGACGAAAAATTGCGTACGTCCCATCTTACGGATCACGGAATATTAAAGGTTGAGAAAATGCTCGGCATCGGGAATATTTATGAAAAAGATTTTGAAACTGTGCATCATATAGAAGCGGCATTAAAAGCCAGAGCGCTGTTTCAGCGGGAAAAAGATTATATCGTCAAGGACGGACAGGTTGTCATCGTCGATGAATTTACCGGACGACTTCTGGTCGGCCGGAGATTCAGTGAAGGGATTCATCAGGCAATCGAAGCCAAAGAGGGTGTCGCAATTCAACAGGAAAGTAAAACCCTTGCGACCGTATCGCTTCAGAATTATTTCCGTATGTACCAAAAGCTGGCGGGTATGACGGGAACCGCCGCAACGGAGGCCGAAGAGTTTCATAAAATTTACAATCTCGACGTCGTTGTTATCCCGACTCATCGCAATATGATCCGTAATGACTTTGCCGACAGCGTATATAAAACGCCGAGAGCAAAGTATGCGGCAATAGTTGAAGACATCATTGAATGTCACAAGCGGGGTCAACCGGTACTCGTCGGTACCACATCAATCGATAAGAATGAAATCATCAGTGATTTTCTCAAGCGCAAAGGTGTTCCTCATCAAGTGCTTAACGCAAAAAATCATTTACAGGAGGCCTCCATCATCGCAGAGGCGGGAAATCGCGGTTCCGTTACTGTCGCTACCAACATGGCCGGCCGCGGAGTCGATATTATTCTGGGCGGCTCGCGCAGGGAAAAGTGGGAAGTTGGCAATGATAAACAGTGGGAAAAAGAAGAAGTTGTGTGGAAAAAACGGCATGATGAGGTTGTCGCTTTGGGCGGACTTCATGTGATCGGCACCGAACGCCATGAGTCACGCCGGATTGATAATCAGCTTCGTGGCCGCTCAGGCCGTCAGGGCGATCCCGGCTCAACACGATTTTATGTGTCGCTTGAAGATGACATTATGCGGCTCTTCGGCGGTGATCAGGTCGCAAAACTCATGACTGTTTTCAAGCTTCCTGAGAATGTGCCGCTTGAACATCCGATGGTCTCACGGGCTATCGAGCAGGCGCAGATAAAGGTGGAGGGGTTTCATTTTGATTCCCGGAAGCATTTGGTTGACTACGACGATGTTCTTAATAAACAGCGTGAGATTGTCTATCGAAGACGAAGAAAGATTCTGGAAGGGGAACGGCAACGGGATTCCATTCTAGAAAACACGACAGCTGAGGTTGTTAACCTTGTCACGATTTATTCATCTGAAAAAGAATCGACATTTGATCGGGAGAAGATCGCATCGGAATTTTGTTCGATCATCCCGTTTGATCCCGCGTCTCAGCAGCAATTACTTCATCAATTGGAACAGACACATGATGCGCCGCAAATGTCCGAGTTTTTAACCAAACTCGTGACAGACATGTATGATGCCCGCGAGAAACAGGTATCTCCCGAAGTGATGAGCCAGATCGAGCGATGGGTCAGTCTAAATGTGATCGATAATCTATGGATGGATCATCTGGACGCGATAGACGATTTACGGGAAGGTATCGGTCTAAGGGGCTACGGACAACTTGACCCGCTTGTTGAGTACAAAAATGAAGCATTTAATATGTTTGAGCGCTTAATAGCGACCATTGATAGCGAAATAGTCCATAGAATTTTTAAAGTGCAGGTACAGGCGTCACCCAATCAGACGGCGCAACCTATACAAGCCCAGCCCGCGCCGCAGTTTCAACCGGCAGGTAAAAATGAAACACCCGAAATTGAAACGAAACTGAGCCAGGCGGCAAAAAAAATGCGGACCAACAGTGAATCCACTCAGGTTCCGGTCGTTAATGCCGCAAAAAAGCTGGGCCGCAACGATCCGTGCTGGTGCGGCAGCGGTAAGAAGTGGAAAAAGTGCCACTATCCTAAGACCGGGTAGTGATTTATATTGTCAAAACAATTTCATAATACTTTTTATCACCTATGACACTTCATCGGCAGGAAATGGATATGCCTCGAAAATCGTGGGTTCGGGATCTTGTTGATCCTGGTGGCACGTTACCTAAAGTCATTTTGATAAATGGTCAGGTTAAAGATGAATATCAAATTAAACGCATTATCTATAGCGGAAATGAGATCGGAGAAGCATGGATGAAGGGCGACAAGTTTCGTTGTTTTGATAGAATAGCTATTCTTGAACAGGGAAGACCCAAGGGTTGTGGACTGGCCACTTATGTGTATGCAATTGAGGATGCCCTGTATGAGGGAGTTACGTTTGGGACGTCTAGCGGGTCTTTAACAGAAGATACTGTTAAAATATGGAGAATATTAAGAGATACGGGAGTGGCAAGAGTAAATAGGGAATTTTATCCAGTTCCAGACAACAAATTTAAAGGAAATTATCGGGTGTATCCTAAAACTCCCTAATGAGTAGAATTTATACGGCGAATATTTTTAGGTACCTTATTTTGATAGTATTTCAAAAATGAGTATCCAAAGATTCGTAACAAACGGGTTTACTCTTCATACGTCAGGATTCATGTGCAATTAACTCATTGAAATTTATCATGAGTAGGGTATTATGTTGATAGTATAAAGACCATTCGAAAACCCCAATTTTTCATTCCTTTATTTCTTGCACTGGGCATTATTTATAGAGCGCTTCTCATTGCATCAAATCCTCAGCCTTTTGTAGCTGATCAGACGTACTATCGTGATATTGCCGTTGGGATTCTTAATTTCGGCGTATTCGCTGACACGATGCGAACATATGGATATCCGATGATCGTCGCGGTGTGGTTTAAACTATTTGGTGTTGGAAATGCGATGGCATGGAAATTCATGCAGGTGTTGGGAGATGTTCTGATAGCATTTCTCGTTTATTTGACCGCAAAAGATGTTTTCGGAAGAAAATTACCTGCCACAATAGCGTTTATTCTCTATTGTGCCAGTCCGTTCGTCGCCGTTTATGCGGGTATGATGCTTACAGAAGTATCTTCTGTATTTTGTATAGTACTATTTATATTTTTATGGCATCGTTATTTCTTAACGAAAAAAATACTTTATCTCGTTTCCGGAGTATTTTTTATGTCGTACCTATCAGAAATACGGCCTGTTTATTTTTATTTTATGGTCGGATTATTTGTAGTTACCCTTTTGCTCATGCTTAAAATGCGGGTAAGTTGGTATAAATGGATTCCCATCATTGTCGCTTTCATCCTGCCTATATCCTACGCAATTGCCGGCAATTACGTCATGTTCGGTAGAATTTCCCCCCTTGTTGTGGACGGTGGATTTTCACGTCAACTGGTCGGAAGTGAATATATGGAAGGGCGAGCGCCGCATCCGATTGACCGCCCCGGTGGGTTCCCTGATCGAGTAGTTGCGATGCAGTGGGCACTCGGATGGCCATACGATGGGGCACATAGAGATAGTATGGCCAACGACGAGTTGAAGGAAGGGATCGCCATTGCGAGAAAAGATCCTATGCATTTTCTCCGGGAGCGTCTGAATAAAGCTTGGTATATATGGGAGAAGCAGTATCTATTTATTTTTACCGAAGCCCCGCAAGCGATTGAGACTGCGGTTTCCATCACAAATTTGCTACTTATCCTTTTTGCTGTTTTAGGAATAACATATTTTGGAACACGACCTATGCAATGGCATCAGCGTATAATTTGGTTAACCTGTATTGCCATCATTCTTTACACTACGGTCGCACACATGGTTTCCGACGGGGAAGAGCGTTACTCGCTTCCTGCATATCCGATTCTTTTTATATTTGCCGGGTATGCGCTATCGATAATTAAGGATCTGGTCCGAAAACCGGTTATCAAAATAGAAAGATCCAATCGAAGATAGCATTGTTATCTTTTTTTTTGTTTGAATTGTACCTCCATGTATAATAGGCCTGATGGAATTAACAAGTGCGCATGAAGCCCGGATTTGAACGAAGTAATGTTATGGTAAAGAAGTTGAAAGTACCGGTTAGCACGGCTCTGCTGATCGGAATATTATTATTGGCATTATTCTTTCGGTTGAATCTTTTGGGGCGTATTCCTCCGGGCATGACGGATGACGAACTTCGCGAAGCGTATAGCGCTTCAGCAATTTGGCATACCGGACACGACTTGACCCGCGGTTTATTCCTTCCATTCACTTTTGTCGTAAATAACTTTTCTTTTTCCCCAGTGCCCATCTATATAGCGGCACCGTTCGTCGGCATTTTAGGTATTACTCCTTTTAGTGCCCGCCTTCCGTTCGCTCTAGCCGGAGTTTTATCCGTGCTATTCACTTATATCGCCGCCAGGCGCCTCACTCGGCAACAACCCGTCGCACTATTCTCGGCATTTGTCATGTCGAGTAATGTCTGGGCCATTCAAATCTCCAGACTGGCTCACGAAGCGATCTTTGCTCAGATGTTTTATCTTGCTGGTATATGTGTATTTCTCACGGATTGGAGAAAAAAAGCGCCTTATTATGTTGGCGTATCCGGGGTTTTACTTTTTCTAGCCTTCAATAGTTATGATGCAACAAAAATATTGTATTTGCCCATTCTTATCGTGCTTTGTATGCTAAAGCGGAAAGAATTTAAAAAACGTAACCATGCGCTCATTATTATAGTGTCTTGTGCGGTAATTACCTTCGGAATTTTTTCATATCTCTTTTTGTTTCAAAAGGCCGGCGTGCATGGGTCAGCGTATACAGTCTTTCAAAATGTAGAGTCAGGTCAGTCAGTCGAACTTGCGCGACGGGCATCAAGTGCACCGGAATTACTGAAAGTTCTTTTTCACAATAAGGTAACGTATTATCTTGACATATTTCTTCATCATTTTCTCTATGTATTTTCCCCTGATTTTCTCTTTCTAAATCAGGAAGCGAGTGGCGTTCTGTCACTTTGGCTGCGCGGAAATCTATATTACATCGAATTGCCATTATTGTTGCTCGGAATGGTAACGCTGTCCAGCGTAAATCTTCCTATTTTTTTCTTCTGTGTTTCGCTAATGTTTATCGGAGCATTGCCAGCGGGAATAGGACCCGAACCGTTTACCTATGCGACGAGGGCGTCGTTTGTTCTTCCATGGCTTACTCTATTTATCGGCGCAGGCGCAATATATCTTGTGAATCTGGTCAAAAAGAAATTATGGAAAGTCTGTGTCATAGTACTTATTGCCTCATTGTACGTGTATGTTATCGGCGGATACCTATCCCAGTATTATTTTGAGTGGTCAATAAATAATGCGGCGTATTTTTCGAAAGGGACAGAAGATCTTATTGCATATGTTTCACCGCTTATGAACAGATACAAAACATTCGAAGTAGCCAATGTTAATGACACATTTGTTTTGCATTGGGCGCTTTTTAATCACACGGATGTCCGGAAATTGCAGGTTTTCTATAAACTGAAAAACCAATATGAATTCCAACCGGTAAAAATTTTACTTTCCTGCAAAAATACCGGAACGGAAGATCCAAGAATGACGATGGATACCGGAGAAATCTATGCGGCGAATCCGTCATGTCACAGCCAAACAGCCGATCACATAATTACATTGCCCGACGGAAGCCCGCAGTGGGCTGTTTACGTTAGGTCACGGGTGGCTCCATAGATAGGTGTACAAAATCCGTATATCTTTATCATGTGGATGATATAATAGTCTCAATGGAATTAACAAAACGACAGGTATTGGATTTTTTAGGAGAGTATAAATTCATGACCGTTGCGACATGCGGCGAATTCCCGTGGATTGCATCGGTTTATTACACGTTTGATAATAATTTAAACCTTTATTTCTTAAGTTCGCCGACGACCCTCCACGCAAAACAGATTGAAAAAAACAACAGAGTTTCCGTATCTATCGCCGACAGCCATCAGGAAATAAATAAATTAAAGCGGGGGATACAACTATCAGGTATTGCAAAACAAATATCTGATGTGGCGAAGATGAAGCATGCTCTTTCTTTATGGAAATCGTCGCTTGATGTCCGCGATCCTGAGTTAACATATGAAAATATGGTGAAGAAAATCGTTACCGGCCGTATGTATATCATTAAACCGTTAAGAATCAAACTTTTTGATCAAAAACTATTTCCCGTTGACGACGGCCGCGAGCCCGTGCTTATTCTTGTGTAATCATGTCACCTCACCGCACGATAATCGGATCGTTATACCGCGCTGTTTTCAAACCGCTTGCGTTTCAGTTTGATGCGGAATTCGTCCATAATTCAATTTCTTCTTTTGGGGAACACCTTGAATTTACTGCACCGCTTGTTGCGGCAGTATTCGGTTACAAAAATCCATTGTTAAAAAAGAACGTATTAGGTATTGAATTTGAAAATCCTATCGGGCTTTCCGCAGGTTTTGATAATGACGGCCATGTAGCCAGAATTATGAAATATGTGGGATTCGGATTTAATAGTGTGGGGACGGTGACAGCGAAATCAAGTCCCGGTAATCCGTATCCACGGCTCGGCCGCTTACCGAAATCCCAGTCCCTTCTTGTGAATAAAGGCTTTAAATCCGAAGGAGCCGACCGTATAGCCAAACGACTTGATGGTAAAAATCTGACTGGTCATACGATCGGGATAAGCGTTGGGAGTACGAATTCGCCGATGGTGAACACCATTCCCAAAGCAATTGATGATTATCTCTACACATTTGAATTATTTAAGAAAAAACCATATGTGAAGTATTTTGAAATGAATATCAGCTGTCCGAATACTGCCATGACAGAATCATTTACTGATACACGTAATTTCAAAAAACTTGTTAGCGAAGTTGTTTCCCTAAAAATACAACAACCGATATTTGTGAAGATGCCCAA
>CAYLQG010000014.1:14302-19831 GCA_964385705.1 uncultured Gammaproteobacteria bacterium
AAATTGACCTGCGGAGCAGACCTGGTGCAGCTTATCACCGGTATCATTTTCGAAGGACCACAACTAATAGGGGAGTTAACAAGTGCATTGGTAGAACGGAATGTTGAAATCGGCGTCCCAAGAGCCTAAGATACCCTCAATACCACTATGCATATCCCGGACGGTTATTTAAGTCCACAAACAGACGCAATGATGGCGGTGGCAGCCGCGCCGTTTTTGGTGAAAGCTTCACGGCAGCTTGAAAAAAAATACGACAAACTCACCCTCCCCCTTGTTGGAGTATTCGGAGCGTTTTCATTTCTCATTATGATGTTCAATCTGCCGCTTCCCGGCGGGACGACTGGTCATGCGGTAGGTACGGTCATCACTGCTCTCGTGTTAGGACCTTGGCTTTCCATAGTATCGGTCACACTCGCCCTCGTTATTCAGGCATTTTTTTTCGGGGACGGAGGAATTTTAGCTCTTGGCGCCAATATCTTTAATATGGCCATCGTCATGTCTGTTGTCGGCTACGGTCTTTTTATTCTTCTTAAAAAAATCATACCGAAACAATCTTGGGAGCCAATAATTGCCGCAGTCAGCGGATATATCGCGATTAATGTCGCGGCTTTCTGCGCCGGAGTTGAACTGGGTCTTCAACCATTATTATTTCACTCATCCAACGGTCATGCGCTCTATTTCCCTTATCCACTGGCTATATCGGTTCCAGCCATGATGATCGGCCATTTGGCGCTTGCGGGTTTCGCTGAGGGATTCATTACATTTTTTGCCTACCAATGGATTGCAGGCCGGTTCCCGAAATTACTTCACCAGCATAACTCCGCAGATGCCCGGGTTTCCTGGAAACCGGTAGCCCTCGGTGTCGCCATCTTGATTATTATCGCGCCGCTAGGATTATTGGCACACGGAACCGCGTGGGGGGAATGGGGGAGACGGGAGTTAGCGAGTCGCGGTTTGGGCTATATCCCACTGGGATTTGACCGGTGGAACAGGATTTGGAGTGCTCCATTATCCGGTTACAATCTCCCGCTCCTTCATAGCTCTGTCGCGGGATATATAGTATCTGCGCTTAGTGGTGTCGTTCTCATACTGGGGATTGTCGCTCTCGGTATTTTTCTATTCCGGCGGATACATAGAAGGCGAATGCCGACAAATCCGATATGACATCAATACTCGATAAAAATATTCACGATCTGGTATCGGGCCTCAATACGACGATGTTCACTTCCGACGCAATTGGAAAAAGGGGACTTCTTCAGCAGCTCGATCCAAGGGTTAAGATGATGGCATCATTAACCATCATCGTCATGGCAAGTATCAGGGCGTCCCTTCCGTATTTATTATTCCTTTATGTAGTATGTTTGCTATCAATGATGGCATCGCGTCTCAATGTTGCAAAAATGTTTCGAATTTGGCTCATCCTGCCGTTTTTCTCTCTTTTCCTCTCCGTGCCGCTTATTTTTTCATTTGTGACGCCCGGACAGTCTGTTTTTCATTTGTTCGGGAGTACGTCTATAACGCTCGAGGGTCTGTTATTAGCGGCCAGGTTTCTTCTTCGGATTGCCGTTTGCGTTACAAGCGTTCAGGCGGTGCTTTTTACAACCCGCTGGGATCATATAATGAAAGCATTTGAATTTTTCCGCGTGCCCCCGGGTGTCTTATTTGTTTTGTCGCTGACATACCGCTATATTAATGTGTTGTTGACGGCCGCTCTTGATATGATGCTTGCCAGAAAAAGCAGAACTGTAGGTCGGCAATCGGCAGGAGCGGCACGAAACGGCATCGGAATTATTGTAGGGAATCTCATGGTAAAATCAATCTCATTAAGCGGAGAGGTGCGGGATGCGATGGTAAGCCGTGGGTATACCGGAAAAATCCGGACGGCACACAATTTTATATTTCATCTCAGGGATGCAATGGCAGGAATTTTATTAATCGGTATAATCGGCATCGGATTTTTGTCGATATAAATATATGAATACCAAAAAGGTATTTGAAGCAAACAACCTTTCATTTGAATATGAAAAATCCCGCGTGTTGGATTGTGTAACTTTTGAGATACATGCAGGGGAACGGGTCGCAATTCTCGGGGCGAACGGATCGGGTAAAAGTACGTTACTTAAATTGTTAAATGCCCTGGAATTTCCGACAGGGGGTCAGCTATCTTTCTTTGGGAAACCGATAACTCCGTCATATTTTGAATCAGGAGAGCATGAGTTCGCATTCCGGCAGAACGTGGGTTTTGTGTTTCAGGATCCGGATGTGCAGCTGTTTAATCAGACGGTTTGGGACGAGATCATCTTTGGCCCCTTGCAGATGAATCTGAGCGCCGCTGACGTAACGAAACGAGGGGAATGGGCGCTCGACGTCCTTAACATTAAATCCCTTCGTGAACGAACGCCGTTTACATTGTCCGGCGGAGAAAAGAAACGCGTTGCAATCGCTTCTATATTATCAATGAAACCCAGTGTCTGGCTTATGGATGAACCGCTTGCGAGTCTCGATCCGAAGAGTCAAAGCAGACTTATTGATTTCATGGATGAGGCAAAAGAACGGGGTGAAACACTTATCATGACGACCCACGACTTATCGCTCCTTACTGAGATGGCTGACCGGGTGCTGGTGCTATCGGAAGACCATAAACTCGTTGCCGACACAACGGTTGACAAGGTTCTTGGTAATACGAAATTCCTTGTAAAACATAATCTCATCCATGACCACCGGCATGCTCACCCGGGGCGTGAGCGCCGACAGCATCATATTCACATTGGTCATACGCATACGATATGAAAATAATTAGGTCAAAACAGTTGGCACTCGCGCCGGCAGGTCATGAGGATCCGAAAAACCCCGGTGTTGTTAAAAAAGTATTGTTCAAACTTCACGATTTGGCCCGCGGAGATATTCAAATGGTTAACTGGGCAGCATTGTATCCGAACCGGTCGCTCAGCGCGCATGCACACGACACGATGCAGGAAGTTTTTATCATTGTAGCTGGCAGTATTGTTGCGTCAATAGACGGACAAGACGTGATACTAAAAAAAGGTGACGCACTCGTTGCAGAGCCGGGTGAAATGCATACAATGAAGAATCTGACCACCCGTACGGCTTATTTTATTTCATTCGGCATCGTTCCGTAGTATTTACGCGCGGAGCATTACAAAGGCCTAAATATATATAAATAAGATCTTTAGACTGTCCTATTAATATAATCGTGTATTTATTTTCAGAAAAACGGTAATTGCGTCTGCCTCTGGCGCTCTATTTTATTAACTGCTAATTTACGCTTTCGTTATATGATTACAGACTGAAATGGCGAGGGATGAAACTAAATGAATTCGAGAAGAGTCTGAGGGATGACCTTGCCCAAGTGAGTAAATGCCTTTTTTGTCGCGACACGACCGCGTGAAGTTCTCTTGAGCATGCCGATTTGCATAAGATAAGGTTCAAGGACCTCTTCAACGGTTCCAATATCTTCGGAGAGTGATGAAGCAAGTGTGTCGATGCCTACGGGCCCACCGTTAAAATGGTCAATAAGGGTTGTCAGAAGCCTTCGGTCTGATGCATCAAGTCCCATCTCATCGACTTCCAGCATCGTAAGGGATTGCTGTAGTATCGTGTCGGTGATGATGCCGACGCCCTTTACTTCCGCGACATCGCGGACCCGTTTTAGTAATCGTAGGGCAATACGGGGCGTCCCTCTGCCGCGTTTGGCGACTTCGCGGAGTGTATGCTCCTGTACTTTAATTTCTAATTTCTGTGCAGCCTTCGCGAGGATTTTTTCAAGATCATTTACCTCATAATACGGTAGCCGTGCAATAACGCCGAACCGGTCGCGCATAGGTGAAGACATAAGCCCGATCCGTGTGGTGGCCCCGATGATGGTAAACTGCGGTAGATCAAGCCGGAGAGTCCGCGCAGATGGGCCTTTGCCCAGGACGATATCTAAAGCAAAGTCTTCCATTGCAGGATAGAGTGTCTCTTCCACAACCTTATTAAGCCGGTGTATTTCATCAATGAACAGTATGTCTTTCGGCTCAAGGTTGGTTAAAATCGCTGCGAGATCTCCTGCCCGTTCAAGGGCGGGACCCGATGTGACCCTGACGTTTACTCCCATCTCACGTCCTATGAGGTGAGCGAGTGTCGTTTTACCTATCCCCGGCGGGCCGTAGAGAAGAATATGTTCAATAGCCTGTTTCCGTTTTTTGGCGGCAGATATTGCGATGTGTAGATTTTCTTTGATTGCTTCCTGCCCCTGAAATTCATCCCAGGAGACAGCGCGAAGCGATGTAAAGAGTTTTTCTTCCTCAATCGCCGTCGTTTCGACGATGACCTCGTTCACGTTATTCTCTTTCTTCTTTTTGGCCATATTATGATCGTTTTCCTAATAATTTTAATGATGCACGGATTTTTTGCTCCAGCGTATCTGCGGGGTTCAATTGTCTTATTGTTTCCGTCGCATCGCGCCGGTCAAAACCCATCGCCGTTAGTGCATCTAGTATTTGTTTCGTTTCGTTGGTCCCGGAATCGGTGAGGTCGATATCAAGTAGTCCGCCGAGTTTATTTTTCAATTCAATAATAATTTTTTGCGCATTCTTCTTACCAAGCCGGGGGATAGTCGTAAAAAAATCGATATCAGCATTCATCACAGCTTTTTCGATGCCCCGCGCTCCTCGGTCGATAATTGAAAGAGCCGTCTTAGGGCCGACTCCTGAAACCGTCAGTAATAGTTTGAAAAGTCTCAGATCCTCAATTTGGCTGAATCCGAAAAGGTCGAGTGCATCATCCCGCACGTGCGTGTGAATATATAACGTTGTCTTCTGACCACTTTTAAGTTTTTTTAGCTCACCCGCCGCCACAAATACTGCATATCCCACATCGTGAACGTCAATGATAAGCGGTGATTGTCCGGTTGTCTCAATAGTACCTGTTAATTTTCCGATCATACAAATTTGTCCGTCAGACGGAATGAATAGCCGTGTGTGAGCGCGATTGCGAGCGCGTCAGCCGTATCGTCGGGTTTCGGAATCTCTTTAAGTTTCAGAATTTTCGTAACCATACGTCCTATCTGTGATTTATCTGCTTTTCCATCCCCGCAAATGGTACGTTTTACCGTCAATGGTGAATATGATACCACGGGAACATTCCTCTGTGCAGCTGCAAGAAGAATAACACCACGGGCCTGACCGACATTGATCGCCGTTTTCGCATTGGTCGCAAAGTATAATTCCTCAACACTCATACAGTCCGGAGAAAATCGTTTGATAAGTGTTTGAATTGCGGAATGCATAATCATAAGCCGGTTTTGTAGGGTTTCTGTTTTTTCCGTTTCAATGCACCCGTATGCTTTCGGCATTATACGTGAGGCTTTGTGCTCGATAATCGCCCATCCGACGCGGGCAAAACCGGGATCTACACCCATAATAATCATCGACGATAGTTATATCATGGGGAAGGTGTGCTTGTCACTTTTGACGTATAATACGTTTATAGTCTATGAATTTCATTTTTGCTCTCATCGTTTCGGTG
>CAYLQG010000015.1:0-19434 GCA_964385705.1 uncultured Gammaproteobacteria bacterium
TCACAAGGAAAATAAATAATATTCCGAGTATCGTTAAACCGATCATGCGATAGGAACTGTGTTTGCTGTGAGCTTCAGGGAGTAAATCACTCGCGCCGATATAAAGAAGGAAACCTGCAAAAAATCCGAGATACAATACCAATAGATTTTCAGGAATCATAATCAGAGTCGCCGCAATTGCGCCGACTATCGGTGCGACTGCGTCTAAGAAAAGAAATATTCTCGTACTTTTATTTGAATTATTGTTGACGAGCATTAACGATACTGTATTTAATCCGTCGGAAAAGTCATGTGAAATAACGGCCAAAGATACAATAACGCCGACGTGAGGATTCAGTTTGAATCCGAGTCCGATGCCGACGCCGTCCAACACGCTGTGGAAAATAAGACCTAATGAGCTGACAATGCCGACATGTGGATGATGGTGGCTGCCGTATTCCCCTTCGTGTGCGTTATGAATCGCGGCATATTTTTCTAAAATATGAATTGCCAAAAAACCGGTGACCAGCGCGATCATGGGATACGTTAAATCTAACCCGTGTTTTACCGTCAGATTAATTATTTCGGGAAGAATATCAAAAAAACAGACAGAAATAAGAACGCCCGCCGTAAAACTCATAATATAGTGGAGGCGATTGCGGTTTCTTAACGATACGATGCCGCCTATGGTTGTTGATATAAATGAGAGAATAGAAAAGAGAATCGGTGCAAAATTCATATATTACATTTGTTGCATAGTCCAAAAAATTCCAGACTATGGTGGCGGATAAGCAATCCTTTCTTCTTTTGTAAATCCTTTTCTATTATTCCAAGATTGCATCCCGTAATATCTTCAATACTCCCGCATTTTTCGCAGACAAAATGGTGATGGTCAGGCTTCGCCGCATATTCGTACCGCAATTTCCCTTCATTGAATTGAATCTCATGTACCAATCCCTTTCGCGACAAGGCATGCATGCTACGGAATACGGTCACGCGGTCTGCCTTGATTTTGTGGCGGCTCAGATAGGTGATAAGCTCTGATATATCAAGTGGGAGCTTCGCGTTTTCAAGCGCGTCGAGAATACCGAGACGGGCCGGAGTAACTTTAAGCTCTACGTCGTGTAACTCTTCCCTGCAGTCGTGTTTTTGTGGATTCATATACAATTGTTATTAAGTTGCATTTATTATATGCAACTAAATTGCGTTTGTCAAGTGCTGTATAATTGTCTATTGCGTGATGTAATTATATGGATGCAGCAATAAGAACACACTACGAGCAGGTATTGGGTCATGTGTATGTTAATCCGCTGGAGCGGTGTAACTTGCGGTGCAAAATCTGCTATACGAGAAAAACAGATCCAATTCTTAAGGAGTCCGAAATTCTCGGGTTTATTCATAGATATAAACAAGTTCATCCTGTTTCGGTTGTGACGTTTTGCGGAGGAGAAGTATTCGCTTTGCCCTATTTCACGCGTCTTGTGAATGCATTGTCAAAACAGGGAATACTTATCCAGATTATTACGAACGGAACGATCGATAAATTGTCGGAATTTCATGAGCCAAATAGTATTAACCTCATCGTTTCGATTGACGGGCTCCGGAAGTATCACGACAAAAACAGGGGTAAGGGAAATTTCACAAAAAGTCTGAAGTTTTTACGGAAAGCGGGGGAGATGGGATTCCACAGTGAAATCTTTTCAATTGTTACAAAACAAAATTACCCGGATATCGGGTTATTTGAACAATATTTACATAAAACGCTCAATCAAAATATTTCCGTAACTTATCATCCGCGAAAACCACCCGCATATTTACTGCATCATCCTGTCTCAAATATTTTCGGTGATATAAACGGCTTTGATTTTGTATCTCACGAGGAGATGCATGATCTGTTTCGGAACCGAAAAACGTTTCCACCAAAGGAATTAGGGTGTTATCAGATTGCGCTTGCCTCGGACGGCAAAGTTTATGGCTGTTGCGAAGGGACCATTCCTCTAGGACAGATGGACGACGACATCCAATTATTACTAAAGAAACTGAAGGACAGATTGGTTATTTGGAATTCAGCAAAAGCTCCTAAGCATTGTTTAGGATGCAGTCAACCGGACTTCGTCTGTGGGATAAAACGGTATATTTCGTAACTATATGATATCGTACATACTTTATTAATTTCCGGGCTATCATATGAATTGATAAGGAGGAAATATGAACGGTAAAACAATAGTTATATTTCTCGTTGGTTTAGTTATTGTCGGAATTGGTGGGTATTACCTGGGAAACAGGTCAAAACCGGCGACTCAAAATGTCGGTATCACTCCGGAAGTGACCCAACAGCAGATAGCGTTATCGCAAACGGCAAAGGTCACGCCGACGCCGCAGGCAACGATCGATGAAACTGATATATTGAAAAGCGCGGTTCGGCAGGCGCTCGTTGCTGAGCATGGGAATAGTGCAAATGAATTGACGATCACTATTACTACCATTCAGGGTAATTATGCAAAGGGGATGGCTTCAGCATCAGCAGGTGGCGGATTGTGGTTCTCTGCAAAAGTATTAGATACCTGGAAGCTCGTTTGGGACGGAAACGGGATAGTCCAGTGTGACACGATTACCCAATATCCGGATTTTCCCGCGAGTCTGATTCCCGAGTGCTGGGACACTGCATTGAATAAGAATGTGACCAGATAATTGGTTGATTGGATATAATAACAGTATGAAGTGGATTTGGTTTGGTTTAGCTGTTATCGTTGGCGCGGGTTTGTCATTCGTACTTCTCAGAGGATTCATCGGAGAAGACAACTGGATTTGCAGTAACGGCACGTGGGTTAAACACGGTAAACCAAGTGCACAAAAGCCCACGAATCCATGCCCAGGTCTGAAGATACGTGCAAGTTCCATGAAAATAACAAGCAGCGCGTTTACCGATTCACAGATAATTCCCCGGCAATATGCGTGTTTAGGCCAGGGTATTAATCCGCCACTCGCTATAAGTGGTGTTCCGTCAGGCGTCAATTCTTTGGCGCTAATTTTGGATGATCCGGACGCACAGGGAGGAACATTCTATCATTGGATTATTTGGAATATACTTCCCCAGACGCGGGAAATTCCAGAAGGAGTCACGCTCCCGGCGTTTATTGAAGGAACCAACAGTGCCGGAAAGGTAGGATATTCTCCTCCGTGTCCGCCAAAAGAGACGCATCGGTATGTCTTTACCCTCTACGCGCTCGATATAACACCGAGTCTTCCGACAACAGCCACTGCTTCAGACCTAAAAAAAGCGTTGGAAAATCATATACTGTCTGAGGCGACATTGACCGGCACGTACAATCAGTAATACCATAAGGAGGGTCGTTAGTATCGGTAAGGAGGATTTATGGTTAAATGGATTGGTTCAATTCAATGGGGTCGGGTATTACTCGTCGGATTCTTATATTCCGTGATAAGTGTCGTGATACGACAGCTGGAAATGATATGGACGTTTCATTACTACACCGACCCGAAATATTTCGGGCTTTGGAATCCTCTCATGATGCCCGTCTCACGGGTGGGCGGGTCTGCAATCGCTCCTCTTTCCTCTGAATTCTATATCGTGTCTGGGATTATTACGTTTATGACCGGCATGTCGCTTGCGATTATCTATTATTATCTTAAGGACTATTTACCCAAAGGATATATGAAACGGTCATTCTTTTTTGCCGACCTCATGGTTGCGACTTCATTCATATTTTTTACCCTGCCATCAATTTTATTATTTAATGCGCCGTATGGCCTTTTGGCGAGTTGGTTTGTCAGCTCATTCATAATACTTCTCGTGACTTCGCTCACGATTGTGAAGGTGATCGGGAAATGACCGTTATTTTTTCCGATTGAGGTATGTGACACTCGACTGAAGAATAGTCGCAAACAATACCCACAGGAGGTAGGGGATGAGGATGTAGGTAATAAACGGGAAATACCGATAAATTCCGATCATTGCCCAGAGCAGAGTCGCATCAATAATGAGGACGTCAATAAGTGCAGCTTCATTATTTTTCAACCCGAACTGGATAGGAGTATACGCCAGGTTACTTATTAAGTTAACGACAAACGGAAGAATGAGAAGAAAGGGAAGTGTTCCGCTTATCCATTGAAGCATTACATAACCATAGGTGAAAAAGATCATGATATAGAGGATGCTCCAAACAGGCGTAAAAACCCATGGAGGAGGCGCAAACGACGGCTTTTTCAGTTTTTTATACCAGCTGTATGTTGTCATAATTCTATGGTACTACGTTTCAATTGTTTCCGCGATAATGTAGATTACATGAAATATATGTTGTTTGTAGGCGTGCATCTATGGTGTAAAATAGTAATGTAGATTACAACTATGATCCTTCTCATCATTTTTGCGTTTTTAGCTGGAGTCGTTACAATACTTTCCCCTTGTATTTTACCGGTGTTGCCGATAGTTTTATCGGGAAGTATCGGCGACGGTAAAAGACGGCCGATGGGAATTGTCGTCGGTTTTATTGCGAGTTTTACATTCTTTACGCTCGCATTATCCGCAATCGTGAAGGCGCTTGGTATTCCACCTGACGCACTGCGGATTATTTCTATCATTATCGTCGGCGTTTTTGGTGTGGCGTTACTCGTTCCGCAGGTTCAGAAACTGACGGAAGGACTTTTCGGCAAACTATCATCGGCGGTCTCAAACCGCCCGCAGAGATCGGGTTTTTGGGGAGGCATACTATTAGGGTTAAGTCTCGGATTACTTTGGACACCGTGTGTGGGTCCGATACTTGCTTCAGTCATCGCGCTTGCCGCGACCAACAGCGTGGACTTAAACTCTGTTTTTATAACGATAGCGTATGCCGTGGGCACGGCAATTCCGATGTTTCTTCTCCTTATCGCCGGACGGAACCTTCTCACCCGCGTCCCTTGGTTAACCCGTAACTCATTGAATATCCAACGCTTTTTCGGTGTTGTGATGATCTTGTTAGCAATCGGATTATATTTTAATGCCGACCGCACGTTTCAGAATTATATTCTCACGACGTTTCCGAAATACGGAACAGGATTGACGGCAATCGAGAATATCGCACCGGTTGAAGACGCAATTGCCAAATGGAAGAAACAATCGACCGGCTCCAATGCCGTTACTCAGTTAATGCAGGGACTTAATATGTATCCGCAGGCGCCGGAATTGATTCCGGGTGGAAAATGGTTTAATTCGAAGCCTCTTACTATGGCATCGCTCCGCGGGAAAGTGGTTCTTGTCGACTTTTGGACTTACACATGCATCAACTGTATCCGGACACTCCCGTATATTGAATCGTGGTACAAAAAATATTCGGATAAAGGGCTTGTTATCATCGGCGTCCACACGCCGGAGTTTGAGTTTGAGAAAAACGCTGATAATGTGGCAAAAGCGATCAGCGACTTCGGTATAACATATCCGGTAATGCAGGATAATAATTACGCCACATGGAATGCATACGGCAATCAGTATTGGCCGGCGAAATATTTTATCGACAAAAACGGTAAAATCCGTTCAACGCACTTCGGAGAAGGCAACTATGACGAATCGGAAAAAATGATTCAGCAACTACTTGCGGAGACCGGAGCAAAAGTTGCAAACATTCCCGTCCATAACGTTATCTATGATATAAATGCCCAAACGCCTGAAACGTACGTTGGATATAACAGGCTTGAACGATTCGCTTCACCTGAGGTAGTGACGCCGGATAAAGAGATTACTTATTCAACACCTTCAACAATTGGCCAGGATTATTTTGCGCTTGACGGTCCTTGGGATGTGTCGGGTGAAAATGCTACGCCGAAAACCGGTTCTTTTCTGACTTTCCGGTTTGCGGCAGGTCAATTATTTTTAGTGATGAGGGCAAATAACGGCCAACCCGGGCATTTCCGAGTTTATCTTGATGGAAAAGTCATAACGGCGGATAACGCCGGGGATGATGTGCAAAACGGAATTGTTACCGTTATTGAAGACAGACTCTATAGACTGGTGAAACTATCGGCGCCGGGATCACACGAATTAAAACTGGAATTCCTGGATGGTAATATGGAGTTGTACGCATTTACATTTGGGTAAATGAAATAACTGCCTTATGTGACTGGCGTACATTTTGCCCAGCACTGTCACGCAGGTAATGGACTGAATGAGATGATAATCTATGTTGCTTGACAGGTGCGCACAAAACGCACGCCAGTCACAATATAAACATGTAACTATGAAGTTTAATATTTTAACATCCGAGGAAGAAGCGGTCATTGCCCATAGGGCAACGGAACCCCCGTTCAGCGGGGAGTACGACAATTATTTTGCGGAAGGTACGTACGTTTGCAGGCGATGCAATACGCCGCTTTATGTCTCAACGGCAAAATTTCATTCAGACTGTGGGTGGCCGAGTTTTGACCAGGAAATCAAGGGAGCGGTTACTAAAAAATCCGATCCGGACGGTATGCGGGTGGAGATCATCTGCAGTGCCTGCAGCGGACATTTGGGCCACGTATTCGTCGGAGAAAGATACACACCGAAAAACACCCGTCATTGTGTCAACTCATTGTCAATAAAGTTTATTCCCAAAAAAATGAAAACGAAGAACGAAATCGCAGTATTAGGCGGCGGATGCTTTTGGTGTACGGAAGCGGTTTTTAGCATGCTCCGCGGAGTAATTTTCGTAACCCCGGGTTATGCCGGAGGATCCCTCCCAAATCCGTCTTACGAAGATGTATGCAGCGGGAATACGGGTCACGTGGAAGTAGCGCGCGTTGAGTTTGATCCGTCAATTATTCCGTATAAAGATTTACTGGACATTTTTTTCCATATTCATGATCCCACGACGTTAAATCAACAGGGGGCAGATGTAGGCACGCAATACCGGTCAGCGATTTTTTATGCGTCCCAGGAGCAGGAAAAAATTGCTAAGATACTTATCCAGGAATTAGATAATTCGGGAGAATTCCGGTCGAAAATCGTCACCGATGTAACTAAGTTGGATAAATTTTATGAAGCGGAAAATTATCACAAACAATATTTCGAGAAAAACTCCTATTTGCCGTATTGTCAGGTCGTGATATCTCCCAAGATTGCGCATTTGAAAGAGAAGTATGCGAAGAAGTTGAAATAAATTATTTCATTTTTTTCCACATTGCAGAAGTGAGAAGGGGAGCATAAAGATCATCTTTCATAGCAATCGTTCGTTTCCGAATTTCTTCCCCTGTCGGATTCCGCATTTGAAATTTAACAAACGGCACCTCTGTAATTATGGCAAGCGGGGTTTGTTCTTTTCCTTCTCCCATAACAACAACGGCAGCTGCCGCAAGTCCGTCAGCGATATTTGCTTTGGTTACCTCTAATTTTCGTCCAAAAATGTCAGGTTTTCCGATATAGTTATTGAGTGCTACGAAACCGCTTTGAGCGAGAGACGTACCAGTAGTTCCCCATCTAAGGGGTGTAGTCTTGCTGTCTGTGACTAATACCCCAACCAGCTTGAGAGAAAATCTTTCACATAAATACTTTCGGATATTGTTAGCAGATTTCTGAGGGTCGGATGGCCATAGTATGTAATATCCGTCGCCATTTGACTCGTCAATGCCGGCAGTTGGGATGAGAATATTGTTCTTGATCGTAAGTGTGATATCAAACAGTGCATTTTTTGAGGGGAGGACCATTTCTGCCTCCTTTTCGACTAGAGCCGTTTTACTTGTTGTGCCGACTTTTACGACCCTGCCTTCACAGATAGATATGATTTTAGAGGTAATGACAAGAATTGACTGTTCACTGAAACCGGAGATATATCTATCGAGAATAGTAGTAAGTTTTTCGTGATTCGGGACTATTCTTCCCGTTTTAATTGCCTTTATGTTCATGCTTATTTTTCAGGATTTTATAGATATTGTGCTGGGTTCCAGAATTATTTAACATGTCGACAGACAGAAGTTTCAGCCTGACATGCGACGTGAATTTATCAAGGAGTTCTTTTCCCTCGCCGAAAAGCACCGGCTCGATTGTGATGCGTAGTTCATCGATAAGACCGGCTTTTAGGAATAATGAATTAATTATACCGCCCCCGACCAGGAGCATTTCTGAATATCCACGTGATTCGAGAGATCTGATAAGCCTTTTGGGGGATAGACTGGTAAATTCCAACTTATCACGGACAGCCAGTTTGCTGTATTTTTTCGGATTTCGTGTCAAAACGACTCTCATGGCTTTGTCTTTTCGTGAAATATACTTTTTCCCTACTTCGTACGTTTTTCTTCCCATCACGATAAGGGCATATTTTTTTTTAAGGGAATCAAAGAGTTCATTGTCTTCTTTTGATGTCCACTTGCGCACAACGGGATCATCGCCCTTTGTAATTTTACCGTTTACTGAGGAAACCATTACCAGGATTACTTTCATTTATTCCTTTTCGTTTTTCAGCCATTTGACGCCTACGTAGACGAAGGGCGTCTCGATTATAGACATAAAACACTTCAGAAGCCAATAGGGCAGTATGATGCTCCAGAGAAACATGACATTATTACTAAGCGATTTATCAAACGCGTAAAACGCGAGTGTCATAAACACAAACGTGTCTATAAACTGGGAGACGAAATTGGAGATGTTCGTCCTCAACCATAAATATTTTTTTCCGAACGATTGCCGGAGTTTTGCAAACAGGAGAACATCCAGGAATTCCCCCAGCGCGAACGCGGTAAGGCTTGCCGCGGAAATACGGGCGGACAACCCGAATATTATTTCATACGCAGACTCCGTGCTTTTAAATCTCGAAGACGGAGGGAGTTTTGTCGCGATGAGTGAGAAAAATAAGATGAATAGAACGATCAATAGTCCTGAACGGACAACACTTCTTGCGCGGGTTTTACCGTACACTTCAGTGATTACATCATTTATTCCGTAGACAAGCGGTATCACGAGTATTGCGACGCTCGCGTTGAGTTGATAGCCGAATAAGGTTGCCAGCGGAAATGTTTTTCCACCCATTAACTCCGAAATAGCTATACAGACGATATAAAATGAAATAAGTAGGTCGAATTTTTTTACCGAAAACATATGGTTAGGATTGTACCATATCTAACAATCTTTGCGTTATTTTTAACGGTTCCGGGAATAAACGTATGTAAGTGACAGTAACCACGCGAAGCCGAAAAAGTAGCCGCCAACGACGTCAGTGAACCAATGATCACCGAGTGAAACTCTCGCGATTCCGATCATTGAGATAAGAATTATACAAATGGCCGCAACAACATTTTTTACCCATCGGGTTTTCCATATGTTACTGCTGATTACGTACAGCATCCCCCACAGTGATACGTAATCAAATACGTGGCCGGAGGGATAACAAACTGGTGCGTCAAGAACTGCTATTCCGTTTGTTGCTCTATGGAGGATAGAAGAGAGAAAATGGAATGGATACAGATAGTGCACTTCCTGGGGTGTGGGACACGGGATTCCGAATGCGGTTTTTAGTATGCGTGTCACGAACCACGAAAGACCTGCAAAAGCGATAAAGAGTGCTTCCCGCCGGTTTTTTGTTATCCATAAATAGCAGCATAACGGGACGATCAGGATGACCATGCAATATTCAAACAGTGTGACGAAAATATTTACATCGATAAACCAGCGCGGTTGAACGGACTGAAGATTTCTCGTAATGGCAAGATTCATCTGTATAACCGTTGGATTTTTTGTAGCAATCCCCAAGAGCGTTCCGACAAGAATAAACGAACCGATGAGAATAGCGCGTTTCATGGATATACAATATATTATACCCTCAATAATAGGAATTGTTACGGGTATAATTTCTTCTAGACTGATTCCCAACTGATGAATCAGTAAGAAGAGTATATATACGACTTCAGGTATATTTCAGTCCTTTTGATATAATGGTTAGTATGAATATACAGAACAAAGTTGCAATTGTAACGGGTGCGTCATCGGGAATTGGTTTGGCGGCAGCGACCCTCCTTACTCAAAAAGGAGCGAAGGTGGGGTTAGTTGCGCGGTCGAAAGCGAAACTTAATACATTATCTGAAAAGCTTCCCGGATCGTTTGTCATCGTTACTGATATGGCAAATGAAAATGAAGTGCGAAAGATGATAGCAGAGGCATACAAACATTTCGGCAGAATAGATATTCTCGTCAACAATGCCGGCCTCGGATATGACGCTCAGATAGAGTTCATAGAAACCGATAAATTCCATAATTTATTTGATTTGAATCTTGTTGGCCCCGTTGTCGCGATGCAGGAAGTTATTCCGATTATGCGAAAACAAAAGGAGGGGGCAATTGTTAATATAAGTAGCGGTACTGCCCTCATGGCTCTTCCGCATATGGGAGCATATTCCTCTCTCAAACGGGCGCTCGTCGGAATTTCGTTAACGGGTCGTGAAGAATTGTCCAGGGATAATATAAGGGTCAGTGTTATTTATCCGACAATGACAGCAACTGATTTTGAAAAAAATACAATGCAAAGCGGACCCGTGATGGAATGGGAAGGTCGTGGCAATATGCCGAAAATCGATCCGCCGGAATTGATAGCTGAGCGCATAGTTGAAGCTATAGAAACCGGAAAAGCTGAAATTTTTGCCCATGATTGGATGGGCAAACGCCGTTAATGTCCGCAGTGTGGCCACGCGTTGGCGCCGCGCGTTGAAAGGACAAAAGCAGCCGTCCGTATCGCTTCCTCTGGGTTGAACCGCAGATCCGGATTGGGATCCATGTTCATGAGTCTCCTATTAGCGCTCCACGTATTGGGTGAAAACTGGAACATCCCGCCGTAAATCCAGTTAACCGCGTTTGTGCGTAAACCGGTCTCGCAGGCCGCGATTTTAAAGAGCAGCGACCTGTCGACACTGTAATGATTGGCGGAATCGGTAAACCATCGGTCGAGGTCGCTTGAGGTTGCAGGATACGGGGTCGGTGTAGGAGTCGGCCTTGGTGTCGGCGTCGGGGTATCGGTTGGTGTCGGTGTTGGAGTTGGCGTGAAGGTGGGCGTAGGCGAATTAAAATCAAGAACGACAGAATTACCTTTTGCGTCAACAAGCGGCGTAGTTTGATCGCCAAGCACTGTCCCTTTTATTGATAACGAATGATATACGATAAAAACGATGAGCAAAGTACATACGCCACCCAATATAAACATAGTACCCCTTGAGGATAACATGATTTAAAATTATACACCCCCGGGAACATAGATATATTATTCGTAATACAGTTAACAAATTGCATGTAATGCTTTATGATGTGAGATATGGAAAGCCCATTAATTACTATATCAAGCGATTCGGTTAAGGCAAAAACGGGTAAAACATGGGAAGACTGGAAACTATATTTGGATAAAGCTGGAATGATTGGAAAATCCCATAAGGAAATAGTTCAGTACTTACATGCCAAATATCATTTAGGGTCATGGTGGGATCAGATGGTTACCAACTCATATGAAAAGATGAGCGGCAGGCGCGTCGTCGGCCAGACGACAGGAGCGGATTTTCAAATTGACGTCCAACGAACTTTTAATACGACTCTTAAAAAAGCGTGGGATATCATTATCTCGTTAGCGGGTAGAGAAACTTGGCTTGGTCACACGTCAACGTTCGCGTTGAAAGTAAGAGAAATGTACCGTACGACCGACGGTACAACGGGAGAAGTCCGAGCCGTTGAGGAAGAGAGACATATAAGGATTACATGGCAACCATTGGGATGGAAAAAAACTTCAACGATTCAGATACGGATTATTCGGCAGGGTGATCGTACGGTCGTTTCGTTTCATCAGGAAGGGCTGTCGCGGGAAAATGAGCGGCAGGAAATGAAAGACCGATGGGTAGCAGTTCTTGACACATTACAGCAACTTATGGAGAAATAGGCTATTATTACGGCACGGAGGAAGTATATGAAATCGAAGAAGAAAGAAGAAACATATCGCGTTCACGGAGAAGAATTGTTAAAGAAAGTGAAAGAATTGATCCGTGAAGGGAATGTCAGAAAAATTACCATTACGGGTAAAGACGGCAAACCGATTGTTGTTTTCCCCTTAACGCTCGGGGTTGTCGGAGCTGTAATTTCCCCGGTTTTGGCTGCTGTCGGAGCGCTTGCGGCATTAATTACCGAATGTACTATTTCCGTTGAAAGAGAGGAATAAACATATGAAATCCCTCAAGCAGACGTACAAAATACATGCACAGGTCGCCCGGGTTTGGCAGGCGTTAGTTGATCCGAATATAATTGAAAAATGGAGTGGGGGACCGGCGATAATGGATGAAAACGTTGGGACGAAATTCTCCTTATGGGGCGGCGATATCCACGGAACAAATACGAAGGTCATAAAAAATAAATTTCTTGAACAGGATTGGTTTGGCGGACAGTGGACCGGCCCATCGAAACTAAAATTTTTGTTAAAAAAAGTTTCGGATACAACAACAGAGGTAGAACTTGTTCAGGACGATATTCCCGATCATGAGCTGGACGATATTGATGATGGTTGGAAGCGCTACTATATGGGACCGCTCAAGGAATTATTGGAAAAGTAACGTTGATATTGCTAACAGTCGAATTATTTCCCCATAATTCGTCATATATAAATATATGAAACTATTGTTAACCGGAGCCAGTAGCTATCTCGGAGCCAGATTATTTTTTGATTTGTCGACGCAGTTCGACGTTATCGGTACCTATTCATCGACCCGGCTTTCCGAAAAATTTATTCACCTTGATGTAACCGATCGGGAGGAAATTGCCAAGATCCTTAAAGAGTTTGCTCCCGATATTATCATCCATGCGGCAAATAACGCAAGTGCGAAATGGTGTGATGCACATCCCAATGAGGCAGTTACTATCAACCAAACATCAACTGATTATATAGTCCGTGAAGCCAATACTCTCGGTGCTAAGGTGATATATATTTCCTCGTTATCAGCACTCGATCGGTCAAATGTTTACGGCAAAACTAAATATGAATCGGAACGAATCGTCGAAAAAAGTTCCGGCGGGTTTATGATTCTGCGTTCATCTCTCATCCTGGGTTTCAGTCCGAATATGACAAACGACAGACCATTTAACAGGATACTCAAAAATCTGGACGACGGAACACCTGCCGTCTACGACACGTCGTGGAAATTCCAGCCGACATATATTGGTCACATCAGTGAAGTCATCCTTCAGGTTATAAAGTTAGGGATTTGGAATCAAACAATACCTGTTGCAGTACCCGAATTGAAATCCCGGTATGACGTGGCAAAGGACATTCTTAGTCAGTTCAACATCAATGTGACTCCGACAGACCTTCACGATACGACGAAACCGCAGACTGGAGATCTGTCAATTCTTTCATCATTCCATTTGCCAACGTATTCGTATGGTTCTATTATAAGTAAAATTATTGATGAAATAAAACATCGAGGGGAGTTTACCGTATGAAAAAAATCAGGGTCGGATTTATCGGACTTGGTCTCATGGGGAGCCCGATGGCAAAAAATATCCTAAAGAAAGGTTTTCCTCTCACGGTCTACAACCGCACGTTGTCAAAAACCACAGAATTAAAAAAGCTTGGAGCGAGCGTTGCAGGATCTCCTAAAGAACTCGCTAGGAAGAATGACGTCGTCATCACTATGGTAACCGGTCCTAAGGATGTTAAAGGCGTGTTATTCGGGAAAAACGGCGTTGTGGAGGGAAAACATAAAGGGTTAACGGTGATTGATATGGAGACGATCGGCCCATCGGAAGCCAGGGCAATTAGTAAAAAACTCTCTGTTAACAAAATTACTTTTTTAGATGCACCCGTTACCGGAAGTACACCAAAGGCAATTACCGGTGAGCTGACAATATTTATTGGCGGTGATAAAAAAGAGTATGAACGAGTTCGCGAAGTGTTTGAGGCAATGGGTACTAATTTGAACTACGTCGGGCCGACGGGCAGTGGTCAGGCTATTAAACTCATCAATAATTACCTCATTGCTGCCACCATAGCGACCCTCGCCGAAGGAATGTTTCTCGCTGACACAGTAGGGCTTCCCAGGAAAAAAGTTGAAGAAACATTAAAAAATGTTCCAGCTATGTCGCCAATGATGACCCTCAAATTGCCGAATTTTGTTTCCGAGACGTACCCATTACTTTTCTCCATGAGTAACATGGATAAAGACGTGAATTTGGCTGCCGTTGAGTTGAAAAAGCGTTCGGTAAAGTTGCCGTTGTTTGATCGTGTTCGAAAATTTTATAATACTGCGATGAACGAGGGCTTAGCTGACGCTGACCTTTCGGAAGTTATAAAGATTATGGGAAAAGAAGATAAATAGTGATAAAGTATAGATATGCCCTATATTCCCAAAGACCAACGACCAACACTAGACCGTGAGATGGATCCGGTTATCAAACATTTAGCGAGTCTGCCTTTAGAGGAGCAGGATGGGGCATTAAACTATACAATAACGAGGATGATAAAGCACATATATCCTAAAAGGTACCGACACCTTAACCGCGCGCTGGGTGTTTTATCGGCAGTTACTCAGGAATTATACCGGCATATTGTCGGACCGTACGAAGACGAAAAAATTAGGGAAAACGGCGACGTTGAGTGAACGGTTTCTCTTGCCTCTATGGATGAATATAAAATTCTCGCTGACGTATACGATATCCTGAACCCCAAGGAGGAAATTTTTGCCCAAAAACCATTCTTCGAAAAGCTCATTGGAGATTACTCCGTTAGTCGAGTACTGGATTGTGCGTGCGGCACCGGGTGGCACCTTTCGATGTTTCACGATATGGGACTCACCTGTTTCGGTTCGGATATTTCGCCGGAGATGCTTGCAATGGCAAAGAGAAATCTGGAAGGTAAGTATATACCGCTCAAGACAGAAGACTTCCGTACTCTTGATCATAGTTGGGGCGATACATTCGATATGATCGGATGTCTGACGACGAGCCTGCCGCATATGATGACTGATGAGGATGTTGTCCGCGCCTTAAGCTCCATGTATGACCGACTAAGTCCGAACGGTATATTGGTTGTAACAAATGGCATAACCGATGCGCTTCTTGATACAAAGCCGAAATTTATTCCGGCACGGACGCTTCCCGATGAGGCATTTTATTTCGTCGTCGAATACCCCAATGAAAAGGAGTTTACATTTCATATCTTATACGTAAAGAAAACGGAAGATTCAATGGAACATACATTTACCTCCGTGACCTATAATGCAATGAGAAAGTCGGTTCTTGAGCGGTGCTTCGGCCAGACCTTGTTCCGCAATGTTTTTTATTACGGAGATTATGACTTCAGCCCGTATTCTAAACAGTTGAGCACGAAGCTTATTGTTGTAGCTCAGAAATAGAGGACCAGCGGGCAAAAATGCCATTTGGCAGAAATCTCTCGGATTTCGATTCTTTCAAAGCAAGTTCACCATGTGTCGTGTTTCCGCTAGTATCTTTCATTAATCCTCCGAGCATGTTGAACAGAACGATTGAGGAGATATCAGCGGTGTAGGCGTTGATAAGCACGAATGCAGGTTTTGGAGATAGGATTTGCTTACAAAGATTCAGAAGTTTAGGCAAATCATCTTCGAGCTTCCATACCTCACCCTTTGATCCGCGTCCGAAACGGGGCGGATCCATGATGATTCCGTCATACGTATTTCCGCGTTTTGCTTCACGGCTTACGAATTTATAGGCATCATCTTCTATCCAGCGAATCGGTTTGTTATCGAGTTTCGATTCCTTGGTGTTTTCATGCGCCCAGGTGATGGTGGGTTTAACTGCATCAAGATGCGTCACTTTGGCGCCAGCTCCGGCTGCGGCCATGGTTGCGCCTCCGGTATAAGCGAAGAGATTAAGGATATTCAGCGGTTTTCCATTAATTTGCTGTTGAATCCAATTCCAGTTGACTGCCTGTTCGGGAAATACTCCGACATGTTTAAATTCAGTAGGACGAAGGCCGAACGTCATCTCATGATACGTGACTTTCCATGGATTTGGAGGAGGTTGTTGGGTCGTCCACGTACCGGTTTTTGGGTCCGTTCGACGGTAGGTGGAATCCGCGCTATTCCAAGCCGTTTCGCTTAAGTTTTTCTGCCAAATGGCTCTCGGGTCAGGCCTCACAAGCGTATAACCCCCGAAATGTTCCAATTTTTCGCCGCCGCCGGAATCCAAAAGTTCATACTCAGTCCAATCAGTCGGAAATTCCATAGGGATCGTTTTCATGAGTAGATTGTATCATTAATCATAATCACTTTCTTTGTTTTATTGCGAATGATACTATACGTGGTATGAAAAAGATGCTTTTGGTGTTTGCGCACCCCGATGATGAATCCTTCAGTGTTGCCGGAACTGTAGCAAAATATGTAAAAGCCGGCTGGCAGGTTGATCTTATTTGCGCGACCCGCGGTGAGGCAGGAGATTCAGGACCGTATGAAAAAGCCAGCGATGAACATTTAGGAATGATACGGCAGAAAGAGTTGGAGGGATCGGCAACACTCCTTGGTATTTCAAGCGTAACATTTTTGGGTTATAAGGACGGAAAACTCGCTGAAGAACAGCCGGGAGAGCTGGAAGACAAGATTTATCTAAAGATGGAAGAGCTTGTTCCCGACTGTGTAATTACCTTCGATACGGCAGGTGGAAGCAATCATCCGGACCATATAAAGATTTGTTATGCGACGACATTTGCATTCCAAAAATATGCCATGTGGATTCATAATTTAATAAAAGATCAAAAAGACTATGATGAAGATCTGGAGCCGAAGCTTTACTATGCGTGTATGCCCGCCTCAGCAATTCAATTTCTCATAAAAAAGAAAATATTTCCAGCTGAATCTTTTGGTGCACCGTGGCGGGGTATAGAGGATAAGTTTATTACAACGGTGATCAATATAAAAGGATACGGATCGGTAAAAAGGAAAGCAATAATGGCGCATATAAGTCAGAGAGCAATACTTAATAAGTACCTGACTCTTTCAAATAATCCATTTCTTTCATTTGAATACTTTATGCTAAGGATGCAGGGCCTTCGGGAGGTTTTTATGGGCAAACATGACGTTGTTAGTTCCAAACTGTAATATATATTACAAAACTGTATAATAGAAGATCGCTACACCTTCCTTATTATATATATGCAGAGACACGATGTTTTATCGGTTAGAAACCTTCACGCGAGGATAAACCAAAAAGAAATACTTAACGGTATATCATTTACGGTTGCTTCAGGTGAAATTCACGCAGTGATGGGTCCCAATGGTAGCGGTAAGTCGACTCTGGCCTATGCGCTCATGGGCCACCCTGCATATGATGTCGACAAGAAGCTTTCCAAAGCCCTTATTAATACAAAAAATATTTTATTACTTCCTACAGAAGAAAGGGCAAAATCAGGATTATTTTTGGCACTGCAGTCACCGATAGCAGTTCCGGGCGTTAGTGTTATTAATTTACTCCGGACCTCATATCAGGAATTATTCGGAACTAAAGCGCCGCCAAAAGAGAAGGGTGTTCAGAATCCGCTTTTGGCACGGCGTTGGAACGGCGGAAGTATATCCATTCTGGACTTTATGAATGTTATAAAGAAAAATGCGGCGGAACTCAGCCTCGATGAGAGTTTTCTCTCGCGCGGTATTCACGACGGATTTTCCGGAGGGGAGAAGAAAAAAGTTGAAATGCTCCAGGCACTTACCCTATCCCCAAAATTCGCAATCTTTGATGAAATCGATACGGGACTTGATGTCGACGCGCTGAAAGTTGTTGCAATGGGTATCTCATTACTTTCCAAGAGGGGAACCGGGGTCATTATCATTACGCATTACCAGAGGATACTAAAATACCTTCGGCCCGATGTGGTTCATATTCTGGTCAAAGGGAAAATTGTAAAAAGCGGGAAGGCGAATCTTGCAAAAGAGATTGAGGATGAAGGGTACGAAAAATATATTAGATAATTTGGTCGTCGTAACAAATTTTCTGGATCCGCTGCTCGCTGGCTCAGGGAATCTCTGTAGATAATTGATATTTAGTAGCATGGTGATTATTAATCTTCTGGAGCTTAAGCTCGGGAAGCGATCTGTGAAAATTTGTTACGACTCCCGTACTAATATGAACAAACAATCAACAATAATCGACGACACATATAAATACGGATTTCATGAAAAGGAGAACTACGTCTTCAAATCGAAGCGGGGACTTGATAACGATGTTGTACGGAATATTAGCTGGCATAAGAGCGAGCCTGCATGGATGACCGCATTCCGAGAAAAAAGTTACAAATATTACCTTGCAAAAAAACTTCCAACGTGGGGAGGGGAGCTCACCGGCATTCAGTTTGATAACATTTATTATTACATTAAGCCGATTATGGATAGGGCAAAATCCTGGAGTGATTTGCCCGCTGAAATTAAGGATACGTATGACCGCATCGGCATCCCAGAGGCGGAAAAAAAGTTTTTGTCGGGTGTGAGCGCTCAGTACGAATCTGAAGTCGTCTATAAGAGTATTAACGCACTTCTACATAAAAAAGGTGTTATTTTCCTTGATATGGATTCGGGACTACGTGAATTCCCTGAGATTGTGAAACAATATTTCGGTACAGTAATTCCGCCTGCCGATAATAAATTTGCAGCGTTAAACAGCAGCGTCTGGTCGGGAGGGTCGTTTGTGTACGTTCCCAAAGGTGTTCACGTCGATTTACCGCTTCAGGCGTATTTCCGTATCAATGCCGCTAACATGGGGCAATTCGAGCGGACGCTTATTATCGCCGATGAAGGAAGTTTCGTTCACTATGTCGAAGGATGCACTGCACCCATCTATACGACGGATTCTCTTCATAGCGCCGTAGTTGAAATTATTGTAAAAAAAGGCGCGCGAGTGCGGTATACAACCATCCAGAATTGGAGTACGAACGTCTATAATCTCGTGACGAAGCGCGCGCGGGTTGAGGAAGAGGGGATCATGGAGTGGGTCGATGGCAATCTCGGGAGCAAGCTGACCATGAAATATCCGAGTGTCTATCTCATGGGACGTAAAGCACATGGAGAAGTATTGTCGATTGCCTATGCAGGCCGCGGTCAACATCAGGATGCAGGCGGTAAAATGATTCACGCGGCGCCTGAGACAACCTCGCAGATTATATCAAAATCCATCAGTAAGTCCGGGGGAAGGACGTCATACAGGGGGTTAGTACAGGTATATCCGGGTGCAAAACACGTGAAAAGTAAAGTCGTATGTGATGCGCTCCTCCTTGATGAGGCTTCGCGGTCCGATACTTATCCGACGATGAAAATTGATGAGCAGAACGTTCAGATTGAACACGAGGCCACTGTATCAAAAATCGGCGATGAACAGCTGTTTTATTTACAGAGTCGCGGGATTGCAAAGGCTCAGGCGGAATCGATGATCGTCAACGGGTTTATTGAGCCGATCGTTAAAGAATTGCCGCTTGAATACGCCGTCGAAATGAACAGATTAATACAGTTACA
>CAYLQG010000016.1:0-19422 GCA_964385705.1 uncultured Gammaproteobacteria bacterium
AGAGTCTTACTGCTGGTGAGTGGTTTGTAAACAAACCAAATCCGGCAGGGGGTACTAAATTAGGTTGTTACAACAATCTAATTATATTGAATTCCACTCAATTAAAGTTGATAGAGTTGGAGAATAGTTTACCGGTAGTGTCTCCGGTGCTCCATCACTTTTTTCCAAAACTAATGTACGATTATCAACCAATTGAGCAGTAACCCCGGGCTGCGTGTTCCAAAAATCAATAATCTTTTTGTCTGACAATAACCGTAGGGTCGTTTTACGCATATCCGGAATCTCGGCAACTAACGTCCCTCCTATCGCTTCCCGTTTCCATAATTCCTGTAATAACTGATAATGAACGAGAGGATTGGTACTCAAGCCGGGTAATCCTCCGTTTCCTTTCAGAGTAATTACATCAAAACCACGAGTGAATTGGTGTTCTTCCGACAGTTTATCCACTTCCGGCCAAATGCGTTTACGGTCTCCCACAATGTCACCCGTAACAATATGTCTATTACTCATTTTGGCAATTAGCTCGTCAGTCTTTGTGCGGGTTAAACCAATTGCAACGCCCTCAATATGTAGGGAATCAAGGAAGGCTGTATTACTCATCAAGTCTAATCCGCATATTCGCCGTCCCTGTAAAGAGAGTGATTCGCATTTTGCTAAAAAATAATTTTCCTGAAGACCAAACCATCTTGCGTAATTTCTATGGTCTGTGCCGTAATCAACCAAACTCCAACTTCTCGTGGGTTCATTACTATGGCGAAATTCCCTATCAGCCACAATTGCGTTCTTTCGGATTTGTTCACTTATGACCGTCATAGAAACAAAATTATACACCATTTGAAGCTTTTTATAAAGTGCTATAGGCTATATTGTCAATATGTTCCGAGGCTTACTTTTGTGAAAGAAATTGGGCGTTATACAGCTTTTGATATAATCCTGACTTCTTTAACAGTTCGCTATGAGTGCCCTGTTCCACGATTTTACCCCGTTCAACCACAAGAATTTTATGTGCCCGCTGAATCGTCGACAACCTGTGGGCAATGGCGATAACTGTACGTCCCTGTACCAATTTTTCCAATGCCTGCTGAATTTTACGTTCAACCTGAGAATCAAGGGAACTTGTCGCTTCATCCAAGAGAAGGAACGGTGCTTTACACAGAAGCGCCCGTGCGATCGCCACGCGTTGTTTTTCTCCACCGGAGAGCCGGTATCCCCGCTCTCCTACCATGGTGTCAAGACCGTCGGGCAAGTGTAGAACCAGATCCTCAAGTTGAGCAGTTTTGATAATACTCGCGATATCCCCGTCGGTGGCATGCTCACTCCCGTAACGGATATTGTCTTTAAGAGTCGTATGGAACAAGAAAAGTTCCTGTGTTACCACAGACACCTGAGCGCGAAGATCGCGTCTCGCGACGTCGGATAACGGGATGCCGCCTATCGTAACGCTGCCCGCTGTCGGATCATAAAACCTAGCAGCCAGGGAAAGAATCGTTGATTTCCCCGCTCCGCTCGGGCCGACCAATGCCGTCAATTGCCCGAGGGATGCCGTAAACGACACATCGTGAAGGACGTACGGCGCATCTTTTTTCCCGGGATATTGAAAACTGACACGGTTAAAAGCGATTCCCTCTTTTAAATTTTCCGGTATCGTCTTCGGATGCGTCGGTTCGGCAACGGCGATCGGAATCTCAAGATAATTAAATACTCGGTCAAAAAGCGCTAACCCTCCTAAAAGTGTTGAATTGGCTCCGACAAGTGATGTGGCCGGCGCATATAATTGCGATAAATACGTCGCAAACGCAACGACCGTACCGATAGCAATCCTGTGTTCGATAACAAGATAGGCCCCGAATGTGTACAATAATGCAGGACCCAAAGCAGCTAATGTCTGCACGACAACAGAAAGCCATTGTCCGATAAGAACCTGTTTCACCTGTTCGCTTTTGACAAGATCATTCACCTTCTTAAACCTGCGTGATTCACGGTCTTCCGTCCCGAAACTTTTAATGACTATTACTCCTGATAAACTTAATGTTTCTTCGAGAACTTCAGCGAGTTCACCAAGCGCCGCCTGAGCACGTTCGCTCGCTTCATAACGCTGTTTACCGAAATACAGGATCGGAAACGCAAAAGCAGGGAGGGCAACCGCCGATACAAGTGCGAGTTGCCAATTGATCGTAACCATAATGATGATTGCACCGATAACTGTAATGAGGTTGGCAATCGTACCCAAAAACGACTGGTTGATAACGTTCTGCAACCCTCCGGCGTCGTTCAGAAATCGTGTGATAATACTGCCGGCCCTCGTCTTAACGAAAAACTCGAGTCCCAGAGACTGGACGTGCACATAAAGCCGGTCACGCAAATCCGCAATCAGACCCTGAGAGATAATGACGCTTAAATAATTCTGCGCCCACCCAAGGAGTGCACCGCCGGCGGGGAATAATAAAAGACCGAATCCCAAAAGAATACTGAGCCGGATATCATGATGCGGGATCGCCGTATCAATAATTGTCTTTATTAATAGTGGCGGCACAAAACCAATCGCAATAGCTATGAGCATGATGATTGTCCCTACACCAAGCTGAAGATAATACGCCCGAAGCGAGCGCCAAACAAGCCGTAATGTCTTTCGGATATCGGGAGTGCCCTCTTTTAGGTAGCCCAAGGAACGCTGTTGATTTCCAAGCCCCATTCCAAACCCCATTCCTCTGGTGCCTCCGTACATTGCCATAGTGTGAAAACCCACATCAAGGTGAAACAGAAATTATTATATCATTTCAAATCGGAGTAAAAACATGTTACTATGGATCCATATCTTCACGAGGATTTCAAACCGTAATTCACTGCGTAAGTCCCTAACAAACTACTGAATCTGTTTGATAATCCGAAGAGTAACGGCATGCGGAGCAAGTTTTGACAAAAAAACTGAGACCGCGTTTTCAAAGCCGGGGATCACGACCCGCTTGCCTTTCATGAGCCCCTCATAGCCTATTGCAGCAACTTGCTTGGGATCCATGATAGGAAGCATACCGCCAAACAACTTCGAATCCTCCAAAGTGGCCCGTTTGCTGAATCCCGTATCGGTCGGTCCGGGACACAGAGCAGTTACCGTAACGCCTGTTCCTTTTACTTCCTCTGATAGTGCTTCCGAAAACGATAACACATACGCTTTTGTCGCGTAATAGACAGCCATTCTTGGTCCGGGTTGAAACGCTGCAGTTGAAGCGACATTCAGAATCTTTCCGCACCCCCGCTTTACCATCCCAGATAGGAGCAGCTTGGTAAGCATGGTTAATGCGACAATGTTTACATTCAGTTGGTTTTTATCATCCTCAAGAGGAATTGCGACGAATTCACCGTGCGTCCCGAAACCGGCATTATTGATTAAAATATCGATATTGATTGATTTGTCTGCAAGTACCTTTGCTACGTCCTCTGCAGCTGATGGCTCAGATAAGTCTTTTGCAAAAACGGTAACGTTCGCATTATATACATGCTCCAGTTCCGTTTTTACCTTGTTGAGATGATCCAAGCTTCTTGCAACAAGGAAAAGTGAATAACGATCTTTGGCGAAGAGTTTGGCAAATTCATAGCCGATTCCCTGAGTGGCCCCGGTGATAAACACATTCTTTTTATCGCTCATGAATAAAGTATAACAGAGTGCGGATTGTTGATTTTTGGAATACCTAATAACCCTTCTCGATCACATGCGCTCTAATGAACGCCGTCAATGCCAACATCATCTGTAATAAAAATAGTTGTCTTTTCACTCACTTTTGGATGACACACAATAGAGAGCGGAAAATCCGGATCGAATGAATCATAGGAAAGAAGTTGTTTCGCCATATGATGCTTCTTTTCTCCGCTCGCGATGACGACAACATTTTTCGAAGATAACACCTGTTGAGGACCAAGAGACATACCGTATTCACGGAAATGAACCCCGGGATACGATTGACTCGTAGAATCCGTATGGGTCTCCCGGAACTCAGAAGTAAGATGGGCGACATGCCAGCCAGTATTCTCCTTTGTTCCGGGCATGACGTTCGCATAATTTCCATGAACCCCGAGGGCCAAAATCAGCAGGTCAATTGGTTTTGAGTACGTCTCCAAATATTGCGGATGCGGCTTAAGCACTTTAATCGTGATCCCTGTTTTCTTCTGTAATGGGTAAAGGAAGTGTTTTTGCGCAAAACCCTCATAACTAGCTGCGTCCGTAATTGGGATATAGGTAAACGGCGGTTTACTCCTATCTACCATCTCATCCATAAGGACAAACCGGAACCTATCCCAACCTGTAAATGCATCCGCATACTTAACAACCCACTGGTAAATCGGCAATGGCGATGCCGATAGCGGCGAGGAAACGAAGAAATGGCCCTTTTCCTGTACTTGTAGTTTTTTCCAAAGCGCCCCTACCGGTTCGGCTAATGACGGAACAACTTCAATGCGCATATGGTGGCTATTATAGCAATAATTCTTATAGCTTATGAACGCCACGGCCTCTGAACTGTTTTTAAGATAACAATCCTACCATTTTCAAGCGAATGAGTGGGCATTAGTGAAAACTTGTTCGAAATGAATTGGCGCGCACCTTATAAATAGTAACATCCGGATTTTGATACATAATGGTGAAGATATCAGGATAAAACGTTTTCGTCTTTTCGGCTTCTTTTTCCTCTGGGCCCTGAAAAACATACGAAATAGTATTTTCAATAAATAACTGAGCAATGATGCTCGGGGCCATTTCACCGGAATAAAACATGTTTGACAGATACCGGCGCTCCGACCAATCCGTAAAACTATGCTCGCTCCCCTGGTATGTCCGCACCGGTAGAAGGGCGGGCATTATCTCTCCGATCCTCGGAAGCACCATAATATGACTGTACTTCGGCACGCCTTTAAGCGCCATAATACCGTTCCATAGATTTTTGGGCTGATAATATGTATAGCTATAGCCTTCATACCAGACTTCGTTATCCTGTTGTTCCACAAACTGTCGGAAATAGATAATCGACAGGTTTACCGATAGACAGGCCACCGCCGTAAATAGGACAAGGAGGAGTACACGGGCATACTTTTGAATCACTCGCGATGTATATACGGTATATACCGCGAGAGCAGAGAGAATCCCGATTGGGACCGGGGACAAATCCGAAGCCAACCTGCCGTTGGCTATGGGAAACCAGGAAAACCCGGATAGGTATATAAGACCAACCGGAAGTACGCTCCAACACAAACATAATATGACGGCAAAGCGGATGTTCCTGGTCCATGTGCGCCACACAAAGGGAATGAGACCGAGTAGCACTATAACAAATGGGTAGTATAACTCAAACGACTGAATAAGAGGAATTAAAATACTGCCCGTAGTCCACCATGACTTCTCAACCGAAACAAACGTGTTCCATGGCGGACCTTTGGCAAACTGCATCTTAATAAATAGACCGCCGACCAAAATCGAACCGACAGCGAGCATAATCGGAGGGATGGTGCGTTTCAGATTTTTTGTAAACGCCGCATAAACCACCCAGGGACCGAGCACGCATGATGCAACGATAACAGGATATGTCGGATCCGTAGATACGCTCGCAAGTCCTAATACGATAATGATGACCGGCAAAAAACGTCCAGGTCTCTTTACAGCCATAAGAACGACGCTAATAAGCGCCGTACCTAACGCTTCGCTCCAGAGATGATGCGGTAGACCAAAAAGGTGTGCGGTAAGCGTCTGGTCAGGCATTGCGGCCGTCCAGAGCCAAATCGGGGTTTTCAGAAGTCCGCTCCACAGCGGGCCGGTTTCAAAAAGCATGGTAAAGAATATGGCGGGTATTTGCAGCGGCTGCGGCAAAAGCAATGTAATTAACCAGTATGTAGAGACAAGCACCGCCATCGCACCGGTAAATCTGGTAATTTCGTACATAACAACCGGATCAACGGAAAACACCGCAGCGATTTTACCGGCAGCGACAAAAAAGAGATACGATAAAACATGCGGGGTCGGAAGCGTGGTATGTGAATCAACAATGCTCCACGCCCCGAGTTTTGATTGCCGGATGACGTCGGGATAATATGCGTCAATCTGATTAATTGTGTGAACGTAACCCAGCGGAGTTATCCAGTTGGCCCGTTCAAAAAGAAAAATGTAGAGCCCTACGTGAATGGCAAGGATAATGAGAAATACAATTCCTACACGGTGTTTTTGGATGAACGATTCCATCAAAGTTTTTTAATAGTATTCTTTATATTTCTTAAATATTTACACTACCCGAAACGTAAATACACTATTTGAACAGAAATCCATTCAACGAAAAATATAACAACGGCCGCACGATCCTTGAGGGCCTGTATCAGATCTAGGCTTAGAGTAGCTTAAAGAAGATAAAAGCTCATTCCGATATAATTATTGTAGTCTACCACATAATGGATATTCCAACAGTTTCATAAGTCACAAATTACTAAAAACATCTCAGAGCCATATTCTGTCATCCGTTACTATTGGTCAAATACGTTATCCTGTCGTGATATAATGTCGTGTCACTATATCTAGTTTCAATGCCTTATGAATACTCACTTACCTAAAAAATTGGAAAGAGGCGATACTATCCGCATACTCGCCCCATCCCGTTCACTCTCTATGATCAGCAGAGAAACGAGAAGGATTGCAAATGAACGATTTTCGGATATCGGATTGCTCCTGACATTCGGCGATCATGTCAATGAATCTGACATGTTTACCTCATCAAGCATAGAATCGCGCGTTGATGATCTGAGCGATGCATTTCTTGACCCGACAGTTGCTGGTATTATAGCGGTCATCGGAGGGTACAACGCAAACCAATTGCTCTCATATATCGATTGGCAAATAATTGAGAAGAATCCAAAAGTATTCCTCGGATACTCTGATATAACGATTCTCCAAACCGCAATACTTACCAAGGCGCGGCTCGTAACGTATCATGGCCCGAACTATGCTGATTTCGGACAACAAAAATACTTCGACTATACACTCGATTATTTCAGAAAGTGTCTTATGAATGATCGTCAATACACTATTGAGCCCAGTCAATGTTGGACCGATGATGAATGGTATCTAGATCAGGCAAAAAGGCGTGAAATCGAAAACAAAGGGATTGTCGTTTTTTCCGAAGGATCGGCAAACGGAACTATAATTGGCGGAAATCTATGTACATTAAATTTATTGAAGGGCACGGAATATTTTCCGAACTTAAAGGGAAAAATACTCTTCATCGAAGAGGACGATGCAACGACTCCCGAGCTATTTGATCGCGATCTGCAATCACTTCTCAATCAACGTGGATTTAAAGATGTTCAGGGGATTCTGATTGGACGATTTCAACAAAAGAGCAGAATATCGGACACAGCAATCACACAAATACTTACCACAAAACAGGAATTAAGACATATACCGATCGCATATAATGTAGACTTTGGACACACAAATCCGAAATGTACTTTTCCAATCGGCGGAGACGTGAAGTTCACATTGTCCAAGAATAAATCAAGGATTACAATCACGCGCCATTAAATTCCTTTAAACTGATTACCAATATGTAGATGAAATTGTATATTTATCACCAGAAAAGAAAAGTCTCATTGAGACCACTGATCTTAAACACCTAGGTTACTGAAAAATCTCGTTTATTTCGTTATAAGAAAATATTAGATAGTTGCTTTTTACCATTACTCAGCCTATAATTTGCAATTATGCCAGTAACAGGCTCCAACTCCAAAGAATTTCAGTTATATTCGAGGTCATTATCACAAACACGGCGTGAAGTACCGCACGATGCAAGTTCTATCAACCACGAGCTGTTAATGCGCGGAGGGTTTGTATCTCAGGAAAGTGCCGGCATTTACACTATGCTGCCTCTCGGCGAAAGAGTGGTAAAAAACATTGAAGAAATTATCAGAAACGGAATGCAGGAATTAGGCGCAGAAGAAGTCACGATGCCAATACTTCAGGCAAAAGAAAATTGGGTGAAAACCGGCAGATGGGATACAGTTGATGTGTTATACCGGCTCAAAAGTCGATGGAGCAATAGAGAATACGGATTAGCTCCAACTGCAGAGGAAGCCGTTGTCCCTGTCGCTAAAAACAGAATTCAATCATATAAAGACCTTCCTCTTGCGATTTTTCAGATTCAAAAAAAGTTCCGTGATGAAAAGCGGGCAAAATCCGGCGTAATCCGCGGCCGAGAATTTGGTATGAAAGATATGTACAGTTTCCACGCAACACCCGAGGACTTTCAACAATTTTACAAAAGAACAATGGATATGTACCTGCAAATATTTGACCTGTTTCAACTTAACGCAAAGGTAACGGAGGCCTCTGGCGGAGAATATACAACTCAGCCAACCCACGAATTTCACGCGATATCAGATGCGGGAGAAGATACCATCGTCCACTGTACAAACTGCACATTTGCGCAGAACTCGGAAATATCACAATTCAAACATGGCGACAGTTGTCCGCATTGTCAAGCAGGTCTCGAGGTCAATAAATCAATTGAAATAGGCCATATTTTTGACCTTGGCGTCAAATTTACGGAAGCGTTTGACCTCACATTCGTCGATCACGCTGGACATAAAAATCCGATCTTCATGGGTTGTTATGGAATCGGAACTACAAGGGCTATGGCATCTGTCGTAGAACTCCATCATGATGAAAAAGGTATCATATGGCCTGATGCTATAGCACCATATAATGTTCATCTCATTGGTCTTAACCTTGAACAGGAAAGTGTGCAAAGTCATGTATCGTATTTACTTAACGAGTTAAAAGATCGTGGAGTATCGGTTCTTTACGACGACCGCACGGATGCAAAAGTCGGCGACAAATTCGCAACGGCCGACCTTATCGGGATTCCAAACCGTATTGTCGTTAGCCCCCGCACCATAGAAAAAGGCGTCGTAGAATTTAAACGCCGCGACTCCAAGGATGCGGTTACGCTTCCCATTGAAGAACTGCTCCAAACCCTCTAATTAGACTATGGCAATAGAAAAACGAATTAGCGACGTCGATTTAAACGGCGAAAACGTTAACACAACATATCGGGCAGCACTCCACCAAAAACTGAGTAGTGCACCCACCGATCTTGGGTTGGTTAAACAACTTTTAAACCAAGACTTCACGCAACCGCTTAGCCCAGAGCTCACGGATACGATTCGTACGCTTGAAAATATTCTTATCGATATAGAACGTGATTCCCGTCAAATCATATATCTCTCGCCGCTTGGAGCCTTTGGACTCAACGCCGCGCTTACAAAAACCTCCCCTCTTAAAATCGCACATATCACAGGACGACCCGGAGATGTCGTTGCCGATCCGACGGTGGAACTTAGCGCCGAAGTGTTTCGACAAAGAATGAAGGGTAGTCATGAACCGTGTGCCCTAGGAACTATCCATCGGGCGGTCCGGCTCCAACGGTATAAAGATCCAAAATTTACAACGAGTTTTGAGATGTTTTCGACAATAGACAGCGCTTTGTCCTCGCCACGTTTCTTTGAAGAGGAAACCATCGCAGAGCACTTAGGAAAATATTACGGATTCTTTCGTGGTGTGTTCCCCAACGCAATCATAACGGTTACACTTGGAAACATACGCGTTTCAGAGCGCGTTATTCCCCAGGAAGCCCGTAGTGGAGGCCATTCTTACGAAGAATTATCACAGATGTTCCCTGAACAGTTACGACGGCCGCTGACGGTAAATGAACTCGTAAACGAGCAGTCCGCCGGGCTTTTCTCCTCATTGGACATTCAAAAAGAGATACAGTCCCTATCACACCTATACCAAAGACTTCCGCAAACCATACAGGCGGTAACGGAGTTTGACCTCGGAAGGGTGCTGGGATTAGGCCATTACAACGGTCCCGTTTTTATGATGCATGTTGACGGCGTGACAATCGTTGATGGAGGAAGTGTCGATTGGGTATCACAGCTGACAAGTAACACCAAAGAGCGCTCAGTTGTGTCTGGACTGGGCCTCGAAATCTGTGCTAGACTACTCACTCAGGCGTCCTGATAGCATAGTTACAATGAAAACACAACATTACGTCAAAAAAAACCATATACAACATCTTGTATCAGACGGATATTACCGTAATCTCGTTGTTCTGAGAAACATCGTATCAATGGCATGTGACGAGTACTTTCAGTCGAAGAACGCACCGCGAGTAGATTTGTTTCTTATCACAAAAGAAGTATCTTCTCCAATGGGCCGCGGATCTGACTCCCTCCCGATCCCTATCCCGTTTGGCAAAACAAAAACGTTTCTCACTGATTCCGCTCAATTTGGGATGGAGCCTCTGGTGCAGAAAAATTTTCGTATGGTCTATTGCTACTTACCGTCTTTCAGAGGTGAAGAGCCGGATGGACGTCATCTCAACCAATTTTATCACTGTGAAGCGGAACTACGCGGAAACTATATTGATGCAATGTCTGTTGCAGAGTCATTGGTAAAATATATTTTCCAAAAATCCTATATAGCATATGCAAAAAAAACAATCCGTTTTTCAAAAAGCAATTTTAAAATGTTACCAACAATAACGAAGAAAAAATTTCCGGTTATTACCTTTCAGGAAGCTGCGATACTCCTTGAAAAACATCAATCCGGCAACCTCATAGAGAAAAAGTCATTTGGACGCGTACTCACAAACGCCGGCGAAAAAATGATAACGAAACTCATAACGAATAACCAGCTGCCAGTATGGGTCACTAAATATGATCGCGATACCGTTCCGTTTTATCAGGCTCCTGACTCCAAAAACATGGAATCTGCGTTAAATGCAGATCTTTTGTTCCCGGATATAAACGGCGGATTTGCAGGAGAGATCGTCGGATCAGGACAACGGCAAAAAGACACGAATGAAATTGCCCGCTCGATGAAAAGACAGCGAGTCGTTGGGTCCGCGGCGTATAAGTGGTATATCGACCTTCGAAAACGCAGAAATTATAAGACTACATCAGGTTTCGGACTCGGAATTGAGCGTCTTATTTCATGGATGTTAGGTTTATCGACGATTGCTGACGTATGTATTTATCCTGTCATGAAAACAGAATTCTAAAGATCATAATGCATCTCTTATGACTATCACAACCACAAAAAAATATTTTAAAAAGAAGGCAGAACGCTATGACGAGGTGGACAAACAGCTCTACTGGGTACTTTCCGATACCTTGCTGTGGAGTTCTCTCAAAATCATACTTGACACTCTCCCCTCTTCGTTCCTATTTTTAGATGCAGGCGGAGGAACAGGAAGATGGACTGAAAAAATATTGCGCGCCTATCCCAAATCAAACGGTGTCCTATACGATGTTTCGGAAAACATGCTAAAGGTGGCACACAGGAAACTCGCGCAGTTCGTCAAAAACGGCAGACTGCACATCGTTCAGGGTGACATTGAAAAATCAAATGAACTTAAAAGAAATACGTTTGACGTGAGTTTTAACTTTCATAACGTTATCGGATTCGTCGACAGTCCCGCACGGTTTATCAATAAACTTGCACAATTAACCAAAAACAATCGGTATGTGATATCGTTTGCTCCGAATTACTATCATGCGATATACTTTAATATTTCTATTGGAAATATCGCTGAAGCGAAACGGATCGCGGCCACACACAAAGGAACATTTACTACCGAAATGCCGCGAATCCATTTTTTTACTCCGGAGACACTCAGATGCCTGTATGAAAAAGCCCATCTGACCATAACCCAACTTACGGGCTTCCCGAATGCAATATATCCGAACTATCAGGAAACACAACTGTCAGGGCAAACGACCAGTCTCGCTACTCTGCTGTCGAAGCGTCAATCCTTTAACACCATTGTTCGCATCGAACAGAGTCTTGTCCAAAACGCTGATATAGCCGCAAGGGGAAATAATATATTTATCGTTGGGAAAAAAGGCTAAAGTTGTAAGCTAACATCCGCCATACTTAGTTTGAGCGCAGAAATTATTCAGCGAAGTATAGCGCCAACCCACTGATAATTTAAACTGGCAACTGAGGCTGATGAATTTGCGCCTTGGGATGCATTCTTACTTCTAGTTGCCGCACCGTCTCTTCTACCGCAAAATTAAAGATTTCCCTACCAACCTCAAATCTCTTGCTATATTTTTCAAACTCATCTCTGCTGTGTAAGCCTGTTGTTAGTCGCAGACCAGCTTCCCTCGCTTCCTTTACTTGTGATGTTCCCAAAACACAGGAAGTACCAACCATAATGCCACCCTCATTTTGGCTCCAGGTATCCACTCTCACGGAACTCCAAGGCTTATTCAACCTATCTATTGCGATGGCTATATACCTCTGAGTTTCCCCGTTACCGCCCGTTTTTATACTTAATGTTATCTCGTCTGGTTGAAACGTAAACTCGGAGCGAAGAAATGTCAGTACGTCCGGGTGCAAATTTGCATCATTCCAATTTATATCGGTTAGAGCTAAGGTTCCTTTCGGACTCTCATCTTTCATGAGATCAACGTATGTTCCAATATCATCGTGTAATCTTTTAAGATTCTCATTTAGACTCTTCGTTTCGCCTTCGCTATGCTCTTTAGCCGTTTCTTCGTTCACTCGTTGTTTTTCGACTAATTTACGTAATCCTTCTAAGTCTTTCATGGTTCCTCCTGAATAAAAATACCCCTCTTCGGGGCCAGTGAACAATCTATATCATAAATCTCATGTCGAAGCAAGCGCCGTTACAGCGCGGGGGCGGCGGGCGGCGGAGTAACCACAGTTGTTTCAGGCGGTTTAGCGGACGCCGCCGGTTGGTCAAGAGTAACGACTTCACCTGGTTGAAGTAATTTCAGTCCCGTTCCCTGACGAATTGCCTGTTGTTCGGCAAGCCACGCCTCATAGCGCGCCAAATCCTGCTCGTTAATTTTTTGTCCTATTCCTGCGCCTAAAAAATCTGGTAATCCCATACATGCTAAAGCGTTGTTACTACAATGCAATTAAAATTATTATATACCATCCAGTCAATATAGGCCTACACAATAAGCAATTACCAATTATTTTTCGTTCTAAAGGCAATACACTCACAGATGTCAGCGCACATAATAATATGCTATCCTTAGAAAAACCATGAAGAAGTCGTATACGATCGTCCTCCTATTTATCATATTTATTGCATCCCGCCTGTACTTTCTTTTCACCTTCCCGCCGTTCACCGACGAGTCGCTCTATATCAGATGGGGGCAGCTCATGATTTATAACCCAGGCTACCGTTGGGCGTCAATTACCTATGTGAGCCGGCAACCGCTTGCGATGTGGATATTCGGTCTCGCATCAACAGTATTTCAACACCCGCTTTACGGAGCTCGACTAACGGTACTTGCCGTGAACATTCCTGTATTTTTTGCCCTCTCCAATATTATGAAACGCTCGTATTCCAACCGCGTCCGGTATATCGCTCTCGGGATTCTTGCCGTAAGTCCGCTTTTTATTCTGACTCAGACGCTTGCCCTTATGGACGGATTCTTATTTGCCGTCAGTTGCTACATTCTCTGGTTATTACTCATACCATGGAAAAACAAGTTTCCAATACATATGCTTCTCATTGCCGCCCTCCTGGGATTTGCGCTCTGGATAAAAACTACTGCCTTTCTTGTATTTCTTGTTGCTCTCCTTGCGCTTGTTTGGAAAAAACTGCGCGGTGAAGTTTCCACCGGACAGTTCGTGATTAGTATGGCAGTCTGGATCGTCCTGCCGGTTATTATCGTCCTTCCATTAGTTCTCAGACCTGATATTTCTCATATTATGAACGAGCCCGGATCGTTCGTCTTCACACTAAAAGAACTCCTTCAATTTCCCGTTTCAATTTGGACACGCAACGCCCTTGTCACGCCGGTCGTACTTCTTCTATATTTGAATCCTCTCGTTCTTTTATTCGCATATCGTCTTGGTCGACCAAAATTCAAAGACGCTGACCTACTTTTCATCCTGTGGCTTATCGTACCGCTCGCAATTGCCTTAATTATCGGCAAAAACCTCCGTGCGAGGTACTATATTATCGGCACGATCGGTGTCATACCTCTTCTCGCTTTCGCTGCTTCCAATTTCTTTGACCATATCAAACAAAAATCCGTATTCGTCCTCTTTGTGGGTCTCTTCTGCCTCTGGGGACTTTTCTTTGTCATGTACCCTCCTGCCTTTTTCCGACTGTTCCCGACAGCAACTGATGAGCAAAATTACGCCCTTTCATGGCCGTCCGGCTATGGCATCCCTGAGCTTATCACATGGATCGATGCGCATGTGCCTCGCGATAAAATACTCCTTCTGGCCGTTCCCGATTCTCCGGGAAACCCGAGCGACTATCTTTTAACCTATTACTACTTTAAACCGTACGTCCGGATACTCTTTGCAACGACTACAAACATCCGCGATTTTAGAAAGTTAGAACCGATTACTATAAAGGGGCCCGTATATTTGGCCACCCGGCAATCCCTCCTCACACCGCAAATCCGGCAATTTCTCACTCCGGTTGTCGTCTTTGAAAAACCATATAATGAAGATGCAATCGGTCTGTACCAAATCTCATTTACTGCGTCGCACTGATCGTGGCGCCGAGCTCTGCGGCAGGGGCTGCAACCGTAATTCTGCTATCCGTAACGCTTTTTAGGATTGTATAGTTTGTGTTATATGAGGAAGTACAATCCGAAACAGCAGCTCCTCCGTTTGTCAGCGGATCAACGGGAAGAGCCGCCAGATATGTCGTTACGAGCGATGCACAAAGATCAATACCTCCGGCTTTTTCTATTATTTTTGCGGAGTTAGTGATCCCTGCCGGCAATGTGCCGCGGTTTGTAACCGCATATTGTTGTACTGCATTGAGTATCGCAACGACGTCGCTTCTCCTCTTGGTATTATTTGCGTCGGAAAATTGTCTGCTCGGATTGATAGCGACCAGCACAATTGCAATAAGGACAGCAATGATGCCCATCACAACCATGAGCTCTATGAGTGTGAAACCGCGTACCCGATCCCTATATAAATTCCCCATATTCTCACATTAATGAGTAAAAGACCTTGCGTCAAGGGGAAGGAAGATGACAATTACAATGCAGATGGCGGAATATCCTCTTTTCTCACTACATAATGTTCAATAATCAACAGATCCAGACCGGAGCCAATAAAGGTCGCTATGGCATCCTCGGGCGAATTGACAATCGGCTCCCCTCTCAGATTAAACGACGTATTGAGAAGCACATAGACACCGGTTTTATCCCCGAATCGTTTTACAATGTCGAAGTAGAGTGCATTCTGTTTCCGCGTAATAATCTGAGGACGCGCCGATCCGTCAACGTGCGTCACTGCAGGAATCACACGGCGCATTTCTTTCCTGACCGGGAACACACCGAGCATGAAGTTTGCTAAGTTTGTATAGTCTTTTCGGCCGGTATCAAAATATATTTTTATCTTTGAAGCAAGAACGACCGGTGCAAATGGCCTATATGGTTCCCTGAATTTTATGCGGACATTAACGATATCCTTCATTTTTCCATTCCTCGGACTTGCAAGAATCGACCGCGCTCCAAGCGCTCTTGGGCCCCATTCTGCAGAGCCATGGAAAAATCCGATGACTTTATCAGCCGTAAGCGCATCGACAATATAGGAAACAAGCCGGCGCTCACTCTCAATCTTAGTAAATGATATATGATGCTTTTTGAGCGTACTGACGATTTGGTCATCAGTAAATTTGTCCCCGAAATATGCAGTATTTTGCCGCCACGTTCGTTTGTTCCCCAAGAGCGCATGGTAGACGTAAAGCGCGGCTCCGAACGCGCCGCCGTCGTCTCCCGCTGCCGGCTGGACGAACAGCCGCTTAAACGGTGTTTTTTGTAAAATTGCCGTATTTGCGACGCTGTTAAGCGCGACACCACCCCCTATGACAAGGTTATCAAGTTTCGTTTCCTTATATAATGTATTGGCCATACCGATCAGCATCTCCTCAGTCACAGCCTGAATGGAAGCGGCGATATCTGCGTATCTCTGATTACGGCGGCATAACTCCGGATAATTTGACGGTTTCGGTCCGAAATATGCAGGATAGCGGGAGCGTCTGGTAAAAAAATGCATATCACACGGCCGGGGAGGTCCGAAAAGATCAGTGAATTTGTTGCCGTAGGCAATATCCGCTGACCGGTGAAAAGTGAAATAATCCATATGAAGGGAAAATGATCCGTCCGGATATATGTCTATAAGTTTCTTAACCTGACTCACATATTTCGGTTTGCCGTATGATGCCATGCCCATCACTTTATATTCCCCGTCATTAACTTCAAAGCCTAAAAATGCAGTAAACGCGCTATAGAGGAGCCCAAGACTGTGCGGGAACCGCTGTTCTTTTGTCAACGTGATCGTATTACCTGCTCCGACACCGAAGGCTGTTGTCGACCATTCGCCTGCGCCGTCGACCGTCAAAATTGCCGCTTTCGTAAATCCTGACGGATAAAAACTGGCGGCCGCGTGAGACAAGTGATGTGCGGTAAATAGGATTTTTCCGCTTCCAACGTCCAATTTGTCCATGAGGATTGAGCGGACCCACAACTTTTCGGAAAACCAACTCGTCATCGCATGGGTGAAAAGACCGAGCGACCACGGATAAGTTGCAAATACACTCATGAGAATCCTGTGAAACTTCAGGAAGGGCTTTTCATAGAAAACGATGTACGAGAGTTCCTTCGTCTTGATTCCTGCTTGTCTGAGACAAAACGCTACAGCACCCTCCGGATATGCGTTATCATGTTTCTTACGGGAAAATCGCTCCTCAGCTGATGCTGCGACAACAACGCCGTCTTTTATTAAACACGCGGCTGATTCATGATAAAAACAGGAAATGCCTAATATATACATACGCTATTGCTCATGCGCATTCGTGAGATCCGGAATCGGATAGCGCCAAGGTACGAAGTTCGATTGTTTATTCGGTTTATTCGGTTTATTCGGTTTCTTCAGTCCTAACGGATCGGAAAAAATCCTCACCCCCGGTGCGATAATCCACATAAGAAGAATATATAGTAATCCGAACAGAATGTGCGCTTCCGCGTTTCCGATAACACGGGCAATCTTTTTCCACTTCTGAAAGACAGCCTGAAACGTATCCATCAAACCGGATTATATACCAGATTCAGCCCTGGTACGATATAATAGGCAGACGATGAAAGAAAATGAAGAACAGGAAGTATCGTACGTCATAGTGGGGTACAAAATCATAAGCGGCATTTTCGAAGTCTTGTTTGCCATTGCCCTCGCATTTTTCCGTCGGCCAATTTATCACTGGTACCTCAGGATGAGCACGCAGGAGCTTTTTGAGGATCCGCACGACCTCTTAGCCCGTACGTTCCAGACAATCGTGCCGGTCGTGAACCAGCACCGTATTTACCTCATATTTTTATTGAGTATTCTTGGAGTAACAAAAGTTATCGGAGCAATCGGCATACTCAGGAGGAAAGAATGGGGACTCGACCTTATGGTCGGACTTTTCGTCTTTCTTCTGCCGTTTGATCTTTACAACCTTATCACCCATCCGAGTATCCTCAAATGTGTGTATCTCGTTATCAACTCCATCATCGTTCTTTACCTCGTACGGCACCGTACACACTACTACGTCAAAAAAATACGCCACGCGCTCCGTTCTAAGAGTTGAATGTGTGAGCCCGGGATTAACCGGTTAATCCGCGTTTTTTAAGTTCCCGGAAAAGGAGAATAACAGCGGGAGCCGTTTCTGACATCCGGTTATACTCCCCGCTTGAAAAAAAACCGATTTCTTCAATCTCGGATGATGGCTTCATGGAGCCCGCATGGAAGCCCATATAACATCTGAGGATAACATTTATACCGGCCGGTTCCCCATATGCCGGCGCTTCAAATACCTGAAACGGTTGAACACTTAGGGGAGTGAGATCAACGGATAATTCTTCGCGGAGTTCACGTGCTAGCGTTTCGTTGTCCGTCTCACCACTCACCGGTTTGCCTCCCGGAAGATAAAAGGCGTGTTTATTGTGTGACCGCACGAGGAGAAGTTTTTTATCTCGTATATATACATAGCCGACGGCAACGATTTTCATCTCATTTTCTCCGAATGGACATCATCATAGATGGCGTCGACTCTGGAAGCTATATTTTTCCATGTCAAATCCATAATACTTTCCCGGATCGACCGGCCGACCGACTCACGCTTCTCCTTATCCATGAGAAACTCTTCCATCTGGGAGGCGAGTAAAAGCGGGTTATTCACGGATGTAATAAGAGAGGAGTGCTTATCGTCAATAAGTGTTGCAATGCCCGTCACGTTAGTCATAATGACCGGCACTCCGCACGCCATCGCCTCAAGCGCCGACAGCCCGAAGGATTCATAATGCGAGGGCATCACCACGATGTCAGCAGCATTGTAATAATACGGAAGCATTTCCTGTTTCTGCTGATGGACGAAGTGGACCGTCGCAGTAAGATGAAGCGTTTTACGGACGCCATCGAGTGATTTTAACGTTTTGGACCACATGGAGGGATGTGAGTTCACGTCACCGCCGACAATAATGAGACTAACCGGGAGCGATGGATTTCGTTTCGTCAGTATTTTCATCGCATAGATAAGTACATCGATCCCTTTGAGCGGCTCTATGCGCCCGACGAATACCACAAGATGTTCATCGGATCGTATGTCAATTTTTTCCTTCGCTACAGCCGTGTCGATCGGTCGGAATATATCCGCATCAACGCCTGGGGGGATGAGAGCGATACGGTTTCTGGGCACGTCGTAAAGGAATTGCAGATACTGCGCATCGGAAGTGCTCGGAGCTATAATCCGGTCAGCTTCATGCGCCAACATCATCTCCGACTCAATACGTTCTTCGTTTTCCTTCTCCATTTCATCGCGAGCGACCATATTCTTCATGAGGGCGAGCGTATGAAAGGTCATAATGAACGGAATTCCGGATTTTGCAGGATCCCAAACGAGTTTGGCGATCAAACCGGAAAGATAATAATGTGCGTGGACGACGTCATAGACAATCTTTTCTTTTGCACAAAAATCTTTCACCCCGGCAACAAAATCCGGTATAAATTGCCTGAGTTCTTTTTTCGGAACATGCTCCTCGGGTCCCGCTACGATATGAATAACTCTAAAACCGTTAGCCACTTCAACGACCGGTTTATTGTCCCTATCCTGCGACCTCGTAAACACATCCACCTGATTACCCAGCAGTGCGAGCTGCCGTGAAAGCTCCATGACGTACACGTTCATCCCGCCGGATTCTTTTCCTTCCTGAGAGGCCAAAGGACACGTATGGTAGGAAATCATCGCAATGCGTTTCATAGTTTATTAAATTATTTTTCCTGAGGAGTCTGAGAATTACCTGAAGTATCATTTCCGATTTTGAGATTCAGTTCACCCTTCATAA
>CAYLQG010000017.1:0-19273 GCA_964385705.1 uncultured Gammaproteobacteria bacterium
GGCGGGTGAGAAGCGGATATAACAATTCATTCACACTCCTCGGATCGACCGGTTTATCCCAAAACTCGCCGTTTTTCCGTTCAAATTCAATAGCTTCACTCAGTGCCGCAATATCAGGAATAACGACAAGATAATGATCCGGTCCGGGCTTTTCTCCCTTTGTCCAGGATTCGTGAAGAACATTAAGGTGGGCAAGCACGGAAAGTTGTGCAAACGGCAAGCAAGGAAGGACATCTTGATCGTATAGATCACCGTCGTCAAGCGGTACAAACGATTCAAGGCCCTCATACTCATGCAATTGTTTGTATGGAACGAGCGGCAATGTACGCATAAAATGCCTACGCGGAGTGCCGTTAAACACATAAGCATCGGCTAAATCCGCCGATTGTGCGAGACGGACCATAAATTCCTCACGGACATCAGGTAAACCCACAAACAGAACCGACGGCGGTTTATACTCCTGTGTGTCGTCCTTCTCTCCCTTTTCCTGCATCTCCGGCCCGGTCGGATAATAAAGGGCCTGCGGTACGTCAGCTGGTTTTTGCGCGATAGAACCAAACGGGAAAAAACTCGAATAATCCGATGCAATTTCTCCATGAGTGAACGCTTCCGCGGGAATTTTCGGCACCGCCATAAAATACGGGGTCAAACATTCCGCCCACAACTGATTGCGTACCTTCAGAAGATCCGACTCGTCGTGAATATGAATTTGTGTGCCTCCAGGCGAATAAAGCGATTTATTATACGTCTCAAAAGCTTTGATTGCAGCATCGTTTAACCGCAATGTAATCCGATCGACAGCAAGATGAAGATTTTTTTCTTTTTTGGCAAACTGTTCAATGATAAGTGTCGGGTCCCATATGCCATTTTCGATGGCCGGCAGAACTTCCTCATGCGTAAGCTGTTGCAGAATATCTCCATGAGTATCCAATTCTTCTCCCGGAGCAGAATCAGGCGCGACAAACGCGTCTTGCGTTTGAATGGCGCGAACGGTATTTATTACACCACCGATCGCTTGAATCCCTGCCGTTGTGGCATCAGCTAAGGCGTTTCGGACTGCGACAGCTCCGGGATGTTCATTCCGCCCAACATCCTCCCGCTTAACGCCGGGCGGCAAAGGCACGTTCGCATACGGATCGGGCTCATGCTCAGGGCTGGTTCCGTGTTTCAGATAATATTGTGTCCGCATGCCAGCCATATTATCTGTTCCCTCCGATCGGCCACCAAAATGTATGCCGTATTGATGATGAGGGCTCGCCCGGAGCTACCTGGACCATCATATGAGGTGTCAACCGGTCGGAAATTCCGGGCGGTAAACCAAGACGTTCTGATTCGTCGACAATGCTGTCAGGATATGCTTCCTTTCCGAACCAGACCGATGTGGCATTTTGAATTATATGTTCAAGCGGTTCTAGACCGGACTGCTCCTTTGTCGCGTTCCATCCCGGAGCTGTGACGCCGGCAGCAAGCGCCACCGATAAATCCGGTTCATTGACCAAATCGACTATTTGAGCGGTTATATCCATATGGGCGCCGGCATCCTGCAGGGAAAAATACACCGGTTGACCGCCCCGAACAGTTGGTTTTACAATATCCGCCAGATATTTGATCGTCTCGTCATGAGTATTTGGTGAATCTGTCTGCAGGGTCACATCAATGGCATCCAATGCATGGGCATTGATCGCATCTGTAAATTTCCGATCGCCGATTGCAACAATGATGGGGACGCGCTCACCCTCCGCATTCCTGCTCCGAAACGATGCTGCAGCACCAATGAGAAATCGTGATGTCGCCTCGGTTGTCCCCACAAGTAGATGCCTGGGACGGCGGGCAAATGAAACTTCGGCGACAGACCGGAGATTATTTGAATCGATTGCAAAGGCAAAATTACGTACACCGTTTTCCTCTTTGGGATGTTCAAGTATCCGGTTTGCATAGTCAGGGCCCGGCGTACGCTTGATAAGGGTATCGGAAAAGTCATTTTTCAGCCGTTTACCGATCATTTTATTCACTAATCCGCTTAATCCCGTATTATCGCTGATTCCGGCGATGGGTAGGTATACCGCTCGGATAAATTCTGCCTCGATATCGCCCGCGGCCAATCCGTTCCTAACATCGGTACAAATTTTGCTGTATACGGAAAACATCGCCCTTTTTTCCCGTTCATCCATCCCATGCGTCAACTTTTCCCAATACGGAACTTTCACATGATCGAGGAACGTCTCCCACGCGCCTTCAGCTCCATATGGGAGTGTTACATCAACTTGTTTTCTTGATTCAACTAATGCTTTAGGCATAGGTGCGAGTATAACATTAGCTTATAGTAAATACAAACTTATGAAATCACCGGCGTCCAAAATGGGCTGGCCTCTCCGGCACGAAAGTACGCAAACGTCCCTCCGCCCATAAGAGAACCCAATGACTTAGCATGATCCTCTCTTGTGTATTTGTGATGAAGCAATGATTGAGCGGTCTCATATTGGTTAATTCGTCCGAATATGCGATCATGAAAATACGGGAGCCACTGTTCATCACCATGCTCGGGGCTATCTGTGTTATACGTTGCAACTGACAAAACGCCGTATTTTTGCCCCTTCGTGAGGACTTCAACTAACATCTTTCGTGTACGATCGTACGATAGCGGTTCCTTCGGTATCATTTCCGAATGCGTATACTCCGTCGGCAGAATTTGGTAAAGATTTTTATATGAGAGGGTAAGCAAACCTTCAATCCCGTCAAGAAATAATACCGTGAGCGGGCGTACATCGGATTTTCGTTCATCGGTCAAATCGGATAAATAGTCAGCTAGTTCCCTGCTTTCCGGCAAAAAAACTCCTTCATTATGACTTAATCTATAGCTTTGCCACTCCTGTTGCCGCGTCGTTACGACGGCGTATGAAGCGGCTTCATCGGTGCCCCACAACGTATGCGCTAATTCAAGTGATAGCGCCGCAGTCATAAGTAATCCGGTTTTTCCGGCACCTGAATCCCCCAAAGCGAGTAAAGGATTACGAAGGTTTTCATTGATTTTGATTTCAGCCGGCGCGTTGTCAAGCGGATTAACACCGAGAATAATGTTGCCGTCAAGCATATGATCGGCATGTGCGTTTAAAAGTTGTTCGACGTTGGGACGCGGAAATTTCCGCCGAAATTCCAGAGCCTCGTGAGAATTCGTAAAGATACTGAGTGGGAATTCGCTCATAGGAATATCCTATAATTTACCACATTTCGAGGAGAAAATCAACTTTTATAGGATATAAATTCCGGATATAAACTCATCAATACCCTAGTAATCCAATATATCGAATATTCTTTCGTATGGTATACTTACCCTCATGAACGTATCTCTCTGGTGTACGAGAGTCATCAAATGGTCGTTTTATCTTCTGTTCATTCTCGTGCCCTTAATCCTCACGCCTGTCAATTACGAACTGTTTGAATTCAACAAGATGATGGTGACGTACGCTATCACGATCATTATCGCCTCAGCGTGGCTCATTAAGATGGTGAGCGACCGGGAATTGCGTGTTGTGAGAACTCCGCTTGATCTGCCGATTGGCCTCTTTGTCGCTTCACAGCTGGTAAGCTCCGTATTTTCTATTGATCCACATGTCTCGTGGATCGGCTATTACAGCCGGTTTAACGGCGGCATGTGGTCCGTCATTTCCTACGTCATACTCTATTATGCCTGTGTAACGATTTTTTCAACTTCAGACCCCAAAGGGACAGAGCGCGAAGATAGAGGATCGAAGATAGATAAACGAAAGGACAATGGAGAAAAACCTATTAACAGTTCTCAATCTTCTATCATCTATCTTCTCCTACGAGTTATCCTGGGCACCGCTTCTGTTGTCGCTTTATACGGCGTAGCGTAACATTTCGGTATCGATAAGCATCTGTGGGTTCAGGATGTGCAGGACCGCGTATTTTCAACGCTCGGCCAGCCAAATTGGCTTGCCGCATATTTAGTTGCACTCTTTCCGGTCGCGATGGCGTTCGCAGTCACGAAAATGGAACATAGAGCATCGGAAATAGAGGCTAATGAAAGAAAGTCGAATGCTGACCCTCTATCTTCTATCTTCCATCGTCTTACCCTGTCTTCTATCCTCAATCTTCTCATTTCCCTCTTATTTTTCCTGGTTCTTTTATTCACCCGGTCCCGTTCGGGACTTTTGGGTGTAGCGGTTGCCGACATTCTGTTTTGGATAATGATGTATCTGAGTACAAAAAACGTGGGTCGGCTCCTGCCTGCCGGACTTCTCATCCATATACTCTTCGTCATTATCGTGTTCTTTAACGGAACATCGATAAGCCAGATCGACAACCATTTCACGTTGAGCGGTATACAGAATTTGCTTACCCGTCACACAACTACAACACAAACGCACGCGCCGGCCGCCCCTGCCGGACCGCAGCTCGAAGAAGGCGGCACGGAATCAGGAACTATCAGAAAATATGTCTGGGAGGCGGCGGTATTTGCCTGGCAAAGTTCAACGAAAGCCATGTTTATCGGTACAGGGACGGAGACGTTCACTTTCGACTTCTATCGGTTCCGGCCCGCCGGTCACAACCTCACGAGCGAATGGGATTTTCTCTACAACAAAGCACACAATGAATATCTTAACTATCTCGCGACGACGGGTTTATTCGGACTGGGGAGTTATCTGTTTTTTATCGGTACATTCATCTATTGGTTTTTCAAAAATCGCGGATTTTCATTTGGCTACCTTAAAAGTGTAATGAAGCCAAACATAGTTCTTGCCTATAAAGGGAAAGATGTGGATCAGTCAGAAATTGTAACCTACGCCCTATTCGCCGGCTGGATTTCCATCCTTATCACCAACTTCTTCGGCTTCTCCGTCGTCATCATGCAGATATTACTTTTCCTCATGCCCGCCATGGCATTTGTTGTTTCACAATCTGAATCAAAAACGCTGAAGGCGCATGTTACAAGACTCAATGTCCCCTCATGGATTTCGTGGCTTGTCGCCATATCGGGCATTCTTCTCGTTGTCCGGGTCGGATCGTATTGGTATGCCGACAAACTCTACGCGACTGCATACCGTCTTGCACGGAGCGGACAATATGCGGAGGCGGAAAACTATGACGTGCAATCGATCGCGATAAATCCCAATGAGCCGGTCTATCATGATGAACTGGCGACGACGCTCGCAACGATTGCTGTTTCACTTTTTGACAGCCAAAACGCGACACTGGGAGGACAGCTTGCCAACCGCGCGCTAAAGGAAAATGACCAGACTCTTACAACATCACCGGACAACGTCAACTTCTGGAAAACGAGAACCAAAATTTTCTATTCCCTGTCGGCCTACGATCCGAAACTTAATGCCGACGCCATAAGCGCGCTCACACAGGCGTCAGCACTTTCCCCCAACGATCCGAAAATTTATTACAATCTCGCGATCCTCTACGGACGCCAGGGCGATAATCAAAAAGCGATTAGTTTGCTCCAAAAATCGATCGCTCTCAAACGAGATTATCATGATGCGTATTATGCGCTCTATATATTTTATGTTGACCTGAAGCAGCCGGACCTCGCAAAAGGAGTGTTAGAGGACTACGTGAATCATATAGATGCAAAAGATCAGCAATTTACGGAATTATTAGGTAAAATGGGACAATGAAACAGCATATCGTTACCGTACCAAACGAGGTTTTGACAACCCCGTCCCGACCCGTCACCGCTTTTGACAAGCGAATTCTCAAACTTATTGATGATTTAACCGTTACCCTCATTGCGACGCGGAATCCCAAAGGTGTCGGGCTGGCCGCCCCACAAATCGGTGAGCCCTACCGGGTATTTGTCACTCGTCCGCATGAAAAGGACGCGGTCCGTATATTTATCAATCCCGAGATTATACATACATCGGACGGAAAAACCCAAGGCGTTCCTGAGCGTGAAAACAAGCTTGAGGGGTGCTTATCCATCCCTCACATCTGGGGAAAGGTAGGGCGCAGTGAAGTGATCACACTACGCTTCCAGGATGAAACCGGCGCGAAACACGAAGAGGATTTTAAGGGCTTTTTCGCGACCATTATCCAGCACGAGACCGATCACCTCAATGGCATCCTGTTCACCCATCGTGTGCTTGAACAGCAGGGTAAATTTTATGAATCGAGTAAGGATGAGCACGGGAAAGAAATACTCGAGGAAATTGAATTAAAATAATCTCTACCTTATGTCATTCTCGCGAAGGCGAGAATCCGATTCCCGATCAGGTCGGGAATGACAACATACCATGAACGAAATTAAACTATTATTTTTTGGCTCCACAAGCGATTCCGTCATTATCCTTTCCCATCTCTTCGATGTACGGATTACCGATTACCGATTACGGATTTCTTGTGTAGTGACCCAGCCGCCAAAACCCGTGGGACGACAACTCGTAATCACGCCGACGCCGGTTGAAATATGGGCGAAACAACATGATATTCCGGTCGTCTCATTCGCTTCAAGCGCCGGAAACCCGTCACTTTATGAACGTGAAGAATTAGTCGCCGATACGCTCGCACCGTTTAAAGCTGATCTACTGGTGAGCGCTTCATACGGCCAGCGAATCCCGATGGCGAGGATTAATGAAGCCCGGTTCGGCGGCCTTAACGTCCACCCGTCAATTCTCCCCCGCTGGCGGGGCGCAGACCCTGTGCCATGGGCAATTCTTTCAGGCGACCATCAGATCGGCGTTACGGTTGTAACCTTAAGTGAAAAGTTTGACGAAGGGAAAATTATAGCAGTGAAGAAAGTCCCCATGACGGAAAAAGATTCATCGGACCCTCTGCGCACCCATCTGTTTGAACTCGGCGGAGAACTACTTAAAGGTGCACTCGCCGATTATCTATCAGGAAAAAATAAGGGAACTGCGCAGGCAACAGGTGATAACACGCCCCCCCCTCCGTATTCCCGGAAGTTTGTACGGGATGACGGATTTTTCCCATGGGAATTTCTCCAAATGCTTATAAAAGGAGAAATAAATCCTAACAAGTCCCGCCCGCAGGTATTTGCCAAATTAACCATTGATAATTATCAAGCTGCAACCGTCCGAGCACTCCGCGCACTTTCCCCGTGGCCGGGAATTTGGACCAAAATAACAATTCAACGAGAACAACGAAACGACAAAACAACGAAACAACAAAATGACAAAGTAACAACACAACAAAATGATATGTTAGAAAAGAGACTGAAAATCCTCGCCTGCCACTTGGAGCCCACAACCCACAATCTTATTCTCGATTCCGTCCAACTCGAAGGGAAAAAACCGGTTTCCTACGACCAATTTACCCAGGCATACCTCAAAGGAACGCAGGCTTCTTGATACTATAATCAAAATATCCTATAATTTGACTTCTAACAAACCAAATCTATGGCAACAGAGACACCCAAATGGCTAAGTGATTGGTCTCAAGGAGACCGTAATGCCCAACCGTGGAGTTCGCGAGTCGAGGGAGGAATTCTTGGACAGGAAATAATACTTTCGACACAGATAGCCCTCCCCTATTTTGAAGGAGATAATCTCACGGATGCGTATTTTTCTCTCGAAATTACACCGGATGACGAAGAAAGATTCATGCTAATTGACCTCTGTATTCTCCCGCTTAATAGAGAAAGTGCAAAGAAGCTTGAACTTATGGAGGGCACGTTATTGGACGAATGGGACGAATATGAAAAAAAAGAATTGCTACACGCTGGAATCGTAAGTGGTTTGGGAGATACAGATTCATCAGAGAATAACGGGATAACGCCTATTACCCAGATAGATGCACCGGATGAAGACGATGATACCGCAGAAATCCCGGGACTCCATCTGATATTTGAAGAAGTTGATTACGGTAAAAATCCTGCAGATGCACTACAGGCCGTCATTGATTCCGTACGGAGCTATAACCCGTATTTTTATGCGTTTGCTTCCTGGTTTGTTGAGTCGCGAATTCCCGAACTGGAAGCACATGTCACATCTCTCCCACCTAACTGGTCTGAGACTGTGCTTCGGAATAAAGGGGCGACCATACTGAAATCCGGGATAAACCCTGAGGATGGTGACTTCGCATTGACCGCACAGCTTAATGATCCCTCGCATTCCAACATTCTAATCAGCGTAGAAAATCCGAACAAAATTACGAATATGTTGTACGTAGTATATCCCGTGTTTATACCCCAAACGGACGAGGAGCATTTGAATATTTATCGGGCTGCTCGCTTCCCAAAGGAACTAAATGATTTTGATACGGAGAACAACTTTCTGAAGAAACTTATGGATCATGACAATCTAACGAAATTGGGATTCACTCCCGCGGAAATTGATGTGATCAGCAAATATTCCATAGATCCGAATATTTACTATAACGACACATTAGAGGGTGTGAGCGTCGCTCTCTTTGGATCAATGTTTCGTTCTGCAGACACGTCTCCTGACGAATCGCTCAGTCAAATGCTCACGCTTCTGCCAAAACTCGCTCCTCATATACGATCGTTTGCCGACCGTTTTATACGGGAACAGGTGCCTGCGCTTGAAGTAGAAAGAAAGAAAAACACCGCATCCAAACAACCTGGGCTTTTGGGTCAATGGATACAAAATGAACACCCTGGCCTCATGAATCCGACGTCCCAGTGGCTGGAGCCAAAAGTAGGTCTAACTCCATATATTGAATACGTTAACGGTAAAATCATAGATTCAAATGGCTCAATATTAGAAGACTATAAAATACAAATCGTTGATTACACCGACGAATTTAGCAAAGAGAAGATCGAAATATCTATGAAACTTCCCCAATACGTCGTCCAAGCTGTCGAAGCAAACGAACAGGCATTTATCGCCTTAGCGAAACATCTTGGAAACAATCCCCAAGACTTGTCGGCAAATCTCAGCATCGGGGACATTGAAATACAGACTGACATAGGTATAAACCGTGAAGTTAACGGCAACGCACCCTCTTTTATTACCCTAAGTTGGACGATTAATAGACAAACCTATGAATCCCTTAAAAAAGTCGGATGGACGAAGCAAATCATATTGGAGGAACTCTACCCCCAATGTATGAACAAGTTTTTCGCATTGCAGCCGCACATAGAATCATTCGCCTCCGGATTTAAGACAACCTCTTGACAGAAAACGAACTTCACCGTACGCTCAATATGAGGAGAACAAATATGGCAAAACGTCGTGTGTCACGGTCAAATTATAAAGGAGAAGATTTTGGTTCATGGAATTTTGTCCTTTTCTTAACGCTTGCCTTCATCCTTCTCGTCGTACTTCTATCAGCTATGAAGGGCGTCAGTAACGATATACGGAGTAAAGCAGGATTAGTTTGTCCTACGGTAACGCTCCCCAGAGCCGAGGATTGCGCCGGAGGCTGGAAATATCAGCGCGACGCGACCAACGGTTGCCCCACCTTCGTGTGCGAAGCGAAGTAACGAAGCAACGAAAACAACGAAAACAACGAGCAACAATACGACAAAAAACAATGTGGAAACCTTCAGATTTTTAAAGTTTCCCGTATATCAAGAAAGTAAACTTTTCTATCGTAATTGCTGCATACTCGCACATCGATTTTCAAGAGAATTTTGGGAACTCGGTGATCAACTCAGACGCGCTGCACTTTCCGTTAGTTTAAATATCGCGGAAGGGTCAGCAAAATATTCTGATAAGGACTTCCATCGTTATCTTGAAATCGCACTCGGCTCTATTCATGAATCCTTAGCCTGCCTAGATATTGCAAGAGATCTAAAAGTTATTTCCGAAAAAGATTTTGAGAGACTCTCTGTCCAAGCACTAAGTATTTCAAAAGAACTCGGTGGATTATCAAAGAAACTTCGTTCTTCCCATTAATTATTTTAGGTTTTGCAGAGTTATCGAAGCGTTATTCTCGTCGTATTGTCGTTTTCGTTACCTTGTTATTCTCGTTGCACTCGTCGTTTTGTTGCAATCGTTGTATTGTTACTTTGTTAATTTGTTACTTTGTTAATTGGTAAATTTGTTACTACCGCTGCTTTCCTGATATCAAACTTCACGCGTTTGATGCATTTTGCGCATGCGCGGACGCGGGTGGCGACCCCATGAATCGGAAGGGTGATCCAATGGAGATTCGGCGCAAATGACCGGACGGTCTTTTGTGCGCGTTTTTTCCACTGTCCGCCGGCCACACCTGTGTGATGGGTGTGCTGCCTGCCTGCGTGTGTTTTTTTACTGCAAAGGTCACATTGGTACGCCATAGATGCTATACTATACCACATGATCGGCCAATTGATCAATAACCCCATTACATTCGTCTTCTGGATCATCGCGCTCGTTATGGCCATTTCGATCCATGAATTTTCCCACGCATTCATGGCCGACTACCTCGGCGACCCGACACCACGGCTCCAGGGCCGGCTTACACTCAATCCGCTTGCCCACCTGGATCCCATTGGCACCATTCTCCTTCTTATCGCCCGGTTCGGCTGGGGAAAACCGGTCGTGTTTGATCCGTACAATCTCAGGAACCCAAAGCGTGACAGCGCGCTTATCTCTATCGCAGGCCCCATCTCAAACTTCCTCTTTGCTTCAGTTTGTGCAATCATCGTACATTTTTTAATGAATATAAACGCCGTCGCTATAGAGGTGCTCGTCGCGCTTCTTCAGACGATCGTCGTTTTGAGCGTCATGCTCGGGGTCTTTAATCTGGTTCCGATCCACCCGTTGGACGGATTTAAGATCGTTGAGGGGATTTTACCTGACGAATACGCCCGACAATGGCACGAGCTTCAACCGTACGGGATTATTTTTCTTCTGTTTCTCGCCTTTCCGATCCTTGGAAGTGTCGCGCCGTTAACCCGCGTGATTTCACCGGTCATTAACTGGATGCTGGGAATTTTACTGCCGGGGACGTCGCTGTTTTAGTGATGCGTAGATGGACCACCTTCATCACCCGCGAGTGCAGCCGCCAAGTCATGTTCCTGCATTGCAAGCTCGCCTTCACCTAACCATGGTATTGCGAATAACCATAAGGTTAAAACCTTCGTAATTATATTAGCCGTGAGCGTTGCTCCTTCTTTGGCCATTTCATAGGGCGCCATTTCACTCATAGCGCTATTATACCATTTGGAGCCTCATATTTGGCACTTCTTAAATTGTGAAGTATAATAAACATATTCTATGAACGTTTACTTCACAGCCTCCATTGTCGGTAAGAAAGATTACGTTTCAAACTATAGAAAAATCATCGGCCTGCTGGAATCCAAAGGCTATATCGTCCAGGCCGAGCACATCCTCAATGTCACTGAACCAGAGATTCACATGAAAACCCGTGAGGAAAGGCTCAAATTCCACAAAAAACTGGAAAGCTGGATCCAGCACAGCGATTTTATGGTTGTCGAGAGTTCCTTCCCAAGTATCAGTGTGGGGTATGAAATTTCCCTGGCTCTCCAATATAGGAAGCCCGTTCTCATCCTCTATAGCGTCGGCGACCCGCCAAGCCTCTTCGCTTCTCATGCTGACGAAAAGGTAGTTTGTGAGAAATATACACTCGACACCGTTGAAGAAATCATCAATGAATTCATCAATTTCGTACACGGAGCAGCCGACACCCGTTTTACCTTCTTCATCACACCGCAAATTGCTGCATATCTTGACCGCATATCGGTCGCCGAAAAGATGCCAAAGTCCGTATACCTGCGTAAACTCATCGAGCACCATATCAAGGAAAATCCCCTGAAATAGCCTCAAAATAGTCTCTTTTCTTCGTATACATCACCGTGCTGCATAGGGATACTGTGTGTTTCTTCTATACAATAAGTACGATATCTAACATACAAAATTATGGAACTGGCTTACGATGCAATTAGTTTACAGACACACATTATGAAAAAAACTTTTTCGTTGCCGATCGGGTATGTAAGCGGCGCGATGCACAACAACGTCATCTTGTGGCGGTCTGCATTTTGGCAGGCATGGGAACCCCTGCGGTTTGACGAGAAACTCACCTGGATCATATTCATCGGGCAGACTATCGGTGTCATTACACTTCTCGAATTTATTCTCCTCAAGAAATAACCCAAAATACCATATTGACAACCCAAGATTGCGTGTACTACGATAACTATGCTCGTGTGGAGAACTTGAAGCTTATTTTTCTCTACAAGTTCAAAACAATTGAGGTATCCTGATAATTTCTATCAGGAGACAGGACTACGTGTCTTATTACCCGAGGGTACTAAGCCAGTCCATCCGATTTACGAATCGGGAAAAATACTTCAAGCCCACACTAGCGGAATTATTTTATTTGATTGGACAACTCACCCTCTTCTCGTTCCCTTTTCACTCTCCGTTTGGTACAATTTGTACAGAATTTGTATTTTTCTTACCATTGCCTCTCTAGCTCAACGGCAGTCGCCTCATCGGTGACCCGCCGGTGAGGCGGGAGCGACGGTTTTGTCGTAAAATTTCTTAGCGAGTATAATTGAGCTTAGAAATTCAAGACCCAGTTTTGCGAGATAATATGAATATTGCCTCTCTAGCTCAATGGCAGAGCGACGGTTTTGTAAACCGCTGACAACAGTTCGATTCTGTTGAGAGGCTCATTTGCGGTATTTCAACAACACTTCTTTTTCAAACGGCGTATCTTCAAAAAGCCGGTTGAATTCAAAAAAAGCTTTTTCGTTTAATCGATACGTGATAAGTCTGCCGCGCTGAAGCTTTAACACCCACCCGCCCAGATACAATTGCTTGAGATGATGGGAAACCAAATTTTCCGCAAGTCCTAAATGATCGGCAATCTCATTGACCTCCATCGGCTCGTGAGCCAATAGATAGAGAATCGCCAACCGGTAGGTATGTGAAACCCCGTGGATCTTCCTCGCAAATGGTTTAACTTTTTCACGTAATCTTGCCCTCGTCAACATATGAAGATAAGTGTCTATTGAACGACCTGGATCGAATCAACGTAGAGTGTCGTTCCGGAATTCTGTCCGGTAGCGGCAACTTTTTTACCAAGATATTGATCTAAATTGACGGAATATGACGCAACTCCCCATGAATTGCCGTCGCCGACGATTATATGGGTAAAATCAGCTCCAGCCACTGTCGATTTACTCAATACTCCGGTCCTCGTAATTTTCGCGGTCTGATAAACCGTGCTGCCCGCCTCCTTACTTGCGAAATACCGGATAGCGATATATCCACCGACTGCAACGATGACGAGAAAAAGAATACCGGCAATAAATGCTTTCATATATAGTCACTGTATAAAGAACACGGCTACCCGTCAAGGACATCATATTCAAAGAACCGAAAAACGGATATAATAGGCCTGTGTTAGCTGGGATGGCGGTCACCTCATCGGTGACCCGCCGTTGAGGCGGGAGTGGTCAAAATATGTACTACGTCTATATACTAAAGAGTATTAAGGACGGTAAACTATATATTGGCAAAACAGGAAATCTCAAAGTAGATTTCATAAACACGAGCAAGGCCAAGTAACTGCTACAAAAAAAAAGACTACCTCTACAGTTGGTCTTTTATGAAGCGTTTGTCAACAAAACAGACGCTGGACGGGAAGAATTATTTTATAAAAGCGGTTTTGGTCGGGAGGCATTACATAGTAAATTATTGAACACATTAAAATAACAAGCTGGGATGGCGGAGTGGTCAAACGCAACAGTCTGTAAAACTGTCGCCTTAACGGGCTACCTAGGTTCGAATCCTGGTCCCAGCACCTAGACAAAACTGACCTTAACAGACAGCTCAAAGGTTCGTCGCCTCATCGGCGACCCACCGATGAGGTGGGAATCCTGGTCCGGAGCACTAATAAATTGACGAGGAAGAGCAACATATATTATAGTGAACTTCATGGACTCACCTGACCCAGTTAACCAAGCAAACACCATCCCACCGATTGATCCTACTCCGGTCAAACCGCTCGATCCTATTACTGCCCCTCAAGTAAAACCTTCTTTTTTTGACACCATCCTGGGGCTTTTTATGCCTCCTTTTACACCGCCAAAAATACTGATCATCGTCCTATGCGTCGTTATCGTTTTGGGAATCACAGGCGGATTATTCGTATTTGGGATGAGAGCGCAGGGGAAAAACGGTACGCCCCAACAGGGGGAGGCTGCACTTTCAGCTTCTCCTACTCCGACGGACATCCCGTCCGATACACCAACCGATGATCTAATGCCGACAGACACCGACACGCCGACGCCGATAACAACTCTTTCGCCGACACCATCGCAAAGCCCCACGCCGTCGCCTACGAGCACACTGACTCCGACTCCCACACCGAATACGCAATCAGTTACAATCCCATCAACAGCATCACTCGACGGGTTTGAAGCAAATAATGGTGGCGGCAATACAACGGCAGATATTCAGGCCGGAAGAAATAACGCTCTCATTATGAGAGGTTTTGTAAGTTTTTCGTTAAGTTCGATTCCTTCAGGCGCTACTATTGATTCGGCGAATATTCATATGTATCAAAAAAGTGTCGATGGTAGCCCATATAGTGCACTCGGAAATCTTACCATTGATCATTTGAGTTATGGGACTACACTTGATAACAGTGCCTACAACGATTCAGCAATTCTCTCAGGATTTGCCAACATCGCAGCGTCGCCTACAATCGGATGGATTACTGTAGATGTGACGGATCGCGTCAAGGACGATTTGTTAAATCACAAGACCGACTCGCAATATAGACTTCGCTTCACCTCAGAGTCTGTCGGCGGAGACGCAACGGGAGACTTTGCACATTTTGAAGCAGCCGATACCGGGTCGGGTCTTATCCCCCAGCTTATCGTCCAATATCATTAAATTTTCATAATTTCGACAGTTATCTTTCATGTATACTTATGTCGATATATAGAACTTTATCCCGTTAAATCAACATAATTTATTAACGTATTTAAAAGAAAAATTGCTAATTAATTATTAAAACGCTTTACTGAAATTTGCTCAATTTTTCCCTCTTGCATTTATATAAAATTCTGTTTATATTATGTTTATATGGAAGAAGAAACAATGGAAAACTCAACAAGCAGCAGTAGTTCTATGTACTATGTATTGGGTGCGATAGTTCTTGTCGCTGTCATCGGGGCAGGCTATATGCTGAGACCGAAAACATCAGACACAACAACTCCGGCACCTGTCGCTATGGCACCGGCACCGACACCGACACCCGGTCCGATCACGCGACTTGCATGCGATACACAGTATTACAATCCGGTCCTTGGATTTCCAAAATATTATCTCTCCGCACAGGGGGGCGATGTGACCGGTGCAACCAAAGTTGATTGTGCCATGACAATGTCACAGGAAAATAAAGTCGTTGCGACACAAACAGTCACGTCACCGTTGACCGCAAATCCGGCGCGGGGTGGTAGCGAGTTTAAATGTACGACACCCGGCATTGAACTGAAGCCGACGGTTCCGACCAAGGTCGATGTGGTCTTGACAGACGACCAGGGAGCAAAAGCGACATGCAGCGCATCATTCTCGCTGCCTAAATCATAAATCACTTTGAAACTATAAAAAAACCGCGGGATTAGCCGCGGTTTTTTTGTTGTATCCGTTAGTTGTCATTGCGAATCGAGTCATCGAGATGAAGCAATCCCTCTTAAAGAGAATGCATGTCAATGGGAAAGAACTTACGAAATCAATGAGTAGAGTGTCGGAGCTTATTTTAAATATTTCGTATAAAATGTAACATCCCGTGCGACAACGGTATTCCAAGCGCCCGTCATATCATGATCCGCTCCGGGATAAGTGTAATATGTTATATCCTTCCCCTTCCCTTTAAGTTCGCTTGCAAGAGCGTCGCTCCAAGCTAAGGGGACGGCGTCATCCGATGTCCCCTGGTGAAGTTGAATGGGTCCCTGAATCCGGTCCAGATAATTTGTGAGCGAATACAATTCGACATCATAAAGCTTTTCAAATGACGCCAACTCCTTACGCAACAATTTCCCGTGGTCTTCCTCTTCATCGGTGTAATATAAAATCGAATACGGAAACGGTTTTGAAACAGGCGCCCACAACACGAGCGGATATGGCTTCGCAACTATTTCCGAAACGGTTAAGGCAATGTGTCCGCCGTTACTGTGGCCCCAAATCCCGACGTGGGAGGAATCAGCCATCGGAAGCGACCCCACGGAAACTAACAGATTGACTGCAGTTGTATAAGTTTGGAACCGTTCTTCAAAGACATCACTTGACGGTTTATCGGATCCGCCGAATCCCAAAAAGTCCGGAGCGAGCGATATAAATCCGTTCTGCGCATACACCTCCGCGCTGTGTTGGGTGCCGTCCCCGGGAAAATAATTGGCGGGATCGATAAATCCGCGGTATTGCACAATCACCGGCTTTTTGTTTACCGGCGACGCATCGTTAGGAATATGTGCAACTCCGGTTATCTTCGATCCGTCACTTATATAATGAAAGGCATAGACGGTGTATGCGGACGTTGTCGCCGTTGCCCCGTCAAGAACAATTTGAGTCGGAACGTATTGCCGTTTACTTAAATTTGGTATCGTATACTTGAGAAGCGGCGTGGGTGTAACAACCCCGAGCGGCGAGAGAATCCCCGAAGATATCGCGCGATTTCCGATATAATATCCAGCCCCGAATGCAACGCAAATAGAAATAGTGAGAATCACGACCCATTTCATGCGATGTAAGTGTATCACGCCTCTGTCGTCATTGCCTCACCTCTCTTAAATTTGATAGAATCGAGTAATCACGCCCAGATGGCTCAGTGGTAGAGCGAGTTCTTGGTAAGAACTAGGTCGGGGGTCCAATTCCCCCTCTGGGCTCAACAAATTCGGGAATACTTCTTGACATACTCACCTCAATAGCGTTATCTAAGACTATGCTTCATTCTCCCTATAAACATCATAAAAATGTGTTTGGTCAGGAACTCATTCTTGATTTGTCCGGATGTAACATCAAAACGATATCTTCACAAAAAATTATCCATAAATTTGCTATCGAACTATGTGATAAGGTCCTAAAGATGAAACGTTTCGGTGAACCCCTTATACCGCATTTTGGCCATGACAATCCGATCACCTCCGGGTACTCACTCGTTCAACTTATCGAGACGAGCTCCGTAACCGCCCACTTTTCGGAATACAAACGGACGGTTTACCTGAATATTTTCTCCTGTGCATATTTCGACGCAGATAAAACAACGGAGTATTGTAAAAAATTCTTCGGTGCCAAAAATGTTGAGGTCCGACTCCTTGTCCGGACGTAACGCCGCCGTTGCGCTATAACCCATAAGTATGTAACTATGGATATATACCCTTCACAATTCTCAATTGTTTCGGGTATAACTGCTTCTAAACCCAAATCCGGAGGAACGGATTTGGAAGAAGCGTATACATGAGTTTATTCTCGTTTCTTATCGGTGTGGTATTTGCAGCGGAAATGATCATATCCCCGCTGCCTGACAACGCACTCCAACCGCGCGCTACGGCAAACCCTACCGTCTCATTCGGAAATCTGATGAATAATACACCTCAGGCCGCTAATGAAGTGTTAGGCGCTTCGACAGAGATTACGCCAACACCGACGCTGACGCCCATGCCGACACCCACACCCACACCGATTACCTCTCACGCAGCAAAAAGCCATTACACGATTGCTCTTCTTGGCGATTCAATGATAGACACTCTGGGTCCCGATGCGCCGCAACTAAAAGATAAATTGCACGAACTTTTCCCCGCAACCACGTTTACTATTCTCAATTTCGGTGTCGGCGGAACCAATATCGATTATGGTCTTCAGAGACTCACGAACGCATATACCTACCTCGGGAAAAATGTACCATCAGTAATATCAACAAATCCGGATGTCGTCGTCGTCGAGTCATTTGGTTATAATCCGTATCCGTACGACGCCGGCGCCTTAGATCGCCACTGGCTTCAGCTTGCTGTGATTGTACAGACACTCAAAACTGACTTGCCCGGCGTCAAAATCATCATTGCAGCAACCATCGCACCCAACAGTCAGGTATTCGGCGACGGCGCAGCGGGTCTTTCATTCTCGGCAACAGATAAAATCCAACGCACGACGGTTATCAAAGGATATCTTGATTCCACGGTAAAATTTGCGTATAGTCAGCATCTGCCGCTAGCTGATGTATACCACGCCAGTCTCGACGGCAATGGTGACGGAATACGAGCGTATATAAACCCCGGCGATCACATCCACTATTCGGATGCAGGAAGATCGCTTTTTGCGCAAATCCTAGCTGGCACTATCGTCGATAACCACATATTAGAGTAACGCTCCCCCTCTTGGCGGGAGCACGAGAATAGGATATAATGAGACCCTATGGCCAAGAAAGATCAACGGGAACTCCTTGCACTTATCTGCACGGTATGTAAATCCCAAAACTATATTACAAAGAGGAATAAGATCAATACGCCGGAAAAACTGGTGCTTCAGAAGTATTGTCCTCACTGCCGAAAACATACACAGCACAAAGAAACGAATAAGCTTGATTAAAACAATTCGAGCAACAATCGTTAGTTGGTTACTTCGCAATTACTAAGTAACTAAATAACCGGACTTGCTGTCTTGCTTTTTGATACATGCATCGTAATACGTATTTTGTTGTGACGTTCTTAGCGGTTTTCGCCGCCTTGGTAGTTGGAGTCAATATCGGTAAAAAATTCACGGGTCAAAGTAACGTATCGATCAAGCCAACTCCGCAGGCGTCCCCCACACCGACGCCGCCTCAGCTTTCGACATTTACAAGCTCCAAATGCGGCGCTTCTCTCACATTTCCGGACTCACTCACAAAACTGGAAGACGGTTCAGGTAGCGCGGTCCTTGTAGACGAGGCCGACACAAAACAATCCATCCTCATCACGTGTCAGGGTAGCATCCCGAGACCGCCGCTTGATCCGAATAAAATTGTACCGATTTACGTATTATATTCAACCGGCACCGGAAGTGTTTCCGCGATGCTCTACCATGATTCTTCAGCAAAAGACGGTTCACCTGTTGACGATTTTATCGTCCGGATTCCCAAAACGACAATGGATTTTTATCTCTCGGGGTACGGCACGATCTTCAATGACGTGGTAAAATCCATACGCCTCACGCATTAACCTCGTTCATTTTCCCGAATTAGTATTAAAACAGTACAGATCCTCATATCATGGTTTATTAAAAAGACTAAAGCTGATAAAATCAACTCATTAGGGCTATAGTTCAATGGTAGAATAGGGGTCTCCAAAACCTCTGATCGTGGTTCGACTCCACGTGGCCCTGCAAAG
>CAYLQG010000018.1:0-18896 GCA_964385705.1 uncultured Gammaproteobacteria bacterium
GGCGGGTTTGCCGCAATTCTGCCCCATGAGGAGCTCACGCATCTGTTTGATCATCTCCCTGCGCCTGAAATCGCTGAAAAACTGACGCTCCTTCTCCATGAGAAAAAAGGAGGAGAGGGGAGCGTTGCGTTAGTATTTGAGGTGGTTGATTTGGAGGAGAATCAGTTGAAAGAAGAGTCTCCCTCTCCTATTTCGCAGGAGCCGGTTATCTTACAAAACAATAATGCGTCACAACCCTTGGACCAACTCAAGAAACATGAACACACACCAATAAGTCTTCCCGCACTCATTTCCGGGGTAAAGGAATATATTGAATCACTGAAGAAAGACAAGAAGCGTCTCAACGCAACGTTGGTCGTGGTACTTATCGGTTTTTTTGCGGTGAGCGTCCTTCTTGGTGTCATAAAACAAGTGTCGGTAAAGCGAAATCAGGCGATGTACAGCGCAATGTCAGATGCACAACATGCACTTGATGAGGGCGTCGCCTTGATTCCGCTTAATCCCCTGAAAGGCAGGGAGCGGCTTACGGCCGCCAAACAATTACTTGATCCGTATATGCAAAAAGTGTCTCCCAATACCACGGACGGATATCAGCTTGGCATATTGTACCGGAAAGTTACCGACAATCTGTCACAGGCGATGCAAATCATTAACGTTACGCCGGCCCTATTTTATGATATGGGGCTTGTCAAAAAGGGGGCAACTGCGACGAGCTTCGCTATCGACGGATCAACGCTTGCGATCGGGGATGCGGCCACGTCAACGGTATATTCCCTTGATATTACATCCAAAAATGCCCAAATAGTCGGCGGCGGGAGCAGTATGAAAGGCGTTTCCTCCGTCGCAGTTCATGGAAGCATGCTCTATGCGCTGACGGGAGACGCTGTCACCCAATTTGATATGAGCAGCAATGATGCGGCGGCAAAGGTTGTAAAGCGCGACCCTTCATGGGATTTGGTGACGAATCTCACGTCCTTCGGCGGTAATTTATATCTTCTGGATGCCGGTAAAAGCAGGATCTGGAAATATATTGCCACCGACACATCAAGTGGCGGCACGGGGTTTTCGGATATTCATGAGTACCTCAATTCCGACACATTGCCGGATTTTTCCGGCGCAACGTCTCTTGCCATCGACGGATCGGTATGGGTCGGGACGACCGATGGGAAAATTCTCCGGTTTACCCAGGGACAGGCGAACCCCTATCTGACACAGGGGGTGGATCCTGCATTCGGGAAACAGCTCGTGGTGTATACGACCGATGACGCAAAAAATATTTATGTGCTCGATTTACAGAACAATCGTGTCGTTGTGTTGGATAAAGACGGGATGTACGTCGCCCAATACCGGTGGAGTGCGGGATTGGCTCCTGTAAATATCGTCGTATCCGAGGCGAACAAGAAAATGCTTCTTCTCTCAGGCGGTAAAATCTATTCCATTACCCTCAAATAGCGTACAATAGCGCAGTAGTGAGGGGTATATGAATATCAAAAACACCAAAGTCGGGTATGAATATGAAATTCTGGAGCGCTTTGAAGCGGGCGTGGTTTTGACGGGCGCTGAGGTCAAATCCCTGAAAGGCGGTCACGCGACCTTGGACGGCGCGTTTGTCCGGATTATCGGGAGCGAGGCGTATCTCGTGAATGCACAGGTTTTTCCCTTCATTTATGCACGGCCGGAAGGATATGATCCCAGGCGTTCACGGAAGCTTTTGATGCATAAAAAAGAACTTTTGAGCGTAAAAAGCAAGACAGACGGCGCCAATTTGACCCTCATACCCCTCTCTTGGTATACTAAAGGCCCACTGGTGAAGCTCGAGATCGCTCTCGCGCGCGGGAAAAAGCAGTATGAGAAGCGGGAAACGAAGCGGAAGCGCGACCAACGGCGGGAATTGGAGAGGGAGTTTCGGGGGAAGGTAAAGTAGGACGCCCGCCTTCGCTAAAGCTACGGTGGGCATAAGAAACAGTAACTTCTTCGTATCGTAATGCGATACGAAATCGGTAACTGTTTCTAATGGGGATGAATGATTCGACGGGAGTGGCACATTAAAAACTGCAAGCCGGCGATGATAAAAGAGCCGCAAAACATTATCAAATCATAATTGCTAAGAATACTCTTAGTGAGTTGGATGAGCAGGCGCTTCGTGCGATTGCTTTCCAGCGACGTGGGGCCGCGTTGGCATTTGCGCAAGCAAATTACCTTCACGCCTAACGTCCGTCCACACATTCTTTCTCTCGGTGAAGGTGAGTGGGCGTAAAAACAGCCGGGACGTCAGGAATCAACTGACCGCTTGATTCCGGAGCACTTTGGTCAACCCTTTCCGGCCTTTTTTGTCCGTTTCGACGGTCGGGAAGAATCAAACGGACTACGCTTGTAGATGTTTTTAAGTATCGCTTTCGGACCCGGGTTCATTGCCCGGCATCTCCACACTTCGCTCTTCGCTATCGCTCAGAGCTACGTGTGGCACGGCCACCCTTATTAATCTAAGGACGTTGGTTATAAAAAAGAAGTGTGCACCACGAAGCTTTAGCGAAGTGGGGCCATATGATGGTGGCACGGCCACCCTAAAACAACACCGCTTCGATAATTATGCGAAGGGTGTCCCACGTAGCTTTAGCGAAGTGGGGCTGTGTATTATGTTTATATACTCCACCTTCGTAATAACACCTATTATGTAGGTTTTTCTGCCGATCTAAAAAAAAGGATTCAGACGCATACTGATGGAGGCGTACCACAAACAAAAAACTTTCGACCGCCTCAGCTAGTCTATTATTCAGCGTTTAAATCTAAGAAGAAAGCTTTAGATTTTGAAAAGTATTTAAAGACCGGTTCCGGGTTTGCCTTCCGGAATAAACATTTTCTATGAATCTCCTTGATTTCATTTTCCCGAAACGTTGCGTCGGGTGCGGCCGGATTGGCCAATATATTTGCCATTCATGCCGGAAACTCGTCATCCCGATTGCTCCCAATGAGTGTATTTGTCCGATGTGCGGAAATCCGGCAATCGGCGGCGTTACGCACCCCAGGTGCCGGACGCGGTATGGACTTGATGGTTTGAGTAGTTTCTTTTATTACAACCAGATCGTTCGCGCAGCGATTAAGGAGATTAAATACCGTTTCGTTTCCGATTTGGCCCGCGAGTTTATTTCATTTGTCCCGCTTTCGGCGTATGAGATGTATGCCCTTAAAGGTGATGCTTCTGCGTTTTTGGTTCCTATTCCTCTTCATAAGACAAGGTTACGGTATCGCGGATTTAACCAGTCAGAAGTGCTGGGGAAGTTACTTGCCGCGCGGTTGCAGATTCACGTCTGTACCGATATACTTGGGCGCACCGCAGTGACCGTCCCGCAGGTGGAACTTCCCAATAAGCAATTGCGGCTTTCAAATATGAATAATGTTTTTAGTGTCAATAAATTATTAGCCGGTGACTTGAAAGGATCAACTATTCTCTTGTTTGATGACGTGTTTACAACGGGAGCGACCATGCGCTCCGCGGCAAATGTGTTAAAACGGAGCGGCGCGAAGATTGTTTGGGCGGTATCGATGGCAAGATGAGGAGTTGTTATATATTAGTGTATTAACATGTTAACACGATAATATGAAAAAACGTTTCTGTATTGTTGCAAACGGCACATTAAAACCTTCTCTTTTAGCATCTATTGCAAAAGGAGATATGGTCATCGGCGTTGACCACGCGGCTTTTTGGCTCATAGAGCACAACGTTATTCCTGACGTTGCGATAGGGGATTTTGACTCCGTGAATCCCGATGAAATGAAGATCATTTCAAAAAATGTGAAAAAGGTGATGCGCTATCAACCGGAAAAAAATTATACCGATACGGAACTCGCGCTTCGGTATGCAATCCGCCTTCGGCCCTCGTCAATTATGATTCTGGGAGGGAGCGGGACGAGACTTGATCACACGATAGGAGTGCTCCAGCTTTTTGAGAAGTCTGCCGAGCGCGGGATACCCATGGCATTCAGGGACACGACCAACGAGGTAGTAGTGGCGGGTAGAGGTCGCACAATATTGACAAAGAGGGGAGGGTGCCGGTATGTTTCGTTTATTCCTATCACCAGCACAATTCAAGTGTCGTTATCCGGATTTAAATACAATATTACGAAAAAAACAATTCGTCGCGGCCAAACCATCGGTATCAGCAATGAATTTATGGGGCCGAAGGCGGACGTTACGGTCCACCGTGGCCGCGCTTTCATCATCCAAAGTAGAGACTAAAGCGCATTACCTGGTATAATTCAACCACTTAGGGAGAGTGGGCAGAACGGTAATGCACAGGTTTGCTAAACCTGCGGGCCGAATAGGCTCGAGTGGGTTCAACTCCCACACTCTCCGCTCGCGTCGAAGTCAAACTCGCTTGACGTATTTGGTTGCCAAATACTTCCCGCGCGTTTACTTCTTCTTTTTGAAATCGTATTCGATTTCAAGGAATACAAATGTATGAACGCGTTTTGGAGAGGTCGCATAGTTGGTCTAGTGCGGCGGTCTTGAAAACCGCTAAGGGCGCAAGCTCTTCGTGGGTTCGAATCCCACCCTCTCCGCCTTCGCTTCGCTGAAGTTCCGCCAAATGCGGAACGAAGGTGAGCTTCGCTCGTAATTCGGCTCAGCTTCGGCGAGACGACGTCCGCTATTAGTTCGACGAAACTTTGTCGAAGTCGACTAGGCTATGTACTACGTCTACATTTTAGAATGTTCAGATAGTCGAACTTATATTGGTTGCACCGATGATTTGAAAGATCGAATTGATCGCCATAACAAGGGTCAAGTTCCTGCTACGAAGAGTCGTCTCCCAATAAAGCTCATTTCATATTTCGCATTTTCTAATACATATATTGCCTTTAATTTTGAAAAGTATCTCAAGTCCGGTTCAGGAAGAGCGTTTCTTAAAAAACATGAGATGGTATAATAACCCGTACGATAGTAAACAATTATTTTATGGACATCCAAGTCGCTGATGAACGAATTCTGCTTTTTAAAGAACAACTCGCAAAAGACGAGGCGAAGAAACGTGCGTGGGAAAAGAAAATTGACGCGTTTGGGGCCATCAATAAAGTGGCGAGCTTCCTCTCAAAGCCAAAGGACGAAGACTTTACGCTTGTCCACGAAGAACATAGACTAGAGCCCTTCTGGCATGTGGCTGCAAGCGCCCATTACATCTATGACCGAAGCACCATGTATCAGGTGCCCGTTACCGGACCCGAAGTGCAATCGGTCACTGTTGAAGGAAAAAAGTACCCGACCATGAACGGACATATTCACACACCGGTTATTGAACATTGCATGGAGGATTTAAAGGAAGAAGTATATGTTGATGGAATTACAGGAGAAAAGAATCCGGCGCTTAGCTCCCTTTTCCAATTCTCTCCGAAATCAATCGACAGCGCGGGACTAACAAAAGCCGTAGGGCGCGAAATTGTGCTTGTCCCGCCCGAAACCCGTGTGTCTGCGCTTATGCGGACCATACTGTCGCGGATGATCCAAGGGATTCAGGCGGACAAAATTTTTGAGGAGAAAGTTGAAGTATCTGCCGTTGAACTGTGTTATCATCCGGTTTTTGCATTTCAATACCGGTGGAATTCAAAAAACAAGGAAGCGATTGTGGAGGTAGACGGATTAACCGGACAGGTAAAAACAGGAAGCCGCCTGTTTCAGCAATATTTAGGAAAAGTGCTTGATACGAACTTTCTTTTTGATATCGGCGCCGATGCCGCAGGCGTCCTCATCCCGGGCGGAAGCATTGCCGTCAAGGTCGCCCGGAAGTATATGGAGACGAAGAAAAAAACAACCCGTTGATATATACTAGAATCATGGATAAATCACCTGCCGTCACAAAAGGAGACAAGCCGCGCGAAGTGCTCTTATCCTGGACCTCCCCGTCGCGTCTTTTCAAAAAACGGGATCGTGAATATTTTACCAATATCGGGGCTATTATCTTTTTCCTTCTCGTCATCCTTATCTTTATGCAGGAGTTTTTGCTCATCGCGGCTGTCGTATCCGTTGTTTTTCTTATTTACGTTCTCTCAACGGTTCCACCCGAGGATGTTGAGCATAAGATTACGAATTTGGGAGTAGAAAGCGCCGGACACTATTACCGTTGGGAGGAAATGGCGGAGTTCTGGTTTGAGGAACAATGGGGACAGCATATGGTGGTTATAAAACCGAATTTCGGCACGCGGATCATTATCCTCTTGGGTGGCGAAAATCCGAAGCGGATCCGTGAGCTTCTCGCTGAACATATTCCCTACCGAGAAACGCCGGAAAAGACATGGGTTGATAATGCCGCCGGCTGGCTGTCAGAAAAAGTTCCCCTTGAGAAACCGCAGTCATAAATTTTCGTTTACCCTCAATTCAAGGTATAATACACCCACGACTATACGGCGAAGGAACAGGTTTATTATCCGTTGCGACGGTGTGCTTTATGATCTGAACCCGTCGCAACTCGTTGTAGGAAACGCGTTGGGGAAAAACCCTCGGTTTTGCCCCAGAATGCTCCTGTAGTTTAACGGATAGAATAGGGGTTTGCGGAACCTCTGATCGCAGTTCGATTCTGCGCGGGAGCGCATTTATAGATCTTAACGAGTCGATTCTTATCGGCGAGTTTAGAAATTTCAATGTCCAGATGAGCGAAGCGAATCCGGACAACATTTACTCGAGTTCAGTCTGAGGCAGGAAAGGTGCCGGAGCGGTTAAACGGCCAGGTCTCGAAAACCTTGGGAGTCGAAAGGCTCACGCGAGTTCAAATCTCGCCCTTTCCGCAGAGAGCGGGACCCAGTCTATTTACTACAATTTTATGGCCACAATCCAATCCACTAATCCCGCGAAAAATTATTCTTTGATCGGAGAAGTTTTGGTTACTTCCGAATCTGAAATTCAGGAGAAAATCAAACAAGCTAACGAAGCAAAAGAAGCATGGGGAAGACTTGATGTTAAAAAACGGATTGAGTATGTGCAAAAAATTGATGACCTGTGCAAAAAAAAGGCAAGAGAAATAGCATCAATAATAACCCAAGAAGTCGGTACACCGATAACTGCGTGTCTTGATGAGGTGCTCTGGAATAAAGGATATTTTGAGTGGTTTCTCGGCCACGTAGAAGAAGCGATATCCCCCACCGTTGTCGGGCGGGATGATACCTCTCTTCACACGGTGTATTACGAACCGATCGGGACAGCCGCAGTGATCACCCCGTGGAATTTACCGTTTGATATGTTCGTGTGGGGAGCGATCCCCAACCTGCTTGTCGGTAATACCGTCATCTATAAAGCGGCGGAAGAATGTGTGCTGACCGGGAAGTTGCTTGAGGAAATTTGCTCTGAAGCAAAATTACCCCAGGGGGTTTTATCATTTGTTCATGGCGGCGCCCGCGAAGGAGATATTCTTACGAGCGGAGATATTGATTTGATTTGGTTTACCGGAAGTACAGAAGTAGGTCAGCAACTTTACCAAAAGGCTGCGAAGAAATTTATTAAAGCGGTTCTTGAGATGGGTGGGTCAAATCCCGTACTGATTTTTGATGATGCTGATTTAGATAGCGCCGCCTCCGGTGTTATGTCGAAACGGTTCATGTTTTCAGGGCAAACGTGTGACGCGGACAAACGACTCATCGTACAGGAAAAGATATTTGATGATGTTGTAGCAAAACTCAAGAATAAAATTGAGTCCATCGTTGTCGGTGATCCCGAGAATCCGGAAACAACACTCGGGCCCCTGGTCTCACGGAAACAACTTGATCTTCTTGAGAGCCAGGTCAAAGACGCCGTGCAAAAAGGAGCAACGGTGATAGTTGGCGGTAAAAAACCGGCGGGACTTAATGGCGCATATTATGCCCCGACACTCCTCACGAATATCGATAAGTCTATGCGTGTTTGGAAAGAGGAAATATTCGGTCCTGTGTTGTCCGTCGTTTCGTTTACAACGGAAGAGGACGCAATTGCAAAAGCGAATGACACGATCTACGGCCTTGGGTCGCAGGTGTTTACAAAAGATACGCACAGGATAGAAAGGCTTGTTCATGCAATACAGGCGGGGAATGTTGATGTCAATGGCGTCGGACACTTCCGGCCGTATAATCCGTTCGGAGGATATAAAAAATCAGGGCTGGGGCGGGAGCATGGGATCGACGGATTTCGGGAACTTTGCCAGGTAAAAGTGGTATCAAAAAGCGCATCATTATAGCAGTGCCGAAATTGTCGTTGTTACTGTGATGTATACTTAAAGGAGATATATTAGTTCGCTTACGTGTCGTTTTGGTAATTCATTACTATGATTGCGGAATTTAGAGACGGGAATCCCTTGACTCGGGCTCTTTGGAAGGTTGTTGGAGGAGGAACGGACTCCCTTACCATATTTGAAGTTCCTGACACATTGGATTTCCGCATGCCGATTTATGGAGACATCTCTCTTAATCTAAAGGGTTCCAAAGATGATTTAAACGTCATACTCGAATCGCACGGACGGGAATTGTCTGTTAACGGGCTGGCTCCGCAAAACACCCGTTTTGCCGTTGAAGCCGGCGGTTTGCAGTACGGTAGAATGAAGACGGATGTGGATACGAAAACCATCATTATCCCGGCGGGACATGATCACCGATTGGCGGTCCCCTATGGAATACTCCATGGCATCGGACGACTTGAAGTTCTCTCAGATGAGAAGAGAAATCGGAATTCAATTCAGGCACACAAAATTGTATATAGCAGCGTGATGCAACTTCAGGCATACGGGAGAGCTACATTATCTGAAGAAACATCAATACGTAATACGGAAATGTTGGCATGGAAAATTGTTGCTCAGGAGGAACTCGACACTTCGGAATATGCGTTACGGGTGCTTCAATCATTATTAAGTACAAAACACGATCCTATTCCCGGGATATCCGGATTAGAAACGCTGACAAAACTTGTCAATTCACCCGATATTCTTCGTACGCGACTCCAGAAAATTGTTGATCCGAACAATGTCGGACGGTATATCCGTATACCAATGACACTTACTGAGGAGCAGGTAGGTCAGCTTGTTCATGTGAATGAGCGGTAATATTGTTAATTGGCCCCCTTTTATATAACCGGTACCGCCGTGTGGGAGTGGTATAATGCGGACGTCTATGATTATCGCAATTTGCGGAAGCATGCAGTTTCATGAAGAGATGCGTAAAATCCAAAAAACGCTTGAACGGGCGGGACACACCGTGCTGGTCCCGAAGAGCATCGAGCTTATGGATAAGATAGGTTATGTTCACCCAACCATTGATGAAGCGAAAATTTCTGCGAAAATCCAGCACGATTTCATACGGGAACACTTCCGTAAGATTGAGAAATCCGACGCCATTCTCGTTCTCAATTACGATAAAAAGGGAATTAAAAATTACATCGGCGGGAACACATTTCTTGAAATCGGTCTTGCATACTGGTTGGGGAAAAAGATGTTTCTACTTAATCCCATTCCTGATATGGACTACATAACCGAGCTTTATGCAATGCAGCCTACGGTTATTAACGGCGACCTTTCCCTCATCAAGTAACCCGCTGGTTTCGTAACAACTCAATTTTGGGGTATAATAAAGCCACAAAGCACCTGTCCCACTTCGTCCCGCCGATGCAGCGGGACTACGAGGGACACGGTAGTTTAATGGATATCCAACAGCCGCACTTTGATACAATAGAGTACATGCTTCTGTAGTTCAATGGATAGAATGCGGCCCTCCGAAGGCTGTGATGGCAGTTCGACTCTGCCCAGAAGCGCTAAAGCAGGCGGGACGAGCAGACATCCGACCTGTCCGCCGTAGCCTAGGCGAAGGCGGAAGGCTGCGATGGCAGTTCGACTCTGCCCAGGTGCACCAATAATAGTTCATAGCAACGTAGGTTAGTTAATTAGAAAGACGAAAAACTATGGATAAAAAACAATTAACAAGCACCAAAAATCTCATTTATGAAGCCGCGGTCGTCAAACGCATGAAACGAACCGGCTGGATGATCATGGGAGATAATGATGAGGGTGTCGGCGAACACACCTTCATGACCTGTGTCATCGCATTCTTCCTCGCCAAGCAGATGAAGGCCAACGGTCCCGAGCGCAGTTGCGAGATAAACATGGAAACTGTTTTAGTGATGAGCGTGTTCCATGATTTTCATGAAGCACGGACCGGTGACCTCGATAAAATTGCAAAGTTTTATATGACCCGCGATCAGGATCGGGCAAACCGCGATATTTTTGGCGGCGTTGATGATGAACTTCTCAAGAGGCTTGATACGTACGAGAAGAAGGAAACGATTGAAGCAAAAATTGCGTATGAAGCCAACGTCATCGCCTTCCTTGTGGAGCTGAAACTATTAGTGGAAAAGGGGAACACGCACGCGAAAGAATGGCTTGACGGCAATGCGAAACGCCTCAGATTGCCAGAAGCAGTGGCGCTTGCCCGCGAGATTTCCGAGGGTGATTCGCATGACTGGTGGAAAAGCATCCGCAAAACCCTCCATGAAGAATTTGCAAAATAACTTTCCTGACATCACATCCGATAATCTTCTGTCGGGTAAGCTTTCTTCATGGGTGCCGGAATTGTATGAACAAAAAGATGTCATTGCCATAAACCCCTGGCACGATCATCAGTCAATTTTTGATCACACTGTTTCCGTTATTTCAAGCGCTGAACACATAATGACATTTCCGTTTGCAGGAGATTCCTACAGAGAAAAATTGATAGAATTACTTAACAAAGAAATTGACGGAGTCTCCCGCCAACATATCATCCTTGCCATCACGCTCCTTCATGATGTCGGTTGTAGTAAAACGATGGTTGCTGATCCGAAAACCGGCCAGAATAATTGTCCCGGTCATGAAATTGCAGGCCGGGATATGAGCGTTGCAATCTGCACTCGTTGGGGACTATCGAAAACACTCATTGACCGGATTTCCGGGGTTGTTTTTCATCATCTGGATGCCCATCGGACCGTGAACGCAATCATGAAATCGGGGAATAGTGAACCGGCATTTCGTGCATTACAAAAGAAGGTGGGCGATCGGTATTTTGATCTTCTTATCCAGGGCTATGCTGATACTGCAGGGAGCGACTTGCCGATTCTTCAGCCAAAAGAATTTCTATTCCGTGAAAATATATATAAAGAGGAACTTATCCGTTTCGCCGCTTCGCTTTGAACAAACGGACATGCTCGAGGAGCCGGTCTCCGGTGACGATAAAAACCCCAAGTAAGACAAGAAGGCTGCCGAACAAAAACGCGGGCGTAATACGTTCACCTAAAAATATCCAGGCGAAGAAAAATGCAAAGATTGGTTGAAGATAATTTGTTAAGGATGCCGTCGTTGAAGAAAGTTGTCCAATCGCCCATTGAAATAATACATATGTTACGACGGTGACGAAAAGTCCTAAATATAGAAAGTTGGCAATAATAGTGAAGTTGGTGAACGCTGCAGTTTCTATATGGTGGGGAACAAACAGATTGACGATCAAAAGAAATACAACAGAAGTAAACATTGAAACAGATGTGATAAGCATCGGGTTATAACGTTTTGTATTTGTTAAGTACCGGGAGCCGACAATATACCCCGACCAGCTTAGGATTGCGACCAAAAGAATAAGATTTCCGACGGGCGTTCCGAACCCGACATCACCGCGGCCGAGCTCCGGAAGGATCAGAAAGCTTAATACACCGATGAATCCGATGATAATTCCGACTATCTTCTTCACAGACATTTGTTCATGAATAGTAACCGTTGCGATGATAGTTACAAGAAGCGGGGTGGCGGCATACATAACAGCCGAAGCGTTGACCGTCGTTCTCTGCATCCCGATATAATAGATACCGATGTTGATTGCGCTTAACATCGAAATCGGGACTATATCTTTTATAATGCTCCCGAATGACGGTAATTTTTGGCGGAAGAAAATCGGAAGAATAAAAACGGATGCAAGTATGGCGCGAAGAAGGGCAATCGTGAACGGGTCAAAGTGGACAAGAAGTACCTTGGCCACGATTCCTGCCGATCCCCAGAAGACGGACGCGATGATGACGGCGATGATGGCTTTTGCATAATTTGACATGGCGGAAGGGGCGGGATTTGAACCCGCGATCACCTTGCGGCGATACGCGCTCTCCAAGCGCGCGCACTAGACCACTATGCGACCCTTCCCAGTACCGTGATTATATCATTCATACGGCTATTTATAAGAAGCGTGATATTATTAGTTAGATTGACAGGAAACAGGATAAGAACCAAATAATATGAAGCAAATTCAAAAACAACCAATCGCACATGTGATCGTTGGTTTTATCGGATCCGGAAAAACTACGTTTGCAAAAAAACTCCAAAAAGAAACCGGGGCATTGCGATTCACAAAAGATGAATGGGTCATCGCGATTATTGGCCATGATCCAACCATTGAGGGATTTGCAACATATGATGATCGAATTACAAAATTAACCCGCGAAGTCGCATTGTCTTGTTTAGAGGCGGGAAATGACGTCATTATAGATGAAGGGTTTTGGGTCCGGTCTCAACGGGATGAAATTCGTGAGAAGATAAACAAGGCCGGGGGAAAAGTGCAATTTTACTATGTAAAGAACATTCATGAAACGATGAAACAACGAGTGTCCAAACGAAACAAAAAACCGTCAGCGGATGCTTTTGTTATAAGCGAGAAAATGTACGATGGCTATAAAAAATATTTTGAAGAACCTACACTCGAGGAAAAATGTATTATTATAGAAAATATAGAGGAGAAATAACTGTTGGAACCTATGAAAAAAAGAAAAAAATATCATCCACGCATTAATCCTCTCGTATTTGTGGTTATTGGTATATTATGTATCGGATTAATAGGAATAATTTTTTGGCGGTTCACCACAGGTCAGGTGCCGCAATTATTTCCTTTCAATAAGGATACCGCAGAATACCTTATTATTAAAAATTCTCCCGATTTTCCATTCGAGGTTTGGTATAAGGGGCCGGGAATTTGTTGTGTTCGTCCGAATAAACAAGGCTATGTTCAAATGCTCGTTGGCACAACAACGTATCAGTTACAGAATTATCTGAATAAAAAAGTGTTGATAGTAAAAGGTCAATTCGTTGTGTCCGATAAACAGTGCATCGCGGGTTCGTGCAGCAAACTGCCGGGGTCCTACGCCGCCGTTAACATTGAAGATATGAAGCTTGTTCCGGAAAAAGACTTGCCACGAACAACAGCAATAGAATATGTCGTACAACCGGGTGATTCACTTCAAAAAATTGCAGATATGTTTAGCATTTCAGTTAATACGGTCCGTTGGGCAAATACGCTAAAGACAGATGCCATTGAGCCGGGAATGTCTTTACGAATATTACCTGTTTCCGGAGTAGAACACACGGTAATTCAGGGGGATACGCTACAAAATGTTGCAGCCCGGTATAAAGGTGATCCGCAAAAAATCATTGATTACCCTTACAATGAATTTGCGGATGATAAATTTTCACTTCCTGTCGGGAGTACATTGATGATTCCTGACGGAGTATTACCGTAAATTAAGTTCTTAGTGAAGATTGATGATTATAATTAGATTATAATTTGTACTTGGGTATCCCGCCGTGGAATCTATAATGTATTATATGGAGTCACCTAACCCTTTATTCAAGCCCGCGCGAGGAGTGAAGTCCTAACATTATGGAACTTATTAAAACGGGTATAAGCATCGCGGGCGTCGTCCTTGCGTTTGTCGCGTACATCCCGTATTTCCGGGATACGATTCAGGGAAAAACAACCCCGCATATTTACAGTTGGTTTATCTGGGGATTTTTAACGGTAATTGTCTACGCGCTCCAGGTCGCGGCGGGCGCGGGTGTCGGGTCCTGGGTCACATTATCCGTTGCCGCGATATCTTTTTTTATATTTTTCCTGGGACTTAAGAACGGAAAGAAAGACATCACGAAAAGCGACACAGTATTTTTCGGCCTTTCCCTCGCTGCGTTATTTCTCTGGCTGTTTGCCAAACAGCCGGTCTTATCCGTCATCCTCGCCGTTTCTATCGATATGCTCGGGTTTATACCGACTATCAGAAAATCATGGAATAAGCCCTATTCCGAAACGTTATCACTGTATGAAATCAACGCATTCCGACACCTTCTCAGTTTATTTGCACTCCAACAATACAATATCGTGACCTGGCTCAACCCTGTGGTGTGGGTTTTCGCAAATGGATTATTTAGTCTCATGTTACTATTACGACGACGACGGTTTGCCCCAAAATAAACTGTTCTATAAATTTATGATTACCAAGAGCGACATTGAGTATCTGAAATTGGCCATAGAAAATTCAAAAAAATCGTTTGAAGCGGGCAACTTTCCGGCAGGAGCAATTGTTGTAAAAGACGGTAAAATCCTCTCGACTGCCGTAAGTTCACCGTATCCGGGACTCCTTCATGCAGATTCAAAAGCAGTGACCGAGGCCTTCAACAAAATTGGTCCGCTAAAAGGTGCAACGATGTACATCGGTCTTGAATCCTGTCTTATGTGTGCGGGTGTCGCGTACTGGTCGGGGTTAAGAAGAATCGTTTACGCAGTGCCGAAGTCCAGGGTGTCGGGTGATTATTACGAAACACACCGAGACACGAAAGAACTCATTGCCTCATTTAACGAGCCCGTTGAATTTCTTCATGTGGCGGAGTATGAAGAAGCAGCATTAACATATATTAAACAGTGGGAAAAGAAGTATTTGCATACATAAACGATTAACCGTCCTTAAGCGTTTTATAAATCCTGGATTTCTTTATTAGGTGATTATGTCGGAGACGGGTTGGGTGAACCTGCCGGACTTGGCGATGGAGTTGTAGTGAGTGTTGGCGCCGTGCTGGGTGAAGGCGTGGGTGTTGATGTCGCTCCCAGGGTTGGTGTCGGCGTGTCCGTTGCGGCCGGTGTTGGTGTGGATGAAGAGGAGCCGGTAAAGCTTATGCTCGGATTATGATCGTTGGGATCGGTGATAGTAAACCCGCTTGTCGTATCCGTCACAACGAGGACGACCGTCCCGTTCACCTGCGACGTGACCGTTAAATTCGCCTGACCGTTTTGTGCAGTCGTTGAATACGGGAGAGAACTTCCGTTGACCTGGGTTCCCGAATCCCCTGAACTTAATGTAACATTCAATGTGTCATTCACCTGCGTCTGATTTTTATTACAGTCACGGATAACGACCTGCAATGTGACAGATCCATTACTGGTGGAAACAGGGGGATTGGGATACACGTCGGAATACCACGTGTTTGGTGCGCCCGCGGATGTCGTACAGTTGGCATTTCCGGAACTCGTGTTGGTAAATGTGACGGCAGGATTTTTGTTATGAGGATCGGTGACAGTAAACGGCCGACTCGTATCTGTGACAACGAATGTATCCGTCCCTGCGTTAGAGGAGAGCACCGTGAACGTCGCTTTGCCGTTTTGCGCCTGAATCGTGATCGGCGCGGGAGATCCATTAATCCTTGCGCTCCCGTCGGTGTTTGAAAGCGTGATGGTCAGACTATCATTCACCGGAGCGAAATTATTATTACAATCAAATAATTCTATAGTGATGGTCACCGAAGAGCCGACCTGTGAAGTCGTTGAGGAGACAATCGCCTCTGAATTAAATGCGGTCGGATCACCGATGCAGGAATACGTAGAAGTTGTTGTTGATGTTGTCGTGGATGTATAGACAGGCGCAGCGGTTGGCGCGGGAGCATACGTTGGAACGGGTGGAAGAGGTGGGAACGGTGTCGGCGTCAGGTAGAGCGTGTTGTCACTGCTATCACTTGTACCGAAATTACTTGAAGCACCCAAAAGACCGGATCCTGATGATTGCACTGTTTCAATAGCGACATACGGATGCGCGGCACCTGAGGCATAATAGATATCGCTTGAAGGAGATTCACTACCCGTTTTCATTTGAGAGAGAACCTGGTTTCTCAGTCTGAAAGCAAATATGCCAAGTGCAGTAAGTGATATGGCTGTTATGAGGATGAAGAGGATTAGGACCTTGTGTGCGATGATCCCAGAGACAATCCGGTTTTTCCAGAGAGACACAGGTTCAAAAGAAGGGGGTTGCATCACGATAGGAAAAATTATATCACCTATCGCAGGTCATGGCGGCGGCACCGCGTACGAGTTTGAACGCGATTTGCAGATGGGCTATAATAGCAATGTAACTATGAACACTCGTATACAATTGAAATTAGCTCTTCTCCTTATCAGTCCGTAGGAAGGGAGCTTTTTTCGTGTGCATGAGCCCCTTCCTAAAGGGGCTTTTTTTGTGGCTATGAAATCACAACAGATCATGAAGGACATACAGATGTATATCGCGAAAACCCAATATGCCGGGTTGTATGGTGTGGTGCTTGAAAGCGGATCGGCAAACACCATTTGCGACATCGACGGACACACCTACCTTGATTTTCTCTCCGGTGCATCAGCCGCTTGTTTGGGTTACGGGAGGAGGGATGTTATTTCTGCATATGCGAAAACAGCCCGGAAGTTGAGTCATTCCTGTTTTGTGTATTCGCCGAATGTCGAGGCCGTTATCCTTGCAAAAAAACTTATTGAGATTACTCCCGGTAACTTCCCTAAAAAAGTGATGTTCGGTCTGTCTGCCTCCGATAGTGTTGACGGAGCAATCAAGGCCTCGCGCGCATATACGGGGAAGCGCGTCATTGTCTCATTCCGGTATTCGTATCACGGGAGCACCGGACTCGCGGCTCAGGCGACGGGTTTTATGTCTTTGAAAAACGATCTGTACGAACCGGACAAAACAATCTACCTGGATTTTCCCAAAACCGAGGCGAAAGCAGAAGAAATTTTAACGGTAGCCGAAAAAATATTCCGCGCACAACGCGCAGATATCGCATGTGTCCTGTTTGAACCGATATTAGGTGATGGCGGCAATATCGTCCCGCCAAAGGATTTTTGGTCGGAATTATTGCGACTGGCGAGGGAGCATAATATCGTTTCTATTGCCGATGAGACGCAGACCGGCGTGGGGAGGACCGGTGCATGGTGGAGTGTTGAACATTTTGCCGCCGTGCCCGACATTATTGTTGCAGGAAAGGGGTTAGGCGGGGGTTACGTTGCCATAAGTGCCTGCATCGGGAGGTCGGAGATTCTTGATAGTCTCACCAAAGCCCAGCATGTTTTTACGCTATCGGGTCACCCGCCGAGTTGTGCTGTCGCGACAAAAATAATTTCCATTATGGAAGAACAACACATTATTCAACGGGTTAAACGGAAGGGAAATTATCTTATGCGACGGCTTATCCTCCTTACCCGTCAATACGCCGATGGTGTTGAGTGCGAGGTGCGCGGGAAGGGTTTACATATCGGAATCTCCGTTACGTCGCGTGATGGAAAACCGCTTGCCGCATTATTTGCCACCCGGTGTGTGCAAAAGGGGCTGTATGTCGGATATTTCGGGGTTGAAAATGAAGTCATGCGGCTTCACCCGCCGTTAACCATCACTTACCGCGAATTAAGTCGTGCAGTATCGATACTCTCCGAGGTGTTTGAAGAGTGGAAACGTAAATCATTTCCGGATTCAACAACCGCACGTTATCGGAACTATTCGATGGGATTGGGTGCTACCACTCAATAATTTGACTGGATGGCGTTTGGAATAATGGTCGTCGCGGTTGCCGTTGTCAGGTTTATTTCCACTATATTTACCTTGGGAAAATGCGCATCCGCGCCGGTTTTTGTTTTATACGTTGAAAAATAGTTAAACAGATCTGTTGCGTTATCAACGACGGCAATGGTAAGCGCATTATGTGCCGTATCAACGAAGAGCGGACGCGCATTATGTGCATCAAAAGTCGCGATAGTCGTATTCTTGCCGGTTGGGATGGCGACCATACCGACGAGTGTCGAAAGCTGTCTAAATGCCGCAGGACTTGAACCCATGGTGTCCATAGCCACCTTGTCATCAAACGTCAGCGTTTTATTATCTTTCGTGGTTGTGTAATAGATTGTCTCGCTGTCAGGACTAAAGAGAAGCGCCGACGGTGCGCTTGGTGCTTTAAGCGAAGAGCTCAAACGTTTTGTTGTTGCATCATAGACATTGATAACAGCTCCCGACATGGCAGCAAATGATTTTCCATCCGGCGAAAATACAACGCCCCACCCCTCATTATCAAGCGGCTCGTCTTTCCCGGTTCCGAGATTGAATATTGCTATGCCGCGCCCCGCGCAATTGGTGCTGTGGACGATATAGCTATTGTCAGAAGAGAGAACGAATGTCACTGGCCATCCTGCGATATTTTCTCCCCACGTGAGCTGGTCGGCCAAATCGTCGCTGCCGCCTCCGCATCCGGAACCAAACGAATATTGCCCGACTGTTTTCTGGGTGCCGGACGCGACATCGATTGACTGAACAAGGCGCACGTCATATTCCTTATCCTTCGGACTGCCGTAGTAAATCGTCGCGCCGTCGACTGTCCATCGCGGATAATCCACAGCCCAATCAACATTGTCGGTGAGTTTGCGCAGGCTCCCTGCGTCACCAATTTTTGCGACATAGAGTGATCTCGTCGTCGTATTGTCGCCGGTACTTCTCACAAATGCAATTGATTTTTTATCGGGGGAGAAAATCGGATTATTGTAATAGACTGCGGGCATACCTGTCCCGTATGGTGCAACCACTCCATCAGTCGTTATCTGTTTTTCCTGACCATTCTCCGAAACCCGGACATTATTATCCCGTATAAATGCGACAGCTCCCAAGGTTGAGCCCGCTTGTTTGGGCACGGGCGTACTGGTTTGCATGGGAGTAGGCATGGCCGTATAGGTTCGCTGTTTTAATTGCATATTCTCATAGATTAAAAATGAGATGACGGCCAGTAATACAACGACAATGAGGATCCAGATGATCGGTGATTTTTTGG
>CAYLQG010000019.1:0-18816 GCA_964385705.1 uncultured Gammaproteobacteria bacterium
ATGCGGCTTTCCGGATAGAAATATGTATTATACCCTTTTTTCTTCGCACGCATAAATAAATCCACTTCCTCCATATACATGAATATTTTTTCGTCAAATAATAAACCGTCCATGAACAGTTTTTTTGAAGCCATAACACACGCGCCCGATACCCAATCGACTACACGTGTATCGTTTGGCGACCACCGTGTAAGACCAATGATATCCCCTTTCATAAATAGCGCGGCGAAAACAACGGGAAGCGTAAAAAACGGCCCGCATGACGTCTGAGGTGAAGAGTCTACGTTGAGAAGTTTCGGTCCGACGAATGCATTCGGATGATCAGAGGTAAATGAAAACATTTTTTGAACTGCACCGGCGGGGACAACCGTATCCGAATTGAGGAGCAAAATATATTTTCCTTTAGCAACACGGATTCCCTGATTATTGGCCCGTCCGAATCCCACATTCTCTTTATTCGGGATCACGACCACGCCGGGGTATTTGCGGACAAGCATTTCGCGCGTTCCGTCTGTTGATACGTTATCAACAACAATAATCTCAGTATCAAATGATGATCCTTTTAAACTGCGTAAAAGTGAGCCCAGACAATCATCGAGTAATTTCCTGGTATTGAAGCTAACGATGACAACGGATAGGTCCATAAGAATTTTATTGAAACAACCGGGCAAACTTAAGCTGATACCGAAGATCGCGGGAACGATTTTTAATGAATTGGGCGGGCACCCCCCCGACAACGGCGTATGGTGCTACATCTTTTGTCACGACCGCTCCGCTTGCCACGACGGCACCTTTCCCGATCGTAACCCCCGGAAGTATCGTTACTCTCGTTCCGATCACAACATAGTCTTCAATAACGACGACTGCCGAAACCTCTTTAAAATCGGGATCGTCTATATCGTGCTCCATAGTAAAAATACGTACCTCTCCGGCGATCGACACATTGTTACCGATTCTTAAAGATCGAACGGAGGGGGCAAAAAACTCATGAATATACCCGGCTGTTCGCGACTCCCCGGCTTTCCAAGTCCGTTTCATCCGCCCGTCTAAAAATGCATCGTTTCCGATAATGGTATTGTGGCCGATTGAAACACCGGACGGCTCATTAAACCGCGCGAGCCAATGGACGGAACTATTCTGGCCTATATGCATCCGAAAAACGTGCCGGTACAGAAATAGCCGAATTGTATGACTCGGGATAAAACCCGTCATTGTCGCAAGATATACCCAAAAGTCGATTAGGATTCTCATATCTTTTTTGATCCCGCTTCTTTCAACACCTCGAGCGTCTGTTTTGCCGCTTTCTCCCACGTAAACAGCTTTACCTGGGCTAACCCCTTTTGAATTCTCATCCTGCCTTGTATCAAATTCCGCTGACGAACTGCTGAAAGGAGACCGCCGGCAATACTGTCCGTATCCTCCGGATTCACATATACTCCGGCAGAACCTGCTATTTCAGGCAGGCTGGAAACGTTACTTACGACTACCGGACACTTATATGCCATCGCTTCAAGAACCGGTAAACCAAACCCTTCATACAGACTCGGAAGCGCGAAACATAGAGCATTCCCGTACAACTGAGGCAAGTCCCTATCGGGAACCGTGTGAAGAAACCTCACTTTCCCATTTAATCCCAAACGGGCCGGAGCTTCAAGAATCTTGTCATACATCCATCCCTTTTTACCCACGATAACCAGCTGAATTTCGCCGAATTTCTGTTTATTTGCTGCCAAAAATTTGGCAAACGCTTCCATGAGCCGCATGTAATTTTTCCGCGGTTGAATCGTACCGACGGATAAAATATAGTGTCGTCCTATCCCGTACGCCGAATATATATCCCGTTTCGTTTGATCGGTTGACCTCTTTGCCATAGAAAAACCGGGATAGGTCACAATGACCTTCTCCGCCGGTACTTTATATGCATTCATTATAGCATTTTTGCTGAATTCGCTTATCGTAAATATCCGCTCTACGTGCGCCACTGAGTAACGGGTCCACTCTGTCAATTGATACAAATCCCGTTTTCTGAACATTTCAGGATATTCAAGGTATGATGTGTCCATAATCGACATAACACGGGGAGTAGATATAAAGCGGGGAACATAGTGAGTCGGAGAAAAAATCACATCTGCTTTGGGTGCGTCGGAAGAAAGAGCGAGAGGCAGACCAACGAATGTCCAAAAGTTCAAAGGGCCGCGTACGACATATTTCCACCACTCAGATTGAGGAGGCATGTCATCACGGGGAATGGATGGCAAATATATTCGAAATAACAGTCCGTTACTCTTGTTTTGAACACTTATTTTATACATATGCATAAGAATATCGTATGCATATCGGCCAATCCCGACTTTATTTTTCACATTTGCCTCGTATCCGTCTATAGCGATAATCATAAGTTCTAAATGTATCTCCCCGCCCCAAAAATTATTGACAAACTCTAACTTCACCTTAACGGAAACCCGGATAAACAACCCGCAACTTTTCTTTACCGATTCCAAGTAAACTCATACAATCTTTCATTGTGGCCTCAGAGTCACAAAGAAACATATCACACTCTTTTTTGGCCCAATATAGACGTCTCTTCTGAGTTGCTACAATGTTTGCGGCCGGCGCTAACACGGAAAAACGAAATCCAGTGGTTGCATGTGTTTCAGCAGGGAATTTGAGTACTACCAAATCATGTACGGTCGTCAGGCCACGGGCATGAAGAAGCGGAGGTTGTGTCCAATCGCTGCTCCAAAACACATCAACATCTCCAATAAACCATTCAATAGGCACTATGTGAAGCGAATTCCATAGAAAATCCAGGATTGTCGGTGGAATTGTGACTATCCGAAGGCTGACTTTTTTGTGATCACAGGAGATTGATTGGTAAAATGAGCGGAATTTGTCGCGTTGTCGAAGCGAAGCGCCGAACAACACATATTCATTAGTTTTATCGTCAGTCAACAGCTGACTGACTAAATTCCGTATGTAGTTACCTACTCCGGTCCCTTCATACGCAATTTGGCTGATATCTATCCCAATCCGCATGCCTTAAGTATAGCGTATTTTGGAGCGTCAAAGAAACTTAGGGTCAATAACCGGTCGGATGTTTTCTGTACCAAGCCCATGCGGTCTCTACAATATCCCTCAGTTCAGTGTATTGAGGCTTCCAGCCAAGAATTCTCCGTGCTTTGGTATTATCCGCATAAATCGCGTCGGGATCTCCCCACCGACGATCTTTAAACTGGATATTCATTTTTTTTCCGGTTACTTTTTCAATGGTATTAAGAATTTCCATATTGGAATACCCTTTTCCGACACCCAAATTAACGGCAAGAGAACTATTGTTCTTCGCAATATATTGAGCGGCCCTCAAGTGAGCATCAGCAAGATCCAAAACATGAATATAGTCTCTTACACATGTTCCATCGGGCGTGTTGTAGTCTTTACCGAAAACAAAAAAGGGTTTTCCCAAAGCGGCGGCGCTTAGTGCAACCGGGATAATATGGGTCTCAACTGGATGAGCCTCTCCCAATTCACCGTTCTGGAGGGCCCCACACGCATTAAAATATCGCAATTTTGCGTGTTTTATTCCGTATATTTTTTCATACCATTCAAGAATTTCTTCAAGGTTCCGCTTCGATGCCCCGTAGACCGAAGTCGGCCCAATTGGCGAATCTTCTGTAACTGGCAATTTTTTTGGAAAACCATAGACTGCGCAGGTAGATGAAAATATTATTGTCTTGCATCCATGCGTTCGCATAGCTTCGAGAAGGTTAATCCCCCCTTCGATATTATTATGAAAATATTCATAGGGTTTTTGCATCGATTCGCCGGCTAAGGCAAGTGCGGCAAAATGGATTACTGCATCAAATTTCTCATTCTTAAAAACTGTATTAATATCCTGGGCTTTACACAGGTCACCCACGATGAGTTTTGACTCACCAATTGCTTCTTTATGTCCGTTCACCAGATTGTCAAAAATGACCGTCGTATGACCCTCTGATCGCAAATACCAGTTGGTTATAGACCCAATATATCCGGCCCCGCCTGTAACTAAGAATTTCATGCCGTCCTCCTTCCCTGGAAAAATAACAGTATCATTGCCATACATAAGAACGCGACGCTATACCACACGAGTCTGTCAGCCGTAAAAAAAATCCATTTATAAAAAAGCGGGATCGCGATAAGAAGTCCTAATAATCCTACATAAATAAACAAGTGGGTTTTCCGCAAACACAAAAGAATAATCGCTATAACGACAAATCCCGCATCCTGAATCTTCATACTGTGCTTTGTCTATAATAGGCAATTGTTTTGTACAAACCATCTTCTAACTTGACATCCGGTTCCCATCCGACAAGTTTTTTTGCTTTTGATATATCAGGACGACGCTGCGACGGATCGTCCTCAGGCAATTCCTTTTGAACGATGTCCGATGTTGCTTTGGTCATCACTTTAATTTTTTTCGCCAAATCAATAATCCGATATTCTTCGGGATTGCCAAGGTTTATCACTTCACCTTTTGTTTTGTCAGAAAACATCACTGCCATGATGCCTGCCACCATATCGGAGACGTAACAAAACGAGCGGGTTTGTTTTCCGTCACCGTATACCGTTAACGGCTTCTTTTCAAACGCCTGATTAATAAAATTGGAAATAACCCGTCCGTCGTTTTTCCGCATTTTTGGTCCGTACGTATTAAAAATCCGGACAATTCTTGCATCCACGGCGTGCTTGTGTGTGTAAAGCATTGTCATCATTTCTCCGAATCGCTTCGATTCATCGTAGCACGCTCGCACACCGTTGGGGTTAACGTTACCCCAATAGGTTTCTTTTTGGGGGTGCTCTTTTGGATCACCATATACCTCACTTGTGGAGGTGAATAGAAATTTTGCACGGTATGCTTTTGCGAACATAAGCATATTTTTTGTGCCCAATGAGTTCACTAATGCAGTTTCCTCACTGTATTTTTGATAGTCGGGTACCGATGCTGGTGATGCTAAATGAAATACAAAATCTGCTCTCGGTAAAACGGGCATATCATCCGTAACATCATGGCGAATAAATGTAAAACCATTATTTGATTTCAGCTTTTCAATGTTTTGTTCTGATCCGGTCAGAAGATTATCGACACAAATAACCCGGTATCTTTTTGACAGAAGACTTTCACTCAGATTCGATCCGATAAACCCCGCTCCTCCCGTCACGATGCACACCTTTTCACTCTCATTCATACCGTTAATTGTACCACATATATAAATTTATCCTAACTGACGGGGTTATGTATAAATCACGGAAGTCAAGCGATTTTATAGCGCATTTGTTTGCAGCTCCTGAACAATTCGGGTCGTGATGTTATGAAATTCTAAATGGTTTTTATCATAAGAAAATGCGCGTATCGATGAACGATCAAATACGCCCTTATGATATGCATTGGATAATTTATTAACATCAAAGTAATACCCAAACCCTTTTTGCCCTATTTTTTTATACCCCTCTTCAAACATTCCCCATAAAAAATATGTTCGCATATACGGTAAAAATGCGCTGTCATGCATCCCCTGCAGGGTAAGGAGCATCTGCCCGGGACCGGATTGAAAAGGAAAACCTGCCCCGTTTTCAATATAGTACACTACCGTCTTTGTGGAAGGCTTTGTAATTTTCCGCATCTCCGTTACAATCACTCTTCTCTTAACCTGAGTCGCAATATAATCGCTATTAGGTTGATCCGACAGACCATAAACACAAATAAGAAGAGTAAGCATTAGGAGTGAAAACTTAAGAACGCTTGTATATTTCTTCTTCAGTAACCAATTCAGATACCATGCAATTCCATTGCCGGTAATGAGAACCGGTAGATAATAGTGTCTTGATTCAAGACCATTGGAAAAAGATAAGAAATACGGCAGCATTGATAACACGAGGAGGGCCGGAAATAGTAAGACATTCATCGCTTTCTGTTTCCTGATCACTAATGTCACAAAATAACTGATATAAAAGAGACCTCCGATTGCTAAGCTGATTGCTTTTAATAACCGGTCGTCGTTAATAAACGAAAAATACATGGCATATTGTCCGAATAGACTCTGAAGTGCACTCCGGAGTGTATCGTGGGTCATAAAGATATTCGACATCCAAACGGGTATTAGTGCAACGTAGGACAGACTATCTGAAATACTTTTATGATGCTGCGTCACTTGTTCATTCACTCCAAATGCCCAGGCGCATATATATACAATGAGCCATAAGACAAATGGTATAATGACCGGTTTATATGAAATTATTCTTTTACGTATCACAAAAATCGACAATATAAAAATGACTATAAACCCTGTGATAATGTCCTCCTTGCCCAACAATGCAAAGAAGAACAATAAGGACGACACAGTATTATAAAATGGTACATTCTTTTTTCTGTTCCGTATCCAAATAATAGAAGCGGATAAAAAAAATATGACGGGTGGTCCCCCGATTACGGAGGCAGAATACCAGGTTACGACCTGAGATGATACCGGATTTAATGCAAAAAATACTATGCCGAAGAAGGCGGGCAGTATTCGCACGGAAAATGTTCTTAACAATATATATGCCAGAACCAACACGGTAATATGACTCAACACCGACACCAATCCATATCCCGTGGAATTTAATCCGAATTGATAATATTGCACATCAAACCATAGCTGAGCCACCGGAGTGAAATGGACGCCGGATATAATGTGAAAAATAATCGAAGGATCTTTTTTAACTAATAGCGCCTGACTTATTGAATACCACTCATCTTGTTGAAAATATGTTTGAGGAACCCATTTATATACAAAGGAAGTAATAAACGCAAGAACGGCAATAGCAATTCCATCGCTCCAATACTTCTTCATAAGCCATAAATGATGAATTTATTATCCTGAAATACGATTCCAGAAGTCTCCGATAATTTCTTATTATTTACTGAGTAAGGAAAATCACTTTTCGCCCACCGGGGAACCAGGACGTATGAAATATGTTCACTTTTTGAGGCTTGGTTATTACCAAGATATATCTGACGAACGACAGGCGTGCGGTCATAGTCGCCAACATTATGGAAGAACCCATCATAGTTCATTCTGCCGGCTAAAACGACGGGGTCTATCATATCTTCATACGAGACGAATACCGAATTTCTCGGCGTATTTCTTGATATCCAGGTTATCACCGGTATCAGGTCCTTTCCGACGAGCGGATAGGCAAACTCATTTTTGATGGGAATAAGGTCAATAATTCCAGAAATTGTCAGAACGGCAAATAGCACGAATGAACCGATTTTTAAATATGTCTTTTTCCTTTGCCATATCCATCCGACGGCTGTGGCAGCTAAAATATTTACGCCTATTATTTGAAAAGAATATATTTTTTGCTCGAATCCGCGTTTTCCTATAGCCGCCAGAACACATTCAAACATAAATAATATCGCAAACGGAGTGAAGTATTTTTTTACGCTTTTGGGCAAAATCCAGAACCCCGCTGCCGCAACAAACGGGATGAGTCCCAGATTTTCCCAGAGATACCCGATAATATTCCATGTCTGTAATTTTAAGGCTACCGGAATGGTTTCAAGCGCACGGAGAAAAAGGAGGGCTTTAAATAAATACCCGATAATGGGGAGTAATAACAGAAATCCGACGAGCGCCGACACAGCTATATACTGAACGAAAAATTTCCATTGCTTGCCAAGCAGTAAAAAACTTGCGATCATGGCCCCGAGCATGAGATACACCTCCATATTCCACAATAGAATAATCCCCGTCATACATCCGGCCAGAAGAGAGTGCACACGCGACCACCGCTTTTTTTCCACCTCAGTAATTACAATCATAATGATAAATAAAGCAATTGCGATTGCGAATGCAAGATGGCGCTGATTCACGTAATTATTGAGCGTTATAAATATCGATATGGTTGAACCATCAAACGGCCCGGCAAAAGGGTACGTAGGTAATCTCCACAATCCGCGGATAAAATGGGTCGATAAACCATTTTTTATTACCAGTTGCCAAAATGTCATGGAACTGTTTGTTATCGTTAAAATAACGGCAATCCATCCGACAACCGGTTTTTGTTTCGCAACAATTTGGGGGAAATAATAAATAATGATGAGAAGACCCGCAAATGAAAATATACTGGGGATGTTAATCGCCCAAACGGCAGGTACCCCGAAATAATCCCATACAGCTGTCCAGAAATTGAAGAAGTAATGGTAGAATAGTGGGAGTCCTGCAAAAAAGGGCGAACGAACCGGAATATTCGCCCCCCACGATATTGACCGCATTAGGCCGACTGAAAAACCAAAATCAAAGATATTATTACTTCCGACAAATAGCTGCCCACCACTCCCTGCATGGAATGTTTTGAACATAACCCAAAAACCAAACGTTAGGGAAAAAATCAGAATACAGATATCGCTGAACGTCCACCGGGAGTCCGTTTTCTTCCCGAAAGAAACAGTAGGAGCTAACAAACAACAGCACGCGATCAATATCCCGATAGTTACGCCAGCTCCCCAAAGAATTGGCATTCCTGTTTTAGTGAAGACGCAGGATAATACATATGTCAAAGGAACTCCGAGACCCACTCCAATGAAAAATCCGCCGCAGAGAATGAGGAGCGAAGGCAACCTTTTGAACCATTTTTTGATAATCAACCAGCCAAGAAGCCACATGGAAAGCGTGTATAGTGTGAGGAGTAATAATCCGAGGGGTTGCGTCATAGGGATTAATCAGGTTTCTTCATTATTAATGATACGCCTATCGAAAGAACCAGTGAAATGACACTCACAACCAATCCGATATCTGCGAACTTCTGCTGCGCGTTGATCACTGCGGGAATTTCGGTTCTCATTGAAAAATTGTGATTATAAAACACCGCAATACCGGTAAAGCCGAGATCCCGCGTAAGAGAGGTGTTATTGAGTGACACGATTAACTGCGTCCGTTTAACCGGATCAAATATATAATCGTTTAAGAATAGGCGTTTTCCCAAATCCTGAGGCACAATCACATAGCCAACTCCTGCATCATAAAGTTTTTCCATAAAATCCGGCTGACGCATCAATGATAAAACTGCCGAATCCGATGCGTTCCCAAATACCTGTCCCGATGACAAAAGCGGGTGAATATCGGATGCAAACGCGAAAGGATCGGCGGCGGGTATCCAAAGAACACGTGAAGGCTTCCTATCACTAACGAGCATATTTTTCAAACGAATATACTCATCCGTAAGCTGCACTGGCTGGAAATTGCCACTCATCTGACCCATAAAAACCGGACGGATGCTAAAACACCAATACGCGATAAATATAACGGTGAACAGTATTCTTTTATTTATTGAATTTCCCGCCAGCTCCTTAAATGTATAGGCAATCAATACCGAATACGCGATAGCCACAAACAGATATAACTTTGTCGGATCACGGAACATGACAAATCCCGGCACATGAATAAACATCCATTGAAAAACCCCACCTATGGGACTATTTACGCCCGTCGCAAAAATTCCTCCGATAAGTGCCATAAAGTTGAAAAACAGTAAGTGCCGGAATGACTTCTGTTCATTTTTTCTTAACAGGAATAGCGAAGAGAACGCGAGAACCGGAACCAAAAGAAACTCCGGTTGCATAAAGTAAACTCTGCCGAATAAATTATCCGGCCAGTTCGGATGGAGAAACGAAATCGTATGAGGCAAATCCGCTACGCTCAAAAATCTCAACATTCCGGGATTTATGAAATCCGCGCCCTTGCTTGCAGGGCCGCTACCTGTCAGTATTGTCGGCAGAATCCAAAATGCATGAACGCCCACAGAAACAATAGCGGGAATTAGAAATGTATACAGAATCCCGTAACCTGTTATCCGCAACCGCCCGCTTAAAATACAGAATAGCCAGTAGAAAACAATTGCACCCAAAACGAGATACGCCAACCTCAAATCACAGGTAATAAGCAGTGCAAACCATAGTCCGTTTTGCGCTGCGACGTTGATCCCATTTTTTTTGTAGCTTATTTCCGCTTTATCGTTCGTTTGTGCGTCGATTACCTGCATAAACTTCATCAAAATAAACGGTGAAATGCCGTATGCAAGCGCGACGCCAAGCTGTCCCCCGCCGAATAACAATAGGATATATGTGTTGAAGGAGTAAATGACGGAGGCCAGGCCGGCGCTGCTGTTGTTTCCCAAAATATATTTTGCAAGTATATAAGAGGAATAGATTGCCAAAACAAATACACCGAGCCATAACAGCTTTTCAATAACGAACCATGACAATCCAATGGTTGACAGGAGCTTTATAACAACCCGAAATGGGTAATCAAGCCATAGACTCAATAGATCGTTATATCCGAATCCCTGATCGGGATGAAATACTTTTGGCAGCCACGAAAACGCGTGAATTTGCTCCTGCCAAAGAAACCCCAGATCTCCTGATGCAAAAAACCAATCCATCATGTTATATACCATTCCAACTACGACTTAACGTCACTATGCCGATAATATCTGTAAATAATTCCAATCCGGCAATCCTGTTGGCTGCTAGAGATTGACCTAAAAATAATAATAATGGAATCTGAATTAATAACACTATGGCTCCGTAAAATATGACACTCGATGGTATTTCTAAAATAGATAATAAACCAAGTTCCATTACCCCAATGTACAGAATTACATTAGAATTCATGGTTACCGGAAGATATGCGTATACGACTGCCAAATACACGGTACATATGATTCCAACCCGAAGGAACGAGTTTCTATCCCAACCTCCTAAACGAATTATGGCGAACAATGCAGGGATTAAAAACATGAGTATATACAGATAAAAATACGGATCAATCAAAAAGCTCACAAGTTTTGCGCGAACAAACGAGATAAGAACCTTTTTATCTTTAACGAGTTGAGACCGTTGGAAGTTATATTGAGTCGCAACCGAGTGATATCCATTTATAATACCCACAGAGTCCGCTTCTAACCCATCAAACGATGATAATTCAAATTCATAGGATTTCCCTTTTGAATCAGCTATTGGAGCAAATCCAAAGGGAAACAATAGTCCATTAGGAAACCGATCCGTCACATAGGTGTTCGTAACAAACCAAGCACTATCCCCGACTTTTCGAAGACGAAATGTTAAGTGAGCCGAGTTAAAACGGGAAAACGTATTTAACCGAATTTTTATTGTTCCGAAATTATCATATGCCGCAGTCACCCGACCATGGATTACTGTGCCTTTAGTTAAAGGAAGAGCGGAATATGCACTGTATACATTATTATCGTGATAGTGAAGTATGGTAGTTACGAACGTCTCTTCATAGCAGAAAATCCCAAGAATCATCCCGGCAATGAGTAGAGTGAGAACAAGTATTATTTTGGTAATTTTTTTCATACTATTCCCTTTTTCTTTTTAACATCCAAGCCCAGACACAAGCTAACACCGCAATCCCCATACTCACAATGCTTATAATACCAGCGGGTATTGTTACAGAAGTCGGCCAAAATGTTATATGAAGGTGGATCAAATAGATGCCATTACTTTTTTGTTCAACCAATCCCGGATATCGTTGAAATAGTTGCGATGGATTAATTTCCCAGGCGTTGCCAAAATTGAAAGCAATGTCCTGTACCGCCTTAACCGGATGAATGGTAGTACCACTTACCAAATCAAGCCTCCATAAACCACTGTATGGCTCCAAAAGCACCAACTCAGCAGATTTGGATGCGCTAAGGACGACATCATAGAATCCGCTTCGCACCTTGTTAAATTGAACTTCATGCACATCAGAGATAGAGCCCTGTATCGTATTTGTTAAAAAGACTGTCGGGGATGAAAACTGATCATTAATATTGTAAAGAGTATACCGAGTTCCAAAATCCCGAATTTTACGACCTAAAAGAACTTGCTGGTACTCCTTTGATTGATACGCAATAAGATCGTAATTGTTTAGCATATTGTAAAGCTGTAAGGGTGCCTGTTCGTGATTTACGATAACATAGCGGACATTCTGATCCTGCAAAATTCTGACAATTGTGCCGTAGGAATGTTTTTTAAACAGTTCCAATATCTTCCAATTCAATTCGGGATCGGCCGACGTTTGTACGCCGTAAAATCCGGCGATATCGCTTGCCCCGGCGAATAATTGCAACGGTGAAATACCTGTATAAAAATGATTAGGATGTAATTGATCGCCAATATACACGTATCCGGGAAATGTTAACGGAAGCCATACGTATCGGGAGGGTGAATGCTGCCCTGCTATATAACTAGTAAGATGAATAAAATCCTCATTCATCTGCCCGCTAATTCGTGTCGAGTAGGCCGCGTCGTTATATTGAGGAAAAATGTAAGGTACTGCTCTCGACATACTTAGTGCGAAAATAATTATTAGGCAGACGTACCGAACAATTGATGATTTAAATGTTTCACCGATAACAACGAGGGAAATAAACAGTGCGAATGCGTACTGAAGGGCTATCGCTAGTGAAAACTTGTCGTACATATTCCTAAACATGACGAAAAACGGCACGCGATCATTAAATAATTCAAAAAGTGATATGTTCCATTGGCCGAAATTCGGAGTGACGAAAAGCATTGCTATAACTAATCCAATGAATGAAATAATATAGAGAAAGCGAAGAGATTTTTTGGCTTTGGAAATGGTTGCACCAGCGACTAAGATTATGCCTAAATATATAATTCCTAAATATTGAGCAACAACCATACCCGGCTGATTCTGCCAGGATGTCCTGACGGTACTTAACATTTGATTTACCGGATCGTTTAGAGACGCAAGTGCCTCTATTAAATCATGATTCTGATTTCTGAACGCCTGCGAATAGACGTATCCGGTGAACGTACCATCACTGGTTTTAAATACCATCGGAATAATGTAGTGAACGATCCAATAGACGTTAGTGCACACAGTAATGAGAACAAATATGACAGCTGCCCTTATGAAATGCTCCTTATGATTCCAAAAGAAATATAAAAGCAACGGTAATGAAGTAAATAAGACGGGAAGAAACCATGGAAGTGATAAAACTGTGGAACTGCAAATAGAATACAATAAAGCGGACAATATGATAAAAACCATATTTTTTGTCTTAACACCGCGCGTAAAGAGATACAACATCCCGGGCACCACTAAAATCAGGTAGATAGAAAGCTGTTGATGTTGGTAAAACGTTTTCGTCAGATAGTTGGAAAATACATATGACAGTGAGGAGACTATTTCTGCTAAAAAAATATATGAATTATTTTTATCTGTCCATTCTTGAAGGAACAGATAAAAAAAGTAGAAACCGAGCGATAAGATTGCGCCGTATGCAAGAAGTTGTGTGTTAATGTAGGGCAATACTATTTTGAGCAAATAAATAATTGAGAGTAACGGTACATAGTAACTTACCGGTAAATATCCAAGATTTCCGCCGAGCGTATTGTTCGTGATGACATTGAACGAAAAATTCCGCAGGTATAACTGTGGGATAATATAATACAATCGAGCGTCATCGCCTCCAACTATATATAAATTCCCCCAACACAATAGTGGTATGAGGAATAGTGAAATTATCAGAAGCACAAGAATGCAGCCTTTCCAGTGCTTCTTCACGAAGTTTTTTATCCTTAAGAATAAATCCATGATAATTTAGAAATTAGAAATAGTTTATTTCGTTGCGCGTACAACAAATACATCACCCAAATTTAATTTATCCAGTACCCATTCCAGAGGATAGAATAACATAATTAAAATCGGCTGGTTAATAAGATCAATACTATCTGCAAGTTTGTCCTTAATGATGTATTGGATGCTCCCTATCCATCCGCCGGCTGAGCAAAATGTCGTATTAAACACCGTCCAGTTATTCTTTTGCAGTAGCTTGCGTAACGTAAAAGGAGTAAATAAATATAGATGCCTCGGACAATCAAGGTTGTACCAATACTGTCTCGCGATGCGTGCGATAATGCTTCCGATATTCGGGGTTCCGATAATTATTTCTCCTCCGGGTTTCAACTTTTTTCGGGCAAGTTTTAAGCAGTCTGAAGGGTCCGGCAGATGCTCAATGACGTGATAAAGTCGTATGACGTCAAAAAAGTTATCCTGATATTTCTTCATTGCCTCATATGAACCAAGTGCTGCGTGCTTGAGCCCGCGTTTATGAGCGGCATCTATCGCATGCGTATCAATATCAAGACCGTAACATTCCCATCCGACAGACTGAAGCAATGATAAGGTATCCCCGCTTCCACACCCGATATCAAGAATCTTCCCCTTTCGAATTCGCCTGGGCATTGCGGGAACACGTAAAAAAGATTCAAGAACCCGGGAAAAAAAAGTTGGCTGATATAAATGAGTAACCATATATGATCGGATGCTTCCAAAGAAACTTCGCTTTGTCTCAGCGCTATACGAATAGTAGTGCGTTGACGGATAATATTTTGGCAATTCTTTTCGGGATGGCTGCGGATCGAGCCTGACAAATCCGCAATTTCCGCATCGGTACTCCGAAAACTTACCGGCTATACCGAACATCCGGTCGCGCGCCGGAAATAAATATTCCCAGTTTTGATCTCCGCATATCAAACATTTCATATATTCTTTGTCAGCCAAAATTCTCTACCGTATTGTATAAGACCAAATATAAAGTAAAGGTAAAACCACTCTCCAAAGCGCTCTGTCAGACGGGTTGACCCGGCAGTTATGTACGAAATTCCCATACTCACTATAAAAAGTATTACGACAATAAATGTTAATTTGCTCGTCGATCGCCTTAAGAAGGTGTACAGTAAATACAACACGAATTCTAGCATAAACGGCGTATCGTAATTTCCGAATTTATATAAAAGGTCCATAACGACTATCCCGATCATTGCGGCTATAAGAAACAGAGAGACTGGAATTATTATACGGTTATTTACTTTTTTCATATTTTTTCGCAACCAAGATAATGGCCGTACTCACAAATACTACTACTGCTCCGATTGACAAAATCCAACCAAAGGTAAAATATTTTTGAAACCGTAAGAAAATTTCGCCGCTTATTGTTACCGAACGGTTTAATTGTGTGGGATCGATAACCCATGCGTTTGCATATCCGTTCGCCTCTAAATGCCGTACGCCTTGCAAATCATGAGTTCCATCAATAGCCATGGTCCAACTTGATTGATAGTCATCACTCAGAACAACAACGAAGGGATCGTGTCGCGTTCCTACACTCAATTGAAATGAATAATTTTGCGGCGAAACTTTCTTAAACCTCAATGTAGGAATGCTTGTGTCCACGACATTGCAAAGCGCAGTACCTCCGCACATACCATCATCAACGTAGGCAGATCGGAAAGAGGTGCCCGAGAGCAAGTCTGATTGAGAGGCGTATATTATGTCCGGAATATATATCTGCGGCCGTACAACGGAATCGCTGAGTTTCATGATTTCAAAAAAGCCTTTTTTGTATTGGGTTGTAAGCGGTAATGATTTCATCAATTGATCGTAGCCATCCTGGTTTTTAAGAACCGGTAAATCAACAGTCGAGTCAAAAGGATAATTAAGATATGGATAATGAGGAAAATCATTCATTATCCGCGGGTCAGTATCGCGAAAAATATAACGGATATTCAAAATCGATAAGAGTTGAACGAGTTCATGAACATTAACATCTTTTAAAACACCAACAAGCGTATCTCTATGAGGACCGAACATCCAAAATCCGGGGTAATCATTTTTGTTTCCAATAAATCGAACCATAGATAAGCCAACATATGCGCCACCGCTTTTTCCATAAATAACCTGCTCGTATGGAAGTGTAAGTGGTAACGTCAGCGCCTTTCCGTCATCAGGAAGTTTCTTAACATACGATAAAGCGCTTATAAGATTCGGATCTATATTAAAGATCACCGGGACGCTTCGTGACTGATAGAGCGTGGTTTGATAAAATTTCCCCTGAATAAATGGCGCGATTCTATATATGACGCTTATAATAACTAAAATGCTTGCCACTGCTGTAACGAGGTGCTTTTTTTTGTTAAGTAGTGCATAAAATGACAATCCAAATAGTAAGGCATAAAAGAAAATAAACGTGTAATACCATTTGTCGTTAAAGGACCGGAACATCGTAAAACCTGGAATGTAAAACAATTTTCTATAGAGCCTGACGCCCACATTTGTAATGTTCGCGCTAACGAGGAAAAAAGTTACTGCAAAAAATAGCCCTGTTAACCAAAGAAGTTTTGATTTCTTTTTAATAAAACCGGAAAAAGTGATGAGTGGAATAATAAGAGTGAGTATCGTCCTCCCGCCCGACGATGGTGATCCGAAAAGTTCTTCGCTAAGCTTACCGAGTGTCTGCCGATTTGCATCAAAGTATGTTACACCATTGTTTTCAATACTTGTTCTGGAAAAAATATTCATGTGCACCTGACTATCTTTTGAGAACACAGTCGCCAACGCTGGTAGAAGATGAAACGCATGGAGTAAAAGGAAGGACACACAAAGCAATAAGAAGGATTTCCAAGGGATCGATTGACGTAAGATTACCCTAAAATATATATAGAGAAATAGAAAAATTGATGGATAAAACGCCATGAGCTGAGGGGTACTGGAAAATCCAAAATTAAAAGAATATACAATAGAGAGAATAAACAATAGAGTCGCATATATAAAGCGAGAAGTCTTCAAATAACGAAGCAGAAAGTAAAAAGTAAGAGGGTTTAGAAAAATCTGATACTGTGTCTCAAGAGAAGTCACCCAGCCGGTCTTTGTAATAAATCCAACATAGACGATACCGCATGTCAGCGCCACCGAGAAAACTGAGGCATCATGTTTTATCTGAGGCATTAGCTCACGAATAACAAAATACATTGAAATAAACGCAAGAGACAACTGTAATCCATGATCGAATGCGATCATGTATGTTGGCGATAAAATTACAATATGTATTATGGATAGATATAAAAGATACGGAAGCATCGCATATATCGTTGAACCAAAAACATTCTGCTGACTATATATATATTTCATCATCGCGTAAGGATCGATAAAATATAATCTTCCGGCATCGCCGCCAAGGTCAACAAAACCCAGTTTTAACCAAAAAAAGGGAATAAAAAATAACAATAACCCGATTAGTAGAATAACGACAAGGCATTTATTTTCTGGTTTCATAATGAAATCCACTGAATTGTAGCACAGGTAGACTTTATATAGTCATGGCGATAAATGTGGTCCGAAGTGTACAGTACTTCTACCTTTTATGTTTATAAAAATCGTGGACAATCTGAATAATGTCACTCTGTTCCTTTTGCTTCAAATCGTAAAAAAGCGGTAAGCGGATTAAGGTGTCTGCTGCGTTATTCGTTACCTTCATGCTGCCGCTAAAACGACCAAACCTTCTACCTCCTGGCGATGAATGGAGCGGGACATAATGCGTGACTGCAAGTATCCCGTTCTTCTTTAACAAATCGATAAGTCCAATTCTATCCTCTTTGCTCTTTGTTAAAATATAATATATATGGGCATTAAATTTAACATACTCAGGCACTATTGGCCTTCTCATATACCCGGCATACTCAAGATCTTCCAATTCTCGATGATATCTATTCCATAGTTTTACCCTCTTCTCTGTAATAATATCTGCCTTTTCCAGTTGAGCCATTAGAAACGCTGCGATAATTTCTCCGGGTAAATAAGAAGATCCGATATCGACCCAAGTATATTTATCTATTCGGCCCTGAAAAAATTTTGTTCTATTCGTTCCTTTTTCGCGTATGATCTGAGCTCGTTCAACAAATCTGGATTTGTTTAAAAAAATTGCGCCACCCTCACCAGATATGACATTCTTCGTCTCATGAAAACTCATAGCCGCCATATCGCCAATAGAACCGAGATATTTTCCTTTATACTGTGCGAGCATTCCCTGAGCAGCGTCTTCAAGCACAAGTAACTTATTTTTTTTGGCTATCGCACAAATAGTGTCCATCTCGCAGCCGACACCCGCATAATGCACGGGGACAATTGCTTTTGTTTTTTTTGTAATCGCTTGTTCAATGAGATGTTCGTTTATATTTAATGTATCCGGGCGGATATCAACAAATACCGGCACACCACCCTGTAGAACAAAAGCATTTGCAGTACTCACGAACGTATAGTCGGGCATTATTATTTCATCCCCGGGTTTAATATTCGTTAAAATCGCCATCATCTCTATGGCTGCCGTACAGGAGTGAGTCAATAGACTAAAGTCACAACCCAACGTGTTATTAAGCCACTGTTGACACAACTTTGTAAAATACCCATCTCCGGCAAGTTGTCGTTGCGCATGGGCCTGACGAATATATGTTAGTTCTTTTCCTGAAAAATGAGGTTTATTAAATGGTATATACATTCTTTGTGAGGTTTTCATAATTGCGAGAATTGTAGCAAGTATTGTATTGGAATACCAATAATATTGCCTCCTGATGAAAGGTTGCGATAAATATTATGGCTATTGTGACGTAATATTTTATGGTATAGTCAATCCCATACGTAGAAAGAGTATGTTTACCACAAAAACCAAGGTGCTTCAAAATGGTCGATCGTCTCTACAATATGCAATTATTCCCTGGGATAGCGATTACTTGCACAACACAACGCTAGAAATCGAGCATATTTCGACTACCTCATTAACCACGCTCGAAAAGCTTATCAATAGACTCCAGAATACACTCAACCTAAAAAAAGGTGACCTTCTTGTGATAAAAATTCCGCCGAAAGAATATCCGATGATTCATCTTCTCGATCAGGTTGGGTTTCATTTCGTCGAACAAACCATAAC
>CAYLQG010000020.1:0-18686 GCA_964385705.1 uncultured Gammaproteobacteria bacterium
CATGACGATTTTTTCACCGTTTACCGTCGGCAGCGTCGAAACACGAAGGTCAACCTCCTGATCGCCCATCTTAAAATTAAAACGTCCGTCCTGAGGTACCCGTTTCTCATCGATTTTCATGTTACCCAAAATTTTGATACGTGAAACAACCGCATCATGAAGCCGTTTCGGTAAGACCAGCCGCTCCTGAAGAATGCCGTCTACACGATAGCGGATTCTCGTGTCGCCATCCTGCGGTTCCACATGAATATCAGACGCACGGAGTTGCATCGCCTGCTCAAGAGTGGCAGAAACGATCTGTGCAATCGGAGCTTCCCGTATGACTTCACCAAGACGGCCCGCCTCATAGGTTTTGATCTCCGATGTTTCTGTTTCTTTCAGCGCTGCAGTGACATCCTCACCCAGATTCTGGGTGTACGTTGTGTCTATAGCTGCAAGGATGTCATCTTTAACACCCATGAACGCACGGATCGTTTTCCCCGACTTTTTTTCCAAAAATTCGATAACCTGGAAGTCAAGGGGGTCAATCATCGCGACGGATAGTTCATTCGTCTGATTGTCAAATTGAAAGGGGAGAAGCGTATACCGCCGGATCACGGGTTCCGGAATGTAACTCACGATATCTGGCGCAATAGCCTTTCCGGCTAGCGTCACGAACGGAATACCCAATGATTTTGCACGGGCTTTGGCAAAATCGAGATCGCTTAGCAGATGTTTTTTACGGAGTATGTCCTCAACGGCCTCTCCGCTTGACAGCGACTGCGTCATGACGCCGTCGGCTTCTGCTTGACTTAAGCGTCGATCACTAACGAGAATAGCTAAAATTTCCTGGGCAGTACCGGGCATAGGTGATATATCCATTATTCATAGTTTGCAGTAATATTGCAATATGCACGCATACTTTATTGCCGGCGGGAATGAAGAAATACGGGCGGACAAAGTTCAAAAATTCCTGGCCGATTGGAGGATCGCACCTGCGGATCAAATATTCATCACTGATGAGGAAGAACATATCGGCATCGGGGCGGTCCGAGAATTTCAGAAAAGACTGATGCTCACCCCGTTTCAGTCGGACCGCACGGTCGGCATCATTATGCACGCAGAACGTCTCACGACAGAAGCCCAAAATGCGCTCCTTAAACTTCTTGAAGAACCTCCACCCAGTGCATTTATCATCCTCACGGCTCAGTCAGCTGATGCTGTTCTTCCGACTATTATCTCGCGCTGCACGGTAATCCCCCTTACGGAAAAAACAAGCGATGTGACCCAGGAAGAGACAAAAACAATTACCGACCTTTTCCGTTTCACAACCGGGGAAAAATTATCGTTTGTCGATACGGTCGCTGATGACCGGATCAAAGCCAAAAATTGGACGCAGAGTGCGATAAAAACCGGAAACCAACTGCTTCTGAAATCGGCAGCCGGACGGGAACGATTGGCGTATGCCAGACTCCTCCGGCTCCTTATGCGGGCCGCGAGACAACTCGATGTGAACGTCAATCCGCGTCTTGTACTTGATTGCACGCTCCTGGATCTTTAACCTGCGGCATGACGCGACTCCCGCGAAACAACGGACCCCCCGGAATCAATGTGATAAAGGACAACTTCACCGGTCGCAAGTTCTACATTACTGATATCGTCATCGGACACATGGTCAAGATATTTAATGAGAGCCCGGAGACTGTTGCCGTGTGCTGCAATGATTACGCGCTTCCTCTGAATGAGTAGAGGAGCGATCTGTTCTTTATAGTAGGGGATAACGCGTCCATATACTTGTTTTAAACTTTCCCCTGAAGGGATCGGATAATCCCACCCCCGCCTCAGCTTTAAAAATTCGGCATCTCCGAGCGATGCGTGAATCTCAAGTTTATTTTTCCCGGTATAGATGCCGTAATCGCGCTCATTAAGGGCCTGGTTTTTAGTAACGGGAACACCGCTCTGGTGAAGCGTTTCCAAAACTATTCTAAGCGTTTCATTAGCGCGTTTGAGATTTGAGGTAAATGCAGCGTCAAAACGGATATCCATTAATGTATGCGCTGCTTTGCGCGCCTCATCTTCACCTTTTGGGGTAAGTCCGATGTCCGTAAGCCCCGTCCAGATATTTTTCGCATTCCACTCAGATTCACCGTGGCGGATAAGAACGAGTACTCCCCCCGTAGGCATATTTTGTGCATCCATATCTTTATCCTACGCCGAACATATTAGATTTATCAATACAGTAATCACTTCGCCTAAAGCGTAATAACAAGAAGTCTAGACAAGAAAAAGATGATAGTGTATGATGATTCGAGAGCTTTGAAAGCTTCTTTTTTTTCTTAAACCCAATAATGGCAAAAGATACTTACACTGGTGAACAGATCGTCGTACTAGAAGGCCTTGAGCCGGTCCGGAAGCGCCCGGCCATGTACATCGGCTCGACATCCTTGGCCGGCGTTCAGCATTGTCTTAACGAAATTATTGATAACTCGATCGATGAGGCGCTTGGTGGCTATGCAAAAAACGTCTGGGTGACGATCCATAAAGACAACAGCGCAACCGTCAGAGACGACGGCCGGGGAATCCCCGTTGATAAAGTACCGAAATATAATGTCCCCGCTATGGAACTCGTCCTGACCAAACTCCACGCCGGCGGCAAATTTGAAGGAAAAGCGTATAAGGTTTCAGGCGGTCTTCATGGAGTAGGCGCGTCGGTCGTCAATGCACTTTCAAGCAGTCTTCATCTTGAAGTACACCGCGACGGAGGCATCTTTGAACAAACGCATAAACGCGGCGTTCCGCAGGGACCGGTGAAAAAAACCGGAAAAGCCAAAGACACCGGTACGATCGTGACCTTCATGCCGGATACGGAAATTTTCAAAGAAGGTATTGAACTTAATTTTGAAACCGTTAAAAAACAAGTCCGCGACCGTGCGTATCTTATCGCGCGTCTCGCGTTTCATCTCGTCGACGAGCGGACGGGAGAGATTGCAAACTACTATTTTGAAGGCGGCATCTCGTCACTCGTCAAGGCGTTAAACCGGAACAAAATCGTCCTCCATGATCCGATCACGATCAAAAAAACGTCGACTGACGGTGATATCGAAGCCGAAGTGACGATCCAATATAATGACGGATTCTCGGAAACCGTTGAGTCGTATGTCAACGTCATCTACACCGTTGAGGGGGGCACGCACTTAACCGGATTCCGGATGGCCTTAACCCGCGCAATCAATGACTATGCAAAAAAGATCGGCGCCAATAAAAACGGCGACGACAGCATCACCGGCGATGACACCCGCGAAGGATTGACGGCTGTCGTATATATCAAAATGCCGTCGCAGAATCTGCAGTTTGAGGGCCAAACCAAAGGAAAACTGGGGAACGCCGAGGTACAGCCATTCGTCCAGTCAGCGGTCAAGGAAGGATTGGACACCTATTTTGAGGAAAATCCGACGGAAGGCCGAAAGGTCCTTGAGAAGGTCTATCTCGCAGCTAAGGCTCGCCTCGCCGCCAAAGCCGCCAAAGATGCAATCATACGAAAGGGAGCTCTTGAAGGCGCATCGCTTCCCGGAAAACTGGCTGACTGTCAGGAAAAAGATCCGTCGGTTTCCGAGTTATTTATTGTCGAGGGAGACTCAGCAGGCGGCAGTGCAAAGCAGGGGCGTGACCGCAAATTCCAGGCCATATTGCCCCTTCGTGGAAAAATCCTTAATACCGAGCGCGCACGCCTGGATAAAATCGTCGAATTTGAAGAACTCAAAGCGCTCGTCATCGCCCTCGGGATGGGAATCGCTGAGAGCTTAAATCCCGAGAAACTCCGTTACCACCGCATCGTCATCATGACGGATGCCGACGTCGACGGCGAACACATCATGACGCTTCTTTTGACTTTTTTCTACCGACATCTTCCGTATGTCATTGAGAAGGGTCACCTCTATATCGCTCAGCCCCCGCTCTATAAAATAACGACAGGAAAACTCATCTTTTATGCGTACTCTGATGAAGAACGCGATGAGTACCTCAAGAAGCACGCAGCGGAAATCAAAGGACAACCGAACATCCAGCGGTATAAAGGTTTGGGAGAAATGAACCCCGAGCAGCTCTGGGAAACGACCATGAATCCGAAAAACCGCGTGATGCGCCAGATTATGATTGCAGACGCAGCAGCCGCGGACCAGGTATTTGCCATGCTTATGGGTGATGAAGTACCGCCGAGGAAGCGGTTCATCCAGACGCATGCTAAGAGTGCTACCTTAGATATATAATGAGCTTTAGCACTCGAAGTCCCGAGCGAATGCGAGGGACTAAGGCGGTACTTTGGATATATAATTTGGAGTTAGCTGACGAAGTCCCGAGCGAATGCGAGGGACTAAGGCGCTCTTTAGATATATAATGAAGACCTAGCTGACGGGGGTTCTGAGGCGTGAAATGCCGAAGGACATACGGCAGGATAAAGATATATAATAGAGAGGGAATTTGTGTTATTGAGGCTAAAATTTGGTACAATCTTGTAATAACTGGTAAATAAGGAGGAATTATATGAATTATGTAGCTCTGTCAATTTTTTCAGGACTTGCAGCAGTCGTATACGGACTTATTTTATCGCAAAACATCATTAAACTCCCCATGGGCACGCCGGATATGAACGAGATAGCCCATGCTATCGCCGAAGGCGCACAGGCATTCCTCAAAAGACAGTATAAAACTATCGGTATTTTATCAATCGTCATCGTTATCCTTCTCGGGCTCTCACTCGGATGGGTATCGGCCTTGGCATTTGCCATTGGTGCCGCCTGTTCCGCCACTGCGGGATTCATCGGCATGAATATTGCTGTCCGCGCTAACGTCAGAACATCACAGGCAGCTAAAAAAGGCTTGGCCCAGGCGCTTGCCGTTGCATTCTCAGGAGGCGCGGTCACCGGACTTATGGTTGCCGGCCTTGCGCTCCTTTCTGTTTCCGTCATGTATCTTGTGCTTACTCATATAGGCGGAATGGTTCTCGACCTTAAGCCGCTTGTAGCATTGGGATTCGGCGGTTCGCTTATTTCCGTATTTGCCCGTTTGGGCGGCGGTATCTATACAAAAGGCGCCGATGTCGGCACCGATATGGTCGGAAAAATTGAAAAGGGGATTCCCGAAGATGATCCGCGGAACCCCGGAGTCATAGCCGATCTCGTCGGCGACAACGTCGGAGATGACGCCGGAATGGCAGCTGACTTATTTGAAACCTATGTCGTCACAGCCGTTGCCGCCATTCTTTTGGGACATCTCCTCATGCCGACGTTTGGCAATGCACTCCTTTTCCCGCTGGTTGTAGGCGCGGGCGGAATCGTTGCATCAATCATCGGTACATTTGCCGTGAAACTGGGCCGGGACAAGAAAATCATGCCGGCTCTGTATCGTGGTTTATTAACCGCATCAGGAGTTTCGGCTGTATTTTTCTTTTTCATCACGCAGCATCTTATGAACGGTAACGGATCGTTTCCGACGTTCAATTTGTTCCTTGCGAGTTTAATCGGCATCGTGGTGACGATCGGCATGGTCGGTATCACTGAATTTTATACGTCCAAAAGCTATGGTGCAGTCAAACATTTAGCTGACGCATCAAATACAGGTCACGGGACGAACATCATCGCGGGGCTTGCCCTTTCGATGAAGTCTACATTCGCGCCCGTTATCCTGATTTCTGCCGCGATATTCGTGGCATTCGGACTCGCTGGACTCTATGGCGTCGCAGTTGCCGCAATGGCCATGCTGTCGTTGACAGCGATCGTTGTATCTATTGACGCATTCGGCCCCATTACGGACAACGCCGGGGGCATCGCTGAGATGACCAACCAACCGGCTGAAGTTCGGGATATCACGGATGCTCTTGATGCGGTTGGCAACACAACAAAATCCGTGACGAAGGCCTATGCAATCGCGTCGGCCGGTCTTGCGGCGCTTGTGTTATTTGCAAGCTATACGCAGGAATTACACGGACGGGCGGTATTTAAACTTGATGATCCGATGGTGCTCATTGGACTATTCATCGGCGCGTCGCTTCCGTACGTTTTCGGAGCGCTCGCCATGGAGGCCGTCGGGAAAGCAGCGGGTGCGGTCGTTATCGAGGTCCGCCGCCAGTTTAAGACCATCAAAGGCATTATGCAGGGGAAAGCAAAACCGGAATACGGGAAGGCTGTTGATATCGTGACACAGGCCGCCCTCCACGAGATGATCGTGCCGGCGCTTATCCCGGTTGTTGCACCTATTCTCGTCGGATTCCTCTTAGGATCCGCAGCGTTGGGCGGAATGCTCGTCGGGACAATCACGACCGGTCTATTCGTCGGTCTCTCAATGACAACCGGCGGAGCCGCATGGGATAACGCCAAAAAGTATATTGAGGAAGGCCACTTCGGAGGCAAAGGATCTCCTGCCCATCAGGCAGCAGTCACAGGAGACACGGTCGGTGACCCATACAAAGATACAGCGGGTCCTGCCATTAACCCGATGATCAAAGTGGTCAACATCGTGGCGCTCCTTATCGCTGGTTTTATCCATTAAGGGAATTGCCGACGTAATTTGTAACGGTTTATTTATTATATTGTTATGGATATCGGAAAAATTAATCAATCGGAAGTCGTCACTGAAATGCAGAAGTCGTATCTCGACTATGCAATGAGCGTCATTGTCGCGCGTGCTCTCCCCGACGTCCGTGACGGCATGAAACCCGTCCACCGCAGGATTCTATTTGCCATGCACCAGATGGGACTTCACCACACGTCGAAGTATAAAAAAAGTGCATCTGTTGTCGGAGAAGTACTTGGAAAATACCATCCGCACGGTGACGCCCCGGTTTATGAGGCATTAGTCCGGCTTGCGCAGGAATTTTCCATGCGTTATCGGCTCGTGGACGGCCAGGGAAACTACGGTTCCATTGACGGAGACCCACCTGCTGCCATGCGGTACACCGAGTGTCGTTTAGCCAGTATTGCCGACGAAATGCTGTTTGATATCGAAAAGGAAACCGTCGACTTTATCCCGAACTTTGACGGGGCTATCGATGAACCGGTCTATCTCCCTGCGAAACTACCAAATTTATTACTCATGGGAAGCGAGGGAATCGCCGTCGGTATGGCCACGAAAATCCCGCCGCACAACCTTTCGGAAGTCGTCGACGCCATCGTACACCTCATCGCTAAAACAAAAGTTGAAAAACCGGAAAAAACCGCGAAAGCCGGCGACACGGCATACGGCAAACCGATCATGTCGTTTGACATAACGGTCGATGAGCTCATGGAACACATCCAGGGACCTGATTTCCCGACCGGAGGAGCCATCTACGACATCAATGAAATTAAAGCAGCCTACACGACCGGCCGTGGCAAAATCGTTATGCGGGGCAAAGCTGAGATTGAAGATATCGGAAACGGTAAGTCGGCAATAGCCATCAGCGAGCTTCCGTATCAGGTCAATAAAGCGGTGTTGGTCGCAAGAATTGCTGACCTCGTCCATGAAAAAAAGCTTGAGGGAATCTCGGACCTCCGGGATGAGTCTGACCGCCGCGGAATCCGCGTCTATATCGAGCTCAAACGTGATGCACGTCCCAAACAGGTCCTTAACAACCTATTTAAATATACGGCGCTCCAGACCACCTTCCCGGTCAATACTGTCGCACTCGTCGATAATACGCCACAAACCTGTTCACTCAAATTGATTTTGGAAGAATATGTAAAACACCGCCATGACGTCATAAGACGCAGGAGTGAATTTGAACTTCGGGAGGCCAAAGCACGCGAGCACATTCTTGAGGGGTTAAAAATCGCCGTTGACCACATCGACGAAGTAATCTCGATTATCAAAAAGAGTAAAGACGCCGATGAAGCTAAGCAGAAATTGATGAAACGGTTCGGGCTCTCCGATATTCAGACAACCGCAATCCTAGATATGCAGCTCCGGAAGCTTGCCGCCCTTGAGCGTCAGAAAATCGAGGACGAACTTGCGATGATCCGGGAAACCATTGCATATTTGAACGATCTCCTTTCCCACCCCGAAAAAATTCTCAAGGTTATCAAAGACGAACTTCTGAAGCTCAAAGAAAAATACGGCGATGTACGGAAAACCAAAGTCTATAAGAGCAAAGTCGGCGAATTCAGCGAAGAGCAGCTTATCGCAAACGAAGACGTCATCATCACGATGAGCGAATCGGGTTATATTAAGCGCCTCCCACGAACCACGTTTAAGATGCAGGAGCGTGGCGGCAAAGGTGTCATCGGCATGACGACCAAAGAAGAGGATACGATCGATAAGATCATTACTGCGCAGACGCACGATAATATGCTCTTTATCACGGACAAGGGCCGGGTCTATCAGGTCCGCGTCTGGGACATCCCGGAGACATCGCGCCAGGCCAAGGGTCAGGCGGTTGTAAATCTTATTAACACCGAATCGGGCGAAAAAGTGACCTCAGTCCTTGCGTATTCGCTTAAAAGGCAGGAACAGAAAGAAAAAGGCGTCGGATTCATCATTATGGCCACGAAAAACGGGACCATTAAGAAATCGAAGCTCTCCGAATATGAAAATATCAGACGAAGCGGCATTGTCGCTATCAAACTTGAAAAAGGCGACGAGCTTGCATGGGCAAAGCTTACAAGCGGCGCCGATGACCTTCTTATCGTCTCCCATGACGGCAAATCAATCAGGTTCTCCGAATCCGAAGTCCGTCCGACGGCGAGAGACACCATGGGTGTACGCGGAATTCTCCTTAAGAGCCCCGATTTTGTTGTGAGCGTTGATGTCATCAATGATGAAACCCGGAAAGGCGATTTCCTGACGGTCATGGAGAAGGGGATTGGCAAAAAAACGGCAATCAAGGATTTCCCGAAGCAGAAACGCGGTGGTCAGGGAGTGAAGGTCGCGGAAGTGAAGGATAAAACCGGAAAAGTGGTCGTTTCCCAAATCGTCCCTGCTGAAACCGACAGCGTCATTCTCACATCCATCAAAGGCCAGGTCGTGAAGCTTCCGATTAACTCAGTTCCGCGCCTCGGTCGGGCTACGAGCGGCGTCATCCTCATGCGCTTCGCGGACAAGGGCGACACCATCGCCGCCGCGACGTGCCTTACTAAATAAACCAAGCAACTTTACTCTGAGCTCACCAAAAGTCCACGCATCACACAACGTACGCCTTCAATAAACATTCTTGAACCAGTATAACCTGCTATAATCCGCTCACCTATGAACTACATAGAGAAGCTGGAAGAAATGCCCATAATCAAAAGAGAGTTAGAAGATCCCGGGGGTGAATATTCCGTACTAGTGAATGAGGTGAAGCAAATGAGGATTGACGGGCAATACCTGAGCGGCGACATCATCGTCATGGGCCAGGATGATGCGCTTCCCGAACGATGCCTGCTCTGTACTCCCGAAACGCGTTTCCGAATACTGAACGGGGATATTTCCAAACTCATCTACGTTAGCCCCAAGTCCTCTAACTATAGCCCAGGGGCGGTTCTGCATCCAACAACGCACATAGAAAACTTCCCTTGGCCGGAAGAATTGAAGGCATTACCGCACGGGGGAGTCGCGAATTACTCGCTTGATACTATAGAACATGTCTTTAGAAACCATCTCCCATCATCTTCGTTTAACGCCATTTTTGAATTCCAGTCCGAGGAACTCGGTGAACAGCTTAAGACCGGCGTATTAGAATTCTTGTTGTGTTCCAAACTGATGCCCGGCGGAGTGTTTATCGGTTCCGGTCACATCGATGAGCATTTGTATCAGGATCTGCAACAAAACGGCATTCAAGGAATGGATGTTATTCAAGCCACACATGTGACGCCTCTCTTCGGACGCCCGTTTCTAAACTACGTGGGAGTAATTTTACAAAAACCACCTCTGGTGGTTTGACAAAATAAATAATTCCCGCTATGATCGGCCCATTACAGCCCTCTGCCTAGATTTCTTACTCTATGCAATCAGTTGACCAGGATCCGCAAGTGATCATTGAAAAACGCGAAGCCGCTATGCCGATTGATCGTGCCTCGCAATTGCTGGTCGGTTTGGCTAATCACGGAGCTTTTATCTTTCCTGCAGAGGCAAACGTCAACCATCAGATTTCATCACTTCTATCGAATGGATATATTACAGTCGATCGTACCAACTTTCTTAAATCAAGACGGGAAGAGCTCAAAACAACAATTCATTCGCCCTATAGTCCGGAGATACATCCGGAAAATGTCGGAAACGCTCCATTCATTATCACCGTCACGTACGCCCATCATTCTTTTACACCAAATCTATTCCAGCGCGACTTGGTAATTGCGGTTAAACCGGACAATGTGGTGACGTATTGCTACGATAAAGTCCTAAACACTGACTCGAAACAACGGGGCGAATTTGTCCGTTTAGAATCTTGGACACCAGTTCGAGCACTTCTTCACACCCGACCACGCGATAAGTGGGCCACTTCAGCATTAGTTCAATTGTGGAATAATAACAAAAATATAAATGACTATTATAAATTTTCATTGGGGTATTCCGTACAAGGATTATCGCTTATGGACCTTCTTGAAATTCTCGATACAGACCCCGCTGACGAAAAAGTCGTTGCTCAATTTACCGTCGTCAATAGTAATGAATTAGCCAAACCAAACCCGGTTGTGGTTGTTTCTGATGAATCAACCGATGTCGTTTTGTTTGATACGAACAATCGTTATAACGGAATTGACCGTAATTCACCCGGAACGCTTCGGGATGCAGTACATGATGCAATGAATATATCCGGTCGGGGAGGAAGTGCCGTAATGGAATTTGTTGCGGTGGATAAATGAGTATCAAAAGTCTGGATAAACGTCTTAAAATCCCACTCTTGCACCCCAATTTCCTCAAATAGCATGACGTAAACCTTGTGAGTGTTATACGCGAGAGCCACCTTCTTTTGATTTTCTTCAGTCGGCAAGTATATAATAACATGTAATATGGCCTACCCGGACAGTCCAAACTGGACATCAATGATCGGTGAATGCATATCGGACAACCAATCATTTGATTTGCTCCGATATTTTTTAGATGACATATCTCCGCTCAACCTCAAGTCAGAGCAGGTAAAGGGAAACGTCGCCATTATCGGCCAGGGACATATTTTTCCTGAAAGGGCCTTGGTCTGCACGGTGGCATCGGAGTTTAGAAAATTATCTGATCGGATATCCCTTCTCGCTTGTTTTGATAATGTTGTTGGCTGCGACCTTTCGCTTCTACTCGATGAGCCCGTGATCCGCTATCCGGAAACGGATAAATTGAGTACATTTCCGCGTGGTGCGGTTGTCGATTATAGTTATGGAGCTCAGGCTATACTTAACGGAATGCTTGATTTTGATCCGATAGATGATAATTTTTTCGATACGATTATGGCATTTAGAATTCCGGACCTGGGTAAACAGCTTTACGATCAAGGCTTGTTGCCAACCATCGCCAGGGTGCTAAAACCGGACGGACACTTTATCGGATCCGGAGGTTCACTAGAAGGCCATTTCGGGTATAGTCGCATTGATAGGCTTCCTAATCTTCGGCTGATTCAATCCGCAACCCTCTTTCCCGTCACTACAGGCGGATCGTTCCCAGGTGAACATGTAGGAGTGATCATGCAAAAAACCATCTGATAATTACAGAGCTTCGCTACGCTACTAAAAAGAATGAATTATTGCCTATCATTTTTGATACAATGGATAGTAGGAATCGGATAGTATCGTTTAGTAGCCTCAGTTACGTATGCGCATCGACGGAAAAGCCCTTTCAGAAACCATCCTCACGAAGCTTAGTGATGTGGTCTCAAAACTAACGAAAGCTGGCGTGAATCCCACCATGGCGGTTATTCTGGTCGGCGACGACGCCGGATCGTTATCGTATATCCGCCAAAAACAGAAGGCGGCCACAAGAATAGGAGCGAATGTCATCTTTGATCAGATGGAGAAAAGTACGACGCCGGAAATTCTCGCCTCCGCAATCGCACATTATAATAATGACCCGTCGGTTCACGGTCTTATCGTCCAACGGCCGGTACCGCTGCCCGGAGTAGGGGACATCCTTAATTCTGTGACGGCGGGGAAAGACGTGGACGGCTTTATCCCGAATTCACCGTTTGAAGTGCCGGTTGCACGGGCAGTTTTCACGATTTTGGAGCAAATCCACAGCGAGCTTACCAACGCGCAATTAATACATTTACCTTATCTTTCGTGGCTCAACAGCCAGAAAGTTGCAATTATCGGCCGGGGCGAAACGGCAGGGGAGCCCATCGCTCATGCGTTTCAGAAGTATGATTGTGCGACGTCTATAATCCATTCAACGACGAAGAACCGGGACCGGATACTCAAACAAGCCTCGCTTATCGTGAGTTGTGTCGGAAAAGAACACCTCCTAACAAAAAACGATATAAAGCCCGGAACCATGCTCATATCTGTCGGCTTCGCGAAAGGGGCTGACGGAAAACTCCACGGAGATTACGATGAGACGGATATTGCAGATACCGCAGCATTTTACACGCCAACACCCGGCGGTGTAGGGCCGATCAATGTCGCGTGCCTTATGCAAAACCTCGTCGATGCCTGTATAATGAATGTAGACGCGCATAAATAAAATAACATGTTGCCCGCCTAACCTTACTTTACGTCTTTTCACTACTATTCGTAGACGACGTAAAGAGCGGTTCAAGCGGCGGGCTAATATTCGCTAAGCAAAAAATTAATTTTTGCAAGCGAATCTAAGGGAGGCATCATGAAACATATCGCAGGAGCAGTCATCGTTTTTTTCCTCTCCCTATTCGTTTACACAAAATTCGTGGGACCTATCCCGTTTTCACTCACAAGCGTCGTAACGAATAAAACAGATTCTTTCACCGTCACGGGCGAGGGAAAGGCCACTGCTGTGCCTGATATCGCGATAGTTGATGTCGGCGTCCAGGGTCAGGGTAGCACGGTAAAAGCGGTGCAGCAGGATCTCAACACCAAGATGAATAAAATTACGGATGCAGTGAAGAAAGTGGGCATTGATGCTTCTGACATTCAGACGTCCAACTACTCAATCTCACCGACGTATGACTATCAGTCATCGACTCCGCGAATCACCGGTTATCAGGCATCCAGCGACCTCACAATCAAAGTGAGGAACATGGATAACGCCAACGGCGTCGTTGACAGCGCAACGGCAAACGGGGCCAATCAGGTGGGCGGCATCACGTTTGATGTTTCAGACAAGACCAAAGTCGAAAACGACGCGCGGCAGCTTGCTGTCGCCGAAGCGAAGAAAAAAGCAGCAGATGCTGCAAAGGCCGGCGGATTCACGCTCGGACGGGTTATCGATTACAGTGAAAATGAAGGGGGACAGCAAAGACCGGTCCCGATGCTTGCCAAAGCCGACATGGGCGGCGGGGCCGTTGCATCAACTGCGCCGACGCAGATAGAACCGGGAACATCCGAAATTACCATTGATGTATCGTTGAGTTACGAGATCAGATAGTTTTTTGTCATCCTCGCGAATGACATTAAACTTTTACGAGTTTATATCCTCGGGTGACGACGGTCATCACCTGATAGGGGCTGTGATGAACTTTTAACTTCCCGCGAAGTCGGGCCACCAGCCGGTCAATCGCCCAGTCAGAGACTCCGAGATCGCGGCTCTCCGGCCAAACGGCCTCAATAATCGCCTCCCGTTCACACAGTTCATCCTCATGAGCTTTGAGGAATATATAGAGTAAATTTTCTTTTTTGGTAAAATCCTTGCCGGTTGTAAGAACCATCGAAAGTGTGCCGAGATATTCCGTGAAGAGCGGGCTGAAAAATATCGTCTTTCCGCCTTCATCCTTCACGATGCCCGTATTCCATAAATATTTTGCCGAGTCTTTTTGCTCGGGAGACAGAGGATTCCCCTGTTTGATCTGAAGAAGCATCTCTTTTTCGACCTTGGTGAGGCTTTCAAAAAGTTCTTCTGACTGGAAAACGATCTGCTCATCCTTTGATAACAGTTCTAGAAGCTCAGCCTTTGCCGAAGGAATAGTTTTTTCTTCATGAAGCCGGATGATGGCAAGCTGGAGATACTGCACATACCCGCCCGACAACGCAATGAGCGCATCCGTCGTTTTTTCGTCAAACGATGTATGATATTCGGCCTTGAGCGTATCAACGATCGCATTGATGTCATCAGTACGAACCGGTTTCAGGTACATCTCTTTTGTAACAATGGAAAGAGACTGCTTTTTAAATACGTCAGGCGCGAGATCCGAGAGAGGGCGGTAACTCGTAAATACATAGCTCATCCGTTGTTTCACGGCATCCCGAAGACCCAAAAGATTACTAAAGAATTCCGGCGTCACCACGTCGGAGAGCCGGTCAAACCGAAGTAGAAAAAGAGTCGGATACAATCCTGCGCCGTTGAGGGATTCAAGAACTTTACGGACGCTGTCAACCGTAAAGAACTGATCCTTGAGCTGTATGCTCTGTACAAAAAGCCTGCGGCAGCTGCGTTTCTCGGATTCAGGAAGTTTAGAGCGCTGTACCGCATCAACTAGCCGGGTCAGAAGGAGCGTCCAAAATGCAGCAATATTTCGCTCAATTAAGTCATTAAGATCTACGTGGACAAAGATCGTCTCCAATCCGTCGCGGATATACGTTTGGGAAATCGCGTCACGATACATGAAAAACCGGAGAAAATTACTGATTCCGACCCGCTTCATCCCGACAAGGACCACGGAATGCCGGTTCTTGAGATGCGCCCCCAACTCTTCGGCCTCAGCCTTTCTGAAGCTGATGGGGTAGCTTTCCTCAATCACGTGTTTCATACGTTGTATTGTACCCGATGGAAAAAAATACGCAAGCAAAATATGTCTTATTGACGAAATAGCCCTATAGTAATATACTACCTGTATGTTTGCCGAAATTTTTACCGAGGAATTTAAACATGCATATGCCGCACACCGCGTGCGGTATCAGATGTTTGGAGACACTATCCCGGTTGCGTCATTGCAACATACGCCAGAACAGTTTCTATCTCCTCTTGAAGGAGATCTACATGAACAGCATGAACAACTTCTTGGAATTATCAAAGAACATGCCAATCTCATTGAGTCTGCGTTTCCGTATACCATAGCAGTGCGAGAAGACGGTGACCTCTTGGCACAGGATGGACATAAAATTGAAGAAATGTGGTTACATAAATCTTATTATTGCAGAGGCATGTATGTCAGACTTAAAGGCCCACATGAGGGTACTATTATCCTCCAAATGGATGACGGATTAAGCAGATCATTATTTGACAGGGACAAAACACCCGATAAATCTGATTTTTTCAACACCCTTTTGCAGGGGATGCTCCTGATACCTTGGACGCGAGGCTCACAAAGCGATAAGGGCAGCAGCTGCACAGTATTTTCGCAAGGCACTATATACGATTCGAAGATCATAATTGCCGATACGTATCTGGCCCCGATAAAATCGTATGATTTATACGGTTTACGATATAGCCGGATAGGTGACGACGGATCATATCTTCATCCAAATATATATAATCCTTTGTATCAGATAGAAAAATCTTGAAAGATTTGCTCTATTAACGACCTGTAGTCTGTGCTATCGCCACCGCTCCTGCTCCTTTTATACTCGCAAACTCATCAAAAGCAAATTCAATCGGTCGACCTGCAACCATTTGAGCAGTCTTTTTTGCCACCACTAAAAATCCGGACATATACCGTGCGACGGACCCTTCGACCGGAATGGTTACTAGCCCGTTTCCCGGAAAAACATGAGGAAATGCGGCAATATAGGCTCCATTAACCAGGCCAAATACCTCTCCCGCGCGATACCGTATGGTCCGAGCTAGTGACGTTAAAATTCCGCGATTTGCAGGGCTCAGTTGCTTCTTATCAAATAATTCTACGATAGCCTGATCATCAGAAATGAGATTAATGGCATTAGTTACGATTTCGGAACCTTTCCCTTTACTGTACATCTTAGGCATGAGACCATCCTGATACAACAGAGATATTCCTTCTGTTAAAAGCATTACTAAATATTTACCGCCGACTTGCCATTCCAACTGGTTGACATTATCGTAACCGTACTTCTTAGCAATTAAATATAATAACCGCGGAGTTTGGATAATATCATGAGATTGACCAACCTCTGCATCCAATGCGTATCCGCCAACGTTCATGCCGGTTCCCGCAACTGCCCCAATTTTACCTCCCATCACACGATTTTTAAAAGCCACATACGTTGCATCATTATTGACTGTGTAGGGCAAATCCCCAAATCTTCGTTTAACTCGAGCTATACTTTTACTTGCTGCCACACCCACCCAGGTTCTTTCAATATGAGGGACGACAATTCCTTTAGATAACTTCGGTTTGAGATCAATATTATTCCCGACCAGGCCAACTTTTTTATATTCAAACGAATTTATAACCGCCACGGCGCTCGGCTCTACTCCTTTACCTCCCGATATCGCTAATAAATCTTCTGTCGCATAACCGAACTCTTTGTAGAAATCGGCTGGAGTTTTATACTCCTTCGTTAGTGGCCTTTTGACGTACATAAACGCGCCAGATTCGGCTTTTCTGATCTGAGGATTATGTTCGCGATCGATCTCAACGAATGCTGCGTAGGCGTTGGAACCGCCAAAGCCGACAACAAGCGAAACTGCGCCTTCCGGGAGTTTTTCGTAATCAAAAGGTTTTAATCCTGTGGGAAGTCCCGGAACACTTTCTGATTTACCTGATATTGACGCGACTATTTCGCGGGCATATATGCGCCCATAGGCAGATACAGCTATCGGGCTAATATCGCTTAACCCCAGCTTTGCCTCGGTGGCCAAATATCGATCAATTGGTAGGGAAACCTCTTTCATCCAGGCTATTATACTATGGGTTGGCTAATTTTCATATTCGGACACGTAAGAGCAGTAAAATTATAAGGAATATACGATAAATTTATATACAAGTTAATTGGTAAAGTACTTAGCTACCAATGTCAGCCCCTTGTCAGCTAAAATTCGCCTCATAGTCAAGCTAAACTCCCGGGCATATCGGATAATTGCTGAGGTGAGCTGCCGCTCAGTCTATAATTATGGGACACGGCCCAGAAACACCAAGCCTTGATTCACTTATTGAAGCGCATGATGGAATGATCCAGAATATTCGCGCCTCAATAGTTCCACCTGAATCCGAGCGAGAAAAACTCATGGGGGGCTTATCACGCGTTGAGTTTTGCCAGCACATTCTTGAGCAGGTTGGTGCTCCCGATGGTATGTCTAAACTTGATGCCACGGAACAAAGCGCCCTCGTACATCTCATTTCGGACCGGTTTACCAGTCCGCTTCACGCCACCTATGATAACGATAAAACACTGATCGATACGGGCCAAAAAAGAACCGACGAAGGAGTTTTTGACCCCGGCGCTTACTTTGATAAAGTCGAAATGACGAGCATCGAGATGGAAAATCTTGATCTTAATATATTATCAGCGCTCTTTGGAACTGCAGATTCAATACAAACGGGTAAAGAGGCTAATTTCTGGCCGATGGCCACGTATATGATGCAACGCATGGAGCAATTTGCCGAGTGGCTCGGGTTAGAACGATATGAAGACGGCCGATTAAAAACGATCTCCGGTGACCGGCCGGTCGTTCTTTTGGCCGGAGTCGGCAACGGCGGGTTGGTTATCGATCTGTCTGCGCCGCAAAAAGCGTGGGGTCCGGAGGAATTTAAAGCCGAGAGAGACAACGACCCATCATGGCCGCCGGATAATTGGGTCGTATATAAACCAATAACCCTTGATGCATGGGCGTGGTTGTACGATAAGCGGGATTTACTCCGTGCTTCATCAAAACTCGATAGGCGGGCTGCACTGGTTGGGATCGATAACTTACAGCTGCCCGATGAATTTTTCCAAAATCCGGACAATCTGCCACAGATACAAAAAATGATTCTGAAACAGAAAAAACTGTATTTGGAAAAAACCGATATATCCGATGAAAAGCTCTATGACATGCTCCTCAACAACGTGATGGCAGAACACCACGTCCCGGGATATGAATATAATCCGGAAAGTGATTTCGTACGATTGATTCCTCGCGTGCCACCGCACAAATTGACGGAAGTTGCCGATGATGTGATGAAAATACCGGTCACCGATCAGGTGCATCACCCAAATTATGCCGAGAAGGTCACCATTGATACATACAAGAGGGAAATCGCACCGAAGCTTACCCAACAAGAGGAATATAGCCGAAGTGAATATCAGGCACGGACCAGAGACTTTCTACTTTTTACTAATTTTGGCACAAAAGCAAATCTTGTTTTCGACTTGAAAGTAATAACCGGCGCAAACGGCGACACGAGCGTCCAACGAATGTGGGAAGATGTTACCGAACAATACGGCAACAAGATTACTATCAGAAATAACGATGACCTGATGCGCGCACTGAAGTTAATAACAAAAAATGCGCCCTTTTATTGGTTCCAGTCAATTGACCACGAACAGGTCTTTATTGATGTCACCGCGATGGGGGCGAGTCGAGACATCTTGACATCAAAAGGCATACAATCATTGCCGGAAGGTTCCACTGAACTCTATAGAGTACCAATTGATAAAGGAGAAAGCGGCCGTTTATGTAAAAACTATGTCATTGCGGTCTATGAAGCATATGGATTTAAACCAGATAAATTATATTCCTCATCAATA
>CAYLQG010000021.1:0-17870 GCA_964385705.1 uncultured Gammaproteobacteria bacterium
CTTTGACACGGTAGCCTCAGTTTTGGTATCTTAGACTATGCCCACCAAATATATTTTCATTTCTGGTGGCGTGATTTCCGGTTTAGGAAAAGGCGTCACAACAGCATCAATAGCACTTCTTCTTCAAAGCAGAGGATACTCTGTTACCCCCGTAAAATGTGAAAATTACCTCAATATCGACGCCGGGCTTATTAATCCGATCGAACACGGTGACCCGTTCCTCATGGATGACGGGACCGAGGCGGATATGGATATGGGCACGTATGAAAAGTTTTTGAATAAAAATATGTACCGCCATAATTTCATCACCATGGGTCAGGTCTATCAGGCAGTTATCCACCGTGAGCGGAATTTCGGATACAACGGCGAGGACGTTGAAGCAATCCCACATGTGACGGATGAAATTTTAACAAGAATCCGTGAAGCGGGAGAAAAAGAGCAATCCGATATTATTATCGTTGAACTGGGTGGTACAACGGGAGAATATCAGAACGTTCTCTATTATGAAGCGTCGCGTATCCTCACCCGTAACCGGAAAAATTCTGTTGTTCACGTCCATGTGAGCTATCTGCCGACCCCCAGCCATTTGGGCGAACCAAAGACGAAGCCGACTCAATTATCCGTGAAGATGTTAAACGGTATGGGCATCCAGCCCGATTTCATCGTAGCCCGTGCTGAAAAGCCGATGGATGAACGCCGTAGGGAGCGATTTGCGCTCTTCTGCGGAGTGGACGGCGACCATGTTATTGATAGCGTTGATATGAAAACGCCCTATTCAACGGCGCCGCATCTTGCAAAACAAAAAATGGATGAAATGATTTTGGACATGTTAGGCTTACCGCACCGGAAGCTTGATATTTCGAAATGGAATACGATGATTGAGAAAGTCATCGCCAAGAAATCTAAGAAGAAAACAGTTGCGATTGTCGGCAAATATTTTGCAACCGGGGAATACCAGCTCCGCGACAGTTACGCAGCGCTTATGGATGCCATTGACCACGCAAGTTGGGCGGAAGGCATAGATGTTGACGTGCGGTGGATTCAGGCAGAACGATTGGAAAAGGGTGATCATGACGAACTCAAAGGAGCGGACGGGATTATTGTCCCGATCGGGTGGGGGCCGCGTGGCGTTGAAGGGAAAATCAAAGCGGTGCACTTTGCCCGTGTGAATAAAATTCCGTATTTGGGCCTCTGTTACGGCATGCAGCTAGCCGTCGTTGAGTACGCGCGGAATGTCCTCGGGTACGAGAAAGCGAACACTCTTGAATGCGACAGTAATACTCCGCATCCGGTCATTCACATGATTCATGGGCAGGAAGAGATACTGAAGCGCCGTGCCTACGGCGGCACGATGCGGCTCGGGCGTTGGGAATGCCGGGTCAAAGAAGGGACGATTGCAGACGCCAGCTATACAAAGTATAAGGCGTACGTAGACAGCGCAAAACGAACCGTTTGGGAGCGTCATCGTCATCGGTATGAATTCAATAACAAATATACGTCTGATTTTGAAAAAGGCGGTATGATTCTATCAGGGCGATCGGTTGTTGAGAATCTGGTTGAAATTGTCGAATTACCTAAATCGACACACCCGTTCTTTATCGGAACGCAATATCACCCGGAATACCGGTCAAGACCGCTTGATCCCCACCCCATTTTCCTCCAATACATCTTAGCCTTGTAGCTTCAAGTCACTTATTGTATAATACATTTTGTGTCATTCCGCTCTGCAAAGGCGCGGGATTAAGCCGGGTGGGAATCTATTTAAAGAAGAAAAGATTCCGATCGAGGTGGGGATGGCAAGAAATTTATGGCAAATTACGCAACCTGGATTGGCAAAGAAGGCGATAAAGAAAAAAAGGTCGACATTCATGTCGGCGATACGGTCCGTGTGCACTATAAACTTATTGAGAAAGAACAGGTATCCGGAAAAACCAAACGGGAAGTTCATGAAGAGACACACGAACGCACTCAGGTGTTTGAAGGTATCATTATCGGGATAAAGGGAGACGGTGTCAACATCATGTTTACTGTTCGCCGCATTGGCACCGCAAGCGTCGGAATAGAGCGTATTTTCCCGCTTGTTTCGCCATGGATCAAAAAGATTGAAATTAAAAAACGCGGTGATGTCCGAAGGGCTAAGCTGTATTATCTTCGACGCCGGACAGGAAAAGCAGCAACTAAAATAGATGAGATTTCACCTGCCCCCGCACAAACAGCAACTCGGTAAACTTGGCGAGGATTTAGCCGTTACGTATCTTCAAAAACACGGATACTGCATAATCGACCGTAATTTCAAAGCGCGCTACGGCGAAATAGATATCATTTGTCTCAAGGATCAAACGCTCATTTTTGTGGAGGTCAAAACGAGGATCGGACATGCATTCGGCGCCCCGGAAGAATCGGTTACTCCGAGAAAACTCCATGAGGTGATTCAGACGGCACAGTATTACACTGTGAAACATCCCAACCTACCTGAATCAGAGCGTATTGATGTTATTGGTATCGAACTGGACACCGATCAATCGACCGTAATCTCCTTCAATCACATTCAATCCGTCACTTGTTAAGGCGAGGATTCTTCACTCTCTTGACTCCGCGTTGTATACTATGGTGCTGCTCGAAAATAGACATATGACTTCTGTATTTGAGGGAACTCCGCGGGATATAGCTAATGAGGCTGTCTCGCGAATGAATGAACTTCGGCCCCAGGTCGAAAATCCGGGAGCACAGTTTCACGCATTGCTTGAACGGTTAGGTATACCCAAAGTCGGCGAGCTCCTTACTCCCGAGCATCGGGTTGTTGATGTTTCCATGGAATGGGGCATCGCAGGAATATTGGCAAATGGCGGATTAGGATATCTTCTTGGCGACACGCTTCTTGAATATGTTAAATGGGGAGTGCCCTTTGTTGGCTATGGATTGGCATACGAAAAACGGCAGGTTCAAAAGATCGGTGTCGATGGCGACGGCAGGTTTCATCAGAAAGACGTTGAAGAAACGATGCCTACACCTGCCGAGGTCGGCATGGTGAAGATGCCGTTCCAGCCAACCGTGAGTGGAGCGTGGGGTAAAGACAATCCTATCGAAGTCTATAAGTATCCGATCGACAACGACCGTGGGCAACTTTTTCTATTTCGTGTGGCGGGTGAAGTATATCCTGAACAACCGTCGAGCAATGCGCGGCTTTGGCATGAGGCGGTCTTGGGATTTGGCGCCGCCCAAGTCACCCGCGAACTTGTGAGAAACGGGACTGTGGGGGAACCAGCGTATCACCGGATCAACGAATCTGCGGCCATTATAGAAGCGCTTGCGACTCTTGACTATGCGGTTCTTGATGGAGGGGATTCGAAAGAGGCGTTTGACCGGGAATTGCAAAATCTGAGAGAGAAAACCATCCTTTCCAATCACACGCTGGTGCCTGCGGTTGAGGCAATATATACGTGGGAACAGTGCGAGACGTTTTTATTTAGCAATTTAAAAAGCAACGAGGTAAAGAATCAATTGGCTTCCTTTATGCGGGATCATGGTGGCCAGTTGATCCTCACGGATTTGGCGCTCCATTTAGCCGGCCGATATAATGCAGTGAGCGAGATTCATGCTAAAACAGCGGTAGAGAGTTTTTCAGCCCACTACAATCGTCCGTTTGAATTTACCGCGATAACGAACGGTGTGTACGGAGACAGGTGGAATAAGGTGGCGATGGATTTTCTTCGCAGGCGGGGCGTCCTTGACGAGTTCGATCTGCCCGTCGAAGATGGTTTTGATGAAGCGGTAGATAGGCTGGATGATAATGAGATTATAAATCTTCATGGACTTGCCGTTGCCGGGTTGGGTGCGTATCTTGCTGCCGGAAACAGGGTTGATCAATTTAACCACATCGTGACGCTCTCCAGGGAGGTACTTGTTTCCATTGATCCGCGGCGGGGCGCAGAATATAAACGCCGCGACATGTTGTATCGCAAACCAGATATGCTATGGCATATTCTTGAGGAGCATCCTTTGCAGCATATGTTTATAGCCGGTAAAGCCCATCCAGCAGATGATAAAGGAAAGGCGATGCTTGAGTTTGTTTTGAATATGACTGCGAGCGACAAATTGTTCATGGAAAGAATTCATTTTTTACCTCAATGGGACGAAGAGCTCGCCCGTGTGCTATTGCCTGCCGGCCATAATATGACCAACACGCCGATAGTCGGAACAGAAGCATGTCAAACCTCCGGTATGAAGCCCAAGTTTATTACCCACGTTTCAACCGCTGACGGGTGGTATGCGGAACTTGACCCTAACTCATATTTCAGGATCGAGGGAGAAACAGACAGCGATCAGGAGATTACGAGTTATTATACGAATCTCGATCGGGCCTTCACCGTTGCGGAAAACCCTCATTTGTGGGTTGCAGCTGTGAAAAAATTCTGGAAGGGCGGCGCTCTCAGGGTGGCAAGCGGAACCCGGATGATCGGGCAATACGCAGTATTTGGTACGCATGCCCTTGAAGTAAAAGAGAACGTCATTTATCGGTCAGGGTAAAATCGTGTGGAGCACTTCAGGATGTTTTTCCCTTATATTGAGGATAAGTTCCCCAAAGAGTGAATTGGCCCAGGAGAACCAGTGGCGCGTGTAGTGATGAGGATCATCGACATGGACACTCTCGTGGATAAAAAATGTTCCGGCATGCGTTTTTTTGAGAATTGAGAGACATGATTTGATTTCGTCAAGATCTGTCGAGGTTAAGGCTTGCACTATCGTCGCCATTGGCCAGAATTTATCGCAAACTCCGACATGCGGAGAACTGATGCCGCAGGCAATCTTTCCGTGTGTAAAAAACGAATTCCAGTCGCTTAACGCAAGTGCCCGCGTATGCCGGTAGATCGGATCTTCTGTCGTTGTGTAGCCAAGATACGGTAGACTCAGCAAGCTCGGGACATTCGGATCATCCATGATGCATGAAGATCCGAAACCGTCAACTTCGTAGGCGTACACTTCTCCGAAGTGTTTATGTTCTACAACGCCCGCGTGTTTTATCCCCTCATCTATCTGGTGGGCGAGCGTTTGCGCGAGTTTTGCCGTGTCAAATGCAGAGATTTTATCGAGAATTATCGCAATTTTCCGGAGGTATACAACGGCCATTGCGTTTGCGGCGATGTGATACGGAAATACCGTCTCATCATCCGACGGACGGAACACGCACCGGGAGAGCCCGGAGTGCCGCCCCGGATAGCCGTACCCCATGAGGCGGATGGCCGGGTGATGATGGCCCGATTTTGTCCGGAATGTGAACAGGAGGTCCAGATTTTCTTTTTTGAGCGTATTCTGCTCAAGATGGATGACCCTTAGACTTTTGTTTACTGCGGTGAGCCAGTGATCGTTAAACGGTGAGAGGTCGCCCGTTGTTTCAAAATATCCGTTTGAAAGGCGGAAAAATGAGCAAAGGCTGTCAAGCTCATATTTCCGCTCCCAAATTTCGAAATTCCGTTCAAATGCATTGGCGTATGGATCCGATACGATACATCTCGTCTGCCGGTTGATAAGCCCGATGAAGAGATTTTTTAATTCCGGATCGTCATTCACAAACCTGAGGTACGGCCAAATTTGATTTGTGCTATCCCGCAGCCACATGGCCGGTATATCGCCGGTAACGATAAATGAATCCTGATCGGATCCGTCTTCGTTTTGATGATAATACACTGTTGTGTCGAGTGCATTCGGGAAACATTGGGCGAACATTTTTTTGATATCGAGGTCTGCAATGTCTTGAGAAACAGTATGAATTACTTCCTCGATAATTTCGCTTCGGAAAAGCCGTTCGTGGGGCGCGGGCCGCTCATGAAGATGCGAGAAGTCATGTATCGAGTCGACGGCACGATAGGGCATACTTTATAGTATACTCGGTTACATTATCGTTATGAAGCTTATCTATATTGATGAATCGCGGCGTGAAGAATGGGAACTATTGACCAAAACAAATCCTGCATCGGGCTATATGCAGTCATTCTGGTGGACGGAGTTTAAAAACCTCTTGGGCTGGCAATCCTACAAGATCGGTATAGAAGAGAAGAACAAGCTCATCGGAGGCGCGATTGTTTCAAAATATATGCACTATAAAGAAAGAAACACCATAGAAATTACGGAAGGACCGGTTTTGCCATACAATAATCCGGAAAAAGCTAAACGCGTGTTTCACATGCTTATATCGGAAATCGATACTGTTGCGGATTTGACGGGCGAAAATCGCACGTCACATCTTTCGATTGAACCGAAATTAACGAGTATTCCTCCATATTTTTCTAGATTTCGGAAAGCTCCTGTTGATCAGCTGCCTCTCCGGACGCTCCTCATAGACCTTCACAAGTCCGAGGATGAACTATTGCGTGAGATGAAGCCAAAATGCAGATACAACATAAAAGTTGCAACAAAGTATGATGTGCAGATTACAAGAACGACACTTGCGGACGGAATCGGTGATTTCCTCGCTCTCTATACTCCATTTGTAAAACGCGCAGGATTTGACGGGAAAAGGGAAGATTATTTTTTGTGTTTAGCAGATTTATTGCCCAACCCCCGCGATGCGTCGATATATTTTGCAACCCATGAGGGAGACATACTCTCTGCTGCCATTGTTATATATTATGGCGACACAACGACATTTCTTTATGGTGCTTCATCCCGGGAAAAGAAATACATGATGGCTCCGTACCACCTACATTGGGAAATTATCAGAGATGCAAAAAAACGTGGGATGGCGTGGTATGATTTTTACGGTTTGGCGCCGGGCGAATATACGGAAACGCACCCTTGGCAGGGGTTTTCGGTCTTCAAACGCAAATTCGGCGGGGTCGAAGTTAATTATATCGGCGGATTCGATTTTGTGTACAACGAAGTACTCTACGCGCGGCATCTTCTCGAGGATCGCTGATTAAAACTTAAACAAATTTTTCAGAGTATCGACTATATTTTGGTACGTCGAAGCTACTGTGCTTGCGAGCGATGAAGTAAAGGCATTCATTTTCGGGGAAACCTTCGGTGTTGGCTTGGGCGTAGATTTTGGAGATGGTTTCGGGGTAGGGGAACCTTTCGGAGTCGGTTTTGGTGTTGGTTTCGGTGTGGGCTTCGGCGTTGGTTTAGGAGTGGGTGTTGCGGTGGGTTTGACGGAAGGCGATGGTATGTAATGTAATATACCATTTGACGTGGGTACCACTGCACGGGTCGGTGTCGGGGTAGCTGTCGCCCTCACATTTATGAGTGAATCCTGATAGATATTTGTTTTCGTTTGGGTCGTCGTGCTGTATCCCTGCGAAGTGGTTGCGGCGTGTACGCCCGGAGCTGCGCCGGAAATAAACGTCAAACTACCGATAATACCGATGACGGCTTTTGGAAGTTTTTTCATTATTGCCTATAGATTATCACAAATTCTGAAAAAATGCTTAATGTTTGAAACACTTTAGCTTTTCCGTATTTGCGCAAGGTACTCTCTATCCCACGCAGCGGGTATGCTTTCGCGCGGAGAGTAAGGACCGGGAACATAACGGCGGGAGGCGACACCCAGTTGATTTCTCTCTACAATTCCCCAGTCCTGGCGGTTGGTTACGTCCCAAAACTCGATCGCGCTTTTCATGTTATTTTTCGGATTGTCAATTGTTTCTTTGGGGAACATCCATTCGGATTCAACCCTCGTGTGATTCACATCAATAGGGTGAATGAGATAATAGTTTGCATAATCAGGGTGAATGCTTAAGAGTAAATTCGGCATTAACGAATAATAGTATGCATGCCGGCGGTCACTTTTGGGTATTTCGTTACTTATTATCCGCCCGCAGGCACGGCCGTTCATCGTGGCGCTTTCGTTTGGTTCGGTAATCTCCATATAGCCACCTAAGAATGGTCCCTTGACCAAATCATTTGCGCCGCTTTTGTACGGAAGTACGAGTGAAAGCTCAGGGTGCATGGTCGGACAATGCAAACATTCGTTATAGTTTTGGAAGATAAGTTTCCAGTTAGCAGGAACATCATAAACGACCTTATGGTGGACGACGAGATCGGCCAATTTGAAACGGAGTAGCCTTCCGATCATCGGTTTCCATACTTTTTCAAATTTTTGCGGTTTTTTATCGATATTGACGAAAATAAATCCTTCCCAAAGAGCAACCTGAGCCTGAAATAAACAGAAGGAATCTTTATTGAAGTTTTTGACTTCATACATATGCGGCGCTGCAACCAAGTTGCCCCCGGTATCATATGTCCATGCGTGGTAGGCACACTGGATGTTTTTAACGAAATGCCCGTTTATCGCTTCGCACATCCTGGTCCCTCTGTGTCTACAAACGTTAAAGAGCGCGTTAATTTCACCTTTAGAATCGCGGACGATGATGAGGGATTCGTGGGCTATCGTTGCAAGAAAATAATCGCCGGGTTTGACGAGTTGTGAGACCCGTCCGACACAATTCCAGCCTTTGGCAAATATACGTTCCTGTTCTTTGTCAAAAATGTCGTTTGACGTGTAATAGGAGCCTTCTAGCGTCCGGGCGCCCTGTTTATAAGTCGTTGTGGTCGGATGAAACGTTGACATGTTTCTGTGCAAACTGGAATATTGTGAGGAGTGTATCGTATTTATTACAGAATATCCATAGGAAGAAGATCTATAACAACACGGTTGCGATTGTGTCATTAAGCGGTCCGAATTATAGTCTTTCGTTCAATTTTTTCAAAATCGCAAGTTGACAAAACTATGGGGTTTTATTAGACTACAATTTATGTTCAAAGGAATTCTTATTGCAGTTCTGGTAGCGTATTCCCATTTGGTATCAGGCGGTCATTTCGTTGATTGTAAACAACCAAACGGCCACGTCGTGAGAATGGACCGTGATGAGTGCCATGAAAAACCGTCACCAACTCCGAAAGTCACCCCGACACCAATGCCAAGTCCGACCCCTAAAGTCACCCCGACACCAACGCCAAGTCCGACTCCCTCACCAACGCCGACTCCTACTCCCGTCCCAGAGCCGAGTATCACGAACGTTCAGACCCATGAATGTACACCCGGTTCAAGCTGTTACGGATGGTTGACGGATATAGAAGTAAAAGGAACGGGATTTGCACCTGATTCACGGGTCAAATTACATTTACTCGTTTTAAACGGCGGAGATTATACCGGAACCTATATAGGTGGCAATGGATCAACCGATATTCTGACAGATTTTATTAATTTACCGCACTGCAGTCATTTTACCGTCATCGTATTTGGAAGTTCAGGAACTGCCACTGCACAATACACCATCTCTTCCGTCTGTCCGTAAGACTTGAGGATGTTCTTCAGCCGGTAATTTCATTCAATAACTCAGGAAACTCATTCGTTCCCATCGTAAAAATGAGGAAGTGCCCTTTGTTTTTGAGTTGAACAACACGCGGATGAAGAGCTTTTTTGTATAATTCTAACGACTTGAGGTGGTGGGGAAAATCGTTGGAAGTAAATACTACGATCTCACCCGCGATATGTGAGGCATCGGACGGGAGATCGAATTGATACAAATCCTGCCGCGTATCTGTTTGTGTTTCAGGAATTTTTGCAGGCGCTACGAGAATAAGTTTTTTAACCCTTCGGCCCGTGTCAAGAAGCCATCGGACGAGAAATGCGGCGCTGCAGCTATGTCCAATAAGCAATGAGTGCTCCGTTACCGAGTACTTTTCAAATTGTTTTTTCCATTCGTCATATTTCGGAGCCCAGGGCGTTGGCATATCGGGGGCAAATGCGTTATATCCCTTTTCCTTAAGTTGACCCTCCAACCAGTTCATCCAGCGCTGACTTTTCGGAATGATATTCGTCGATGTTGCCGGGCAACCGTGGAGGATGAGGATCATGTCAAATACTTTAGATTGAATCATACAACGTACCGATTAGTTCTTATTGGTATATTCCGGGCAAAGGTCGCCTAAAGGGCAGTTCTCGCACGTATGCGGCCGCGCTGTACACATATATCGTCCGTGGAGCGTGAGGAGATGTCCGAAATCGATCCACTTATCCTTCGGAATTAATTTCATAAGGTCCTCTTCGATTTTGACCGGATCCTTTTCGGTCGTGAGCCCTAATTTATTGGAAAGCCGGATTCCGTGTGTATCGATGACGATGCCTGATGCGATACCGAATGCGCTCCCTAAAACGACGTTCGCCGTTTTTCGCGCAACGCCCGGGAGTGCATCAAGTTCTTCCATTGTTTTGGGAACGGTGCCATCGTACGTGTCCACAATCATACGGGAGGCAGCCTGGATATTTTTAGCTTTATTGGAATGGAACGTAACCTTGGTTATGAATGCATCGATATCGGCAATGCTTGCCGCGGCCATCTCTTTCGGCGTCGGATATTTTTTAAATAAAGCCGGCGTCACGGTGTTAACGAGCTTATCCGTGCATTGGGCGGCCAGTATCGTGGCGATCAATAGTTCAAAGGGGGTTTTGAAGTTCAGTTCCACTTTCGGATTTGGAATGGCTTTGATAAGTCTCTTATATATCTCGAGTGCTTTTTCGCTTTTTGTCATAGTATTGGTATGTAGCATTCACATAGTATACCGTATATGAGTGCGCGATAGTCAATATCTGAACTCACTGATCAACGTTCCGGTTTTTTCTAACATGGACGTTGTTCGCATATCGTATGTTTGATAAAACGAATAATATATGTCTTTTGCCGTCATTATTGAGCGGTAATGGTCTGTCGAATAGACGGTGATATTGCGTTAAATAGTACATGGGCAAACACGCTGTATCCTTTTTCAGAAAAATGCGGATCGTAGAAACCGTAAAGATTTGCTAATCCCGAACGAAATGCCGGGTACGCATCTATGAATGGTATGTTTAGTTTTGCGGCATATTCGCTCATAAGGTCTTCCGGAACTTTGTCTTTACGGAAGTCGTAAATTGCGTTAAAAAAACTGATTTGATACGGAATAGTTGCCTGAATTGACACCATCCATGGATACGGATAGGTGGCCAGGTATATGGGAATCTGGCGCTTGTTTGCCTGATCGCGAATATGTTGGAGCAGTCGATAGGTTGTTCCATATTTTACGCGTGCGGTAGGAAGATCGTATGGGATTAGGTCGTCGAAAAGTCGTTCCGGTATATGCGAAGAAAAGTCACCGCCAAACCGCCGGATAAGGGAATCATACGTAATGATGGGGTATTTATGTAATTGCGCTTTACGTGTTATGTAAAGAGACTTCAGATAGAAAAGTTGGCCGGAGAGATCGTAGTATATCTCATAGACATGGTGAAATAGAGAACTACCGAATAGTAATTTCGTCATCCAATACGAATAGTTATCAGCAAATGCGATGAGGTTGCCGTACTGGCCTATCGCAAAATGAGCATTTTGTACCGGTTGAGTTTGCGTAATAGGTTCTTTTGGCATGATGGGGGCGCCGTCGTCATCGAGAATATAGCCGCCTATACTTCCCGCGTCTTCGTTAAAATCCGATAAATCCTCAGAAACGATAATCATATCCGGTTTTAGGTAATCTACATACATATCAACAAGGAGCGAATATTGTATCGTTGAGTATCCTGCCACACCGAGGGAATAGACGCTGATTTTTTTGGAAATATTTTTCTGAAGAAGTTGTTCCAGTACCGACGGATATGTAGACGTTTGATTGGCATTATAGCCGTACGTAAACGAGTCCCCTAAAACTATTAGGCGATACTCATTTGGCAATTTGGGGAAAAATTCATGTGTACGAAAACCATGAGCGTTTGTTTCGACAGTGAACTTCCGCCCAGGTTCGATAAATGGAAGAAGCCCGTTAAAGCTTCTCCTGTTGGTGTACGTAAGGATGGGGTGTACCACATTTGCCCATGAGTCTTTGTTATACAGCATGAAGAGATCATCGGATAATATATATCCTGAGGCGACATCATAAATACGGAGAACAGATTCAAGAATAATGAAGCATAGTATGATTTTAATGACTATTTGTTTCCACATAAGAAATATAAGGAGATTCTCTGTATTATAATGTTTTAGCAGTTTTTTGAAAGCGTGGTAATGAAGCGGGAAATATTGACGAACGCAAGTTGACAATAACTGAATATCAATAGAAGTTTTTAGATTTACAACTTTAGAACAAACTATACGGGTGATGTTGGAATCATCAACATTTCCGAAATATTTTATGGAGCATGAAATACGGATTATACGAAAGCGATGGGGAGCCCCCAGTAGAGTGCGTTGGCGATGATATTATAGCCATTATGCTGGAGTAATCCTCCCCTCAAGCCTCTTGGCAAACAAAGCCCTTTCATATTGCTAAAATTAATTTTATATAAATCCGCTTTCCCGACATGTAGATTATTGGTTACGGCAAGGATGTAGGGTTTCTTGGGAATAATCTTTGCCGATTTATTGATGTCACCTATTTCAATATGTACTTGCGGTAAGCCGCTCTCTTTCAGCTTAGCGATGCGCTCGATATCCCTTGATATGGTTTGTTCGTCAGTTTTTAGTGAAGCGACGCGTGATTGGAGAAGAGACGTCCCCTCGGTCGTAAACTGAAAATCATGCTTATAATCGAACGTTCCCTGCAGTTTCTGATCAAATAAAGTATTTGCACGCTCCATCAGGGGAAGCAACGTCTCATCAAAATATTCCAGAATATCTTTATAAACGCCGGGAGAATAATCAGCACGTCTGCCCTTAGAGTAGTATAGCCAATTGCTTTCTCTATGTCGCCGCTGACTCGTAAAAGTACAAAATAGCTTATCCCCTCGAGTTAATGTAGAAAAGTAAAATCCCTCAGGAACTGCGCGTTGAAGATATGATTTCGGTTCAGGAACGGTTATGAGGTCAAAGTTTGTTTTGAGATGATATTTAAGAGATGGATTTGTTGCTGCGTGCTTCATCATTTTTTGAAACGCCCGCTTATCTGCAGATGTATAGTCATTATTCGTCGGAAGGGTATCAACCGCCCACATGTCGACCGGCTGCTCGAAATATCCGCGACAATACACCTCATACTGCCAGTAGTTACTATAAAATTCATCCGGGTTTTTGACGTATGCCTCTCTCCGTCTTATGTCGTTTTCCGCCAACTGTTGTTCCGTTAGTATTTCCGGTACAGGAAGACCACCATCAAAAGATACTTGTTGAAGCGAGTATTTGTTTGCGTATAGCCCATTGGGGAGAAGAAGATTCTCCGGAGCGATTGCCGGCTGTCTCGGAGCTAAATCTAAAGACTCGCATGACATATTGAGGCTAAATTATATCAGTTTCACCGGGGAAGATCAAATTATAGGCCATTATGCCTGTCTAAAGTAGTGAAACGGCCATCTCGAAATGGAGTCACTTTGTCGATTTTTTCGCAACGTTGTAGGCGATGGCCGCGCGGATAAGGGTTTTTAGCGAGCGTTCGTTGAGGATATCGCCCTCGTAAAGATCAATCGCCCGCCATTTGCCGCCTTCAAGCCCGTTGTTGAAAATCTTATCCGGATCGGGGATTTTTGCGCCCTCTGAAAAGGTCACTTTTACCTTATCCTTGTGCGCGTTAGCCAAGCAGATGAGGCCACCTTTTGACCAACATGGAGAACCCATCCATTTCCATTCTTCGGTTATCCCGGGGTCAGCATCAAGAATGATTTTACGAAGCGTAGCAAGCATTGGCCCCCGCCAGTCCTTAAGTCCTGCAATCAGTTCGTCTATTTGTTCGCTTGGTTTCATGATGTATTACTTTGTGGACCATCTCCCATACGCGACGAAGAAGAGTAAGAGTGCCGGAACTATAGCCCAGAGAATGCCGGGAAATCCGCCGTATGTGACAAATAGTGCGCTGCCTAAAAGCGATATGATAGCCAGGCCGATAGCCGAGATTGGAATTAGTTTAGGCAACCTTCTGACCACGCCCGGCAAGACTAAACCTATTGCAAACAGGACCTGAAGGAGACCAAGCGCCATCCATACAGGCTTGGGCAAGGCGTTAACTAGCGATATATACGCGAGTATTTTATAATGTCCCATCGTGTACATCCCACCTGCTACATTATATAAAGCCAGCAAAACCTGAAGAACCCATAGAAGAATGTTCATATGCAGTTTTTTAATAATTCCTTTCTTAGGTAATCTATATTACAGTATAAACACTTTGTCAAACCGACATATACAAAGCATAGGGAGAACTTGCTTTATAAGCTATATTATCCTATAATATTTAAATGCGTAAACAAATTGACCTCGCATTTCCAAACTTTGAAGGCACGACCACAGTTGACACCATAAAACGCTATTCCAGGAACGTTAAAAGCTATAGAATGCCGGATCCGTATCCCCAAATACTAGAAATTTTTTATCATCCTCGTTTTGTGGAACTTGCCGTAATTACCCTTCTTATTCATGAGAGTGGAGGAGTAGGAGTTGTCGATGAATTAGCAAACGAAGGAGGAGATCCAAACGCTCAACTTCTTATGGAGTATTACACACGCCTTACGCACGCACTTGAAAGATCAATGAATCAAGGCATACGAAAAGAAAGTAAGCAGATCACAGGTTTTCATATTTTGGCAGCTGAAAAAGTGGTTCTTGAATCTCAGCTAATACCCAACAAAACATTTCTCGAGTTGCCACCTTTAGAAAAGATCGACGGTCTGAGCGACGGCGAAAGAGGAGTTAATAATTTTCTTAATAAATACGATCATTCCGGCATTCTTGAGAGATTTTGATTATTTATTTGTGGCCCGCAGGTCGAGCGAAGCGAGATCCTTCGATTTTCCTTCGGCGCACTCAGGATACACTTATCATCCCTCAGGCAAATACTTCGTCACGCTCATAATAGTGAGCTTGCCGAACTATGTGAGCCCGCAGAGATTTGAACCCTGAACGGATTCTAAAAAATACGAATATCTAATCTTCTTTTAGATGCGATCCTCCGGTAACATAGATTTCGTTGCCATTCCAATATTCGGCCTCATCGAGCGTGAGCATATACACAGCTTTCCCGATATCCTCGGGTGTAGGGCTTCTTTTCAAAGGATTATTAGCGGCGAACCGCTGCCACATGGCGTCGTCATCATAGCCACCAATGTCCTTCCACATTTCCGTTCGAGTCATCGTCGGATTTACCATATGGGTACGGATGCCATATCGTGCCAGATCCACCGCGCAGGTTTTTGAATAACTGATTACCCCCGCTTCCGCCGCCGCATGAGCCGGATAATCAGGTGTCCCTTTTTGGGAAAGCGATGATGTAATATTGACGATGGTGCTTCGATTACGTTTCTTCAAAAGGGGGATTGCATATTTTGTGACGAGGAACGTACCGGTGAGCTTCACACGCACTATCCTATCCCAAGTTGCGAGGGAAATTTGCTCTGTCGTGCCAGGGATTTCGATGGCAGCACTGTTTACTAAAAGATCAAGTCCGTCGTTTTCTTTCGCGATGTCACCGAAAAGTTTTTTAACACTTTCTTCATCCGTAGTGTCCAGTTGTTTGATAACTGCATTTGTTGTTTTTCCAAAACGAGTGTGCGTTTTATCCTTTTCTTTGAGATAGGTTATGTAAACTTTAAACTCTTTATGAAGCAAATATTGGGCGATGCCGGCGCCTATGCCTTTTGATGAACCAGTAACGATGGCAACTTTCATACCAGAATCATACCACTCATTGATAAATTCTCAAATCTTGTGTGGGCCCGCAGGCCGAGCGAAGCGAGATCCTTCGATTTTGCTTCGGCTACGCTTTTCATCCTCATTTTTCCGGCTTTACAAGAACTTGAGCACAATAATACTCATGATATAAGTTCACTTAATGGAATTTCGATATCTGGCTGGCACTCACGAATTCTTCTCCATATTCCATCGGTAAATGCTACTTCAAAATGTGAAGTATTTTTTGAATCTTTCATGGTTTTCCCTTCCTCTGAAAAACAGCTTTCTATTTGTTCTACAGTCCATATCGGTTCCGTTGGACCCTCCACTTTAATTGCTACAAGATCAGGCTTTCGTGCAGGAATTATTTGAACTGGAATATATTTACTTTTAAGAAGACCTTGAGCATCAAGCTGCTTAAGTGCCGCAAGTCTATTGTGTCCATCGGCTACTCCGATTTTTCCATATTCGATATCGACTTTTTCGAATGTGTTTTCTTGTATTGAATCATAGATGGAGTCACTTCCTGCTTGAAATACGGAAATTGCGGGACCTTTATATCCGCGCTCCTTAAGAGATTTCAGGACATCAGACATTTGATCGTCGTGGATATTATTGGCAATTTCATGAGTGCCGATTTTATCAATATTGACAACGATGAATTTAGGAGGAACTAAACTCTTTGCGCTATTTCGTGCAGGAGAGATTTGATAATTCATATGTGAGCCCGCAGGTTGAGCGAAGCGAAATCCTGCCTCGCGGGAGATTCGAACAGATAACTTAGTGAGCCCGCAGGGATTTCCTTCGACTTCGCTCAGGATAAACTTCTCATTCCTCGCGCAAATACTTCGTCACGCTCACAATAGTGAGCTTGCCGAACTATGTGAGCCCGCAGGGATTCGAACCCTGAACCAATAGCTTAAAAGGCTACTGCTCTACCGTTGAGCTACAGGCCCGCCCGCCACGCAAGCCGAGCTTGTGAGGCGTTGCGGGCAGGCCCGCTTACTCCATCAAGTTCGACTTACAATGACTATATTCTATTTTTTAAAAATCGTCTTCCAAAACCGGTTTTAAAATATTTCTCTCTTAGTACGGCTTTATCTTTTGATAAGCAAGCCTCATAATACACGAGTATCATTGGTCGTCTTGGCTTCGTAGCCGGTACTAATCCTTCGTTATGCTCTTTAATTCTTCTTTTTAGGTCATTACAAAATCCAATATACAGTTTGTTATCGAGACTGCTTTTTAAGACGTACGTATAATACATTCTTAGCCCGGTATTCAGATTATATCAAATTTTAGACTATTGAGCCTAACATACAGTTGTTATGCTATTTTTTGGAATACAAAGTCGAGGTTAGTAGACTTATGAGGATCCCTTAACCCCCAATCTAATTGCTTCAGGTTTGGCTGATTGACCAGAAAGGTGGTGATAAGCGAGCTAAACGTCAGTATGACGCCGCCCTTCGCCGTCTTTTGCAGTACAATTTCCGCTAACGTTTGATGGAATAAATGTGAATTTAACGCTGAGTCATCATCAATTGCATTAATCATAAAATTACTGGAGTTGTCCGGAAGACCTAAACTATATGAGAGCATTTCGTCGGAAATAGCTTCAACTTGCATCCCTTTTAGTCCAAAGTCAGTTACGGGTTTATCTTTAAAAACGTGGAGGTCAACTGCAATATATTTCCTTATACCGCTTTGCTGAACTACCTCAAGAAGGTCCTGTGTAGGGTATGCAGATCCGAGATCAATAAGCGTGTTTCCGCGTAACGCGTTCCAAATTGAATTTTGGTAGTTTCTAATTCGGTCGGCGACATCGGGAGGTGCGAATATAGGGTCTTCAAATACATCATGCCAGATTGAAGGATATTCGCTATAGGAGAAGTTTTTTTGCCGTGCTCTCGCAATAAGTTCCTCAAGCTCTTTCATAAGACGTTTATAATACTATAGGTTTCAGCTAAACACAAATAGTAATTTCCCGGCTCCTTGTTTCTTTCTCTGGATATCTGATACGCTAAGTGTATGACCGGGAAACGGAAGTATCAAACGAACGGAAGGCACTATATTCATCTTACGCTTCTCCTCGCGAGCGTCATTATTGCCGTCATTTTTCTCCGGACGGACATTCTCCACTCCTATATTCTGCACCTGGGGAAGCTCCAATACGTGGGAGCTCTTGTGGGCGGTTTTTTCTTCGTTTCAACCTTCACGATTGCGCCCGCCACGATCGTTCTCTACATTCTT
>CAYLQG010000022.1:0-17185 GCA_964385705.1 uncultured Gammaproteobacteria bacterium
ATAATGGTTCAAGCGTTACCATGAACAATGAACCATCAACCATGAACCATCGCCTTGCGCTCACCCGCGCGACCGCCCAGGTTCTCAAAAACGGGTTGTATTTATTGGGCATTAATACGCTCGAGCGGATGTAAATACGGGTTTCGCGTATAGTTTTATTGAACATCCTCCCGTGTGAAAAAGCTTAGCGTTGTCGACAAAGCCAAGCTTTAGGCTCAACTCTGCCTGCGCAGGCAGGGAACTACCGAGTTACCCTAATCACGGAAAACTCCGTGTTTAATACGCGAAACTTGTGGTGATAAAGAAGTCCCTTGTCTTCTTGCTTTTCCCCGATTTACCCTATAATACGTTCTATTCTCATACTTTATGCCACACATTGAATCAGATGCAGATCGGCCGGCATTTCAACCTGTAACAGAATTTAGTCCGTACCTTACTAACGCTCTTACGGAATCGGGTGTGCGCTTTGAAGAGCTGTTATTTGCCCAAGATGAATTGATTATTGCCACTTCACCAGAAACAGCGGAACTTTTGACCGTAGACAGCGACCTCCATAGGGAAGAAATTAATGATTTGATTCAACTGGTGATTGCTGAAAAAGCAACACCATTTGATCCACAGGATAGGAATGGCGATGTTGATCGCGATTTGTATGATCCCCTTACACGCTTAGGCAAATCCGGACAATATGAAAATCTATCACTTTGGGAATGGAAAATCATGGAGAGAACCGCTATCCAGGTCACTGATCATTTTAATGAGCCGCTTTCGGCATCAGCCTATTATGTTAGTTCATTAGATGTCCTTCCGCAGGAAAAGAAGCAATTCCTCGACGATGTCATTACGGTGGCTGTTGGGAGTAATCTTATTGAAACGTATAATTGCATAAGCAATCTGTTAGAAGCACCTGAAGAGGAAGAATCCGGAGACGAACAAAAGGATCTGAATGAGCAATACGCGAGAGAAGAACAATATTTTAACGATTACATTCCCAAACTGATGGCGAATTATTGGATACAGAATCCAGCGCAGAACAGCGTATGGGTGAAACTTGACGATGGGAATGTCGATTATTACCAGGCTGCCGCAGAATTTGTCACTGAGCAGGCGCACGTTCCCTATAAACCGTATTATGACGATATCGTACTTCCCGTTTCGCGAGCGGTGAATGCAAAACTGAACGAATACGGATTTTCACTGGTAAATTATCTATTTCATGAAGACGAAAACAATAACACCATTGTGTATAAAGGTCTTCCACCGGTTCTTTTCACCGTTGACTGGTTTGCACGGTCGATAGAAGCCACATTGGTTGCAATGAATGAAGAGAGGGGTGAAGTTGACGGTAAGGGAGAGGCAGACGAAGAGGAAATGAGCAGTTTTAGATCGTATCAACGATTTCTTAAGCTGGATGCTTCGGTACTTCGCGTTAATCAACTGGAGTTTGACGATGTCGAGCCACTTGCAAAACTACGCGTTTTTACCATTGATGACAGCGTAAGGAGAAAATGGGAGACATTTGCCCGGTTCGGGGCGATTGAGAAATTATATGGGGCGCGCGGATGGGACCTGGTCATGCTTTTATTGACAAAGGATATTGCGGACCAGCTTGTTCTCAAAGATCAGGTTGCACGACACGTATCCTCTCTTGAAGACCAGCCGGAATTGTGGACACGGTATATGGAATCTGCGGCCAGGGAAGCGGAGAGGTACCTTAATTCAGGCGATCTCTCAGCGCTCCGATCAGGGGCCATGACGCCCGATGACTATACGAAGAAATATCTTGAGGAAGCGCCCCGTCATAAGTCGGTATTTGTGCCCTTAAGTCTTTCCGCTGCACTCCGAAAGGGCGCCGATTCCTTAAACTACGGACCCAGTCCAGATGACGATCGACCATGGATGGTAAAGCGCGATAAATAAACCGCCCTAAATGATCTATTTGCCATACGGCGTATAATGATGGGAAATATTTATGAGTAAACTTCTTTCCTTCATTCCCAACGACTGGACGAAACAATACGATAAAGAACGCGCGTGGCTGGAGAATCAAATCACCGATATCGGTGACGCGGTGGTAAAGAAGCTTATCCGTGAGGCCACGAAAGTCCGCGATAATGCCTATACACCGTATTCAAAATACCATGTCGGCGCCGCAATCCTCACTGCGTCGGGCCGCATCTATTCCTCTTGTAACGCTGAAGTGGTGAGCTGGTCGGAGAGCGATCACGCGGAACAAAGCACCGTGACGAAAGCCGTCAGCGAAGGGGAAATCAAGCGGAGCGGACGGAAATTTGTGAGAGCGATCGCCGTTGTTCACGATGGTGATTCCGGCCCCTGTGGTAGGTGCAGACAGGTTATCGCCGAGCATGCCAATAACACGGTCATCGTGGTTGCAAAACCCAACGGAAAAATATTTTCCATCGTTTCCTTAAAGATGCTTCTCCCGCTTGCTTTCACCCCCGGCGATTTGGAAAAATAATAAATAATGATCAGGGGACCCACTCTTAGGATATTTCAAAAAGTTCATCATCTTGAATACTGACCTATAAAACGGTATAGTACGTTCCTTATGACCAGCAGTTTGGAGGTTCCAACCGCACTAAGCCTGTTTGAACGCACAGCTTCAAAAAATGACATTGCGCTCATGAATTCAGCCGGTGATGTGTTATCCTATTCCAGGACGAGCGTGAGGCAGGCACATGCCAAAGAGATGCAGTCCGCGCAAAGTCTTAGGGATACCGATTTAGAGATCTCCAGATCTATCATCAGTCAACTGGATGCTTCTCTAACGGTCGACGCTCTCCTTACGTCGTGTAAAATTCCTTCGGAATACAAGTTTAAAATGTTTGATCAATTTCTTCCGGCGTGGTTGATGAGGCCCATCAATCTGGAACATAAACTGTTTCCTAAGGTTTCCGCATTTGACGGGGAAGTAGAGACACCTGACGATTTACGCGTATATTTCGGTGCAACCACAGATACTCATGTGACATTATTATCGCTTCTTACCGCGTTACATCGGGATAAACAGGAACGTTATAAACAGGGCTTATCGCCAATGGAATACCGCCAAGCTATGCTTTTCCCGGAGCTCACCAATAAAGAATTTATTATTATGGGCAGTATGGTGTTATTGATGACGGCCGGAAGCGAGGATTCTCCTAGTGCACAAGATGCGATAGTTATTATTCCGCGCTTGATGTTTATGGATATGGATACAATGAGACATCAGCTATTTGAATCGTATCCGCGGGTGAGCAAATTGCCAAAACCATCCAAAGCAGAACACCGTGAGATTGTAAACCGGCTCATTGAATACACGGGACTCGTCCATGCGTTCGGGCGGGCCACAGTTACTGCCATTGCCGATCCCGATGACCCCCGCCATGAAATTGCCCGTTCGTGGATCGAAATCTGTAATGATCTTTCCAATCAGACGATGAATGAGTTGATTGGTGCGCAGATAACGATGTTGGAACAAAACAACGCACTCAAAAGTGTGTCATATATAGAAACGTTATATAAAGCGACAGAAGATACGGATGATGAGTGGTATAAAGGCCTCGCCAACAGCATTATTGATTTAGTTCGCCGGGAACTTCCGTACCGCGTGTTCTTTACCGATGAGGTAAAACATGCGTTTTGGCAAATCGGGTCAACCGTTTATCCGGAAGATGCAAATACAGAGGGACGGCTTGAGAGAATTCATGCGTTAGATAGCGAACTTATGCAGGCGGGGGTGGGAAAGAATGAATATGCGCATTATGTGCACGAATTGGATGACGCCATTCTTGAAAAAAATGGTGTTGATCCGTCGCGTTTCAGCCTCAGCGTCCATAGACTCAGCAAAATAGATGAGCGGGTGAAGTCGAATTGGGACCTCATTATTGAGGAGTTTATAGAAAACGCCGATGTTGTGCGACGGAGCGATTGTGTCGTGATTGAAGACGAGGACGGCATGTTCGTGTGGACGGATACTGTTGATCAGAATGAGCCGGAGGATCCGTTGTTTGAAGAACATATTTATGGGTTACTCGAGCTTGTTCTCTCCGATGGAGTTAACAAGCTCAGGGAAGAACAGCATACGAGAGAAACTTTTCAGCCAAAAGCCGAATCGAAAGCGGTTATCATCGGCTCGTCTCCGTCAAAAGGATCTGGAGGTCAGAGGCGCAGGGATTTTTCTTCAAAGCCCGATGACGAAGAGGGGGATTTTGCCTTCCACAACGAGACGTCGATGACCAGAAACACCATTCATCAGCTTATGATTGACAAATCAATGATCCGAAATCACGATCATGCGAAGCAATTACAGCTTGCCATAGACCGGTATAGGATGGGTTCAAGAAGAATGAAAATATTGGAATCGTTCCGGAGACAGGGTGAGACAGTTTATGAACTGAGAGCCGGCACATATCGCTTGTTATTTTCCCAGAACGGCGGCTCAACGCTTACTCTTCTTGATATCATTCACCGGAGAGATCTTGACTCATGGATTCGTAAGCGGCTTGGAGCGTGATTGTCAAAAGCCTATTTCGTGAGTATTTTAAAGTATTCTTCCTTGGGAAAATCCTTCATGACGTTGTAAATCATGTCGGCATCGGATTTTTGAGACTTATGCGCGTACATTGATTTGACGCGCGCTTCCCAATAGGGAGTTGTGTCGATAACAAGGTCGGCTTCTGATTTTTTGATTCCCGGCGGCATGTAGACGAAATATTCATCGCGGGTCCGTTTCATCTTTTCTTCAAGTTCCAAGAGGTACATGATTTTCGTAATTCCGGGCATCCGGTAGAATACGTAGGTTGTGACGAGTGATACAGCGACATGATCCAGATGCCCCGAAATACCATTTGAGGCGTAGGTTAAAAGCGTATCAGGATCGAGTTTTTCCAATTCCCTCCGGAGCGCGTCGGCAAGTTTATGATACGAATTATTATTCAGGCTCCCGTCTTTGAAATTCAAAAATATAACATCCTTTACCCCGAGAATTTTCGATGAAGCGATAAGTTCCTGCGGCCGGATTTGCCGCAGAACATCAGTCTTATGTTTCGTAAACTGCGGATCGGAGTCCCCGTTGGTTGCACAGATGATATAGACATCCCGTGTCTTGGCGAAGTGGGCGATCGTGCCCGCGGGGCCGAAGGCTTCATCGTCAGGGTGGGCAAATACGCAAACCGTAGGTGGTTTTTCCATAGATTATGCAATATATCGTACGCTTGGAGCTAAAAAGATGCAAGAGTTGAAGCTAATAGGGGAAAAGAAAGGACAATTCGGGCCATGGAAAGAGCATATTATTGATTTGACAGGTAATTAAGCCTATAATTAATATATGACTATCCAGGAGCGTCGTCAGCCGGGCAGTTCAGTCATACCCGATTTACAAAAGGGTATGCGATTGACCACGAGAGGTGATCTTAATGAACATTCGATCAACAAATTGATGAATATTGAGATAGGTGGTGCGGAGCGTATTTGTTTGAATTACTGCATGCGAAACATACATAGAGTTATCAAAACCGCTGATTTGGTTAACGAATTGAATGCTGATACAGACGCAAATCAATTAACCCGTAAAGACAAGCTTCCTATATGGATTTATATATCAAAACTCCGTGATGCACTTCCAGACAAATGGCACATATATACGTTAACCGGGGAAAAAGCATACGTATTTGCATCGAAATTAAAGATGAATGATCCATATGTGCCTATTGGATTCCGGGATGTTCCTGATTGGGTAACGGGTACGGAAAAGGGAAGCGAGATTGCCCCGCTTTTCGAAGCGGCCCGAAGCCTTTCCATCAATCCAGTATATCCCGATATCAAGCTCAAGCCGGATCTTGGGAGCGGGCCATACGATTTATTGAAAGCGCTTGCACAGATGTGGGTATTTGCCGGTAGTGGGCTTTCGTTCAATGATCTTTCCAATCTCACTGGCCTATCCGTAATCGGAGTAGAACAATATTTATACGATTTACAGAAATACTTAAGAACTAACGATTATGGAGGAGTCTTTAAGACAGAAGGGAACATGGTTGCATTTAAACCTGCGCTGGAAGAATAGAAAGTCGTTCCCCGTGCTATACTGAATATATACTACAAAAACTCAGATTTGAATGGTCGTTTTTGAGTATAGACCCATCTAATGAGATTTTTCACTTAAGCAAGTTGCAAATCTGAGTAAGATGGGTAAAAGCCATGCGTAAATGGAACTTTTTTCAGTGGGTGATCGTCAGCGGTGGGTTGTTGGTTGTCGGTTGTTGGTTATCGGTTGCCTCGCCGGTTTTTGCGCAGGGTGTGCAGTTTAATTTAGCCCGTACGCTTGCTATCAGCAGTAAAAATGCGGGTGACGGGGATATTGTCTCCTTATCCAATACTGCAGAAACCCTGAGTCTTTCGACCAAATCCTACGATGAACGGATGTACGGTGTATTGGTTGCCGATCCCGTGATGGTCTATAGGACGAGCGCGAACATCCCGGTATCACGCCAGGGCGATGCGACAGTCAATGTGAGCATGATGGGCGGCGCTATTGGTGTCGGGGATTATGTGACGAGCTCGGAGATTCCCGGCAAAGGGCAAAAAGCAGAGGGGATAGCAGGGTATATGCTTGGGGTTGCTCTGTCGTCATTTAACGGCAAGGGCGCAACACAGAGCGCCACGTATCAGGGTAAATCCTATCCGTTGGGGAGAATCACTGTCAGTGTCGGTATCGGTCCGGCTTCACCGGTCGTGACAAAAGCCGCAGGAGGGATTTTGGGGACGCTTAAACAGCTTGCAACGGCGATTATGTTTAATATTTCAACAAGCAAGCAGGCGGAACGGATTATCCGGTATATTCTCGCTGTATTAATCGCCATTGTCGTCATCTATGTGAGCTACCGGACGTTTGGCGCCAATATCACGAAGGGGATGGAAGCGATAGGCCGAAACCCGCTAGCTAAGGGGTCAATTCAGGCAATGATTACCCTCAACGTTGTTCTCCTTGCAATCTCCTGCATTGCAGGAGTTATCCTCAGTCTCGTGGTGATTAGTTTGTAGCGGTGAAACTACGGGCACGCAAGAAGCTCACGGACCTGATGGTACTCACCCTTACCGAGTTCGCGTAATATTTCAAGATCTGCCCGGTGATGATTCACAATAGGTTGTAATGGCAAATTATATATTCTCTTTCGATCGTGGAGCACTGAAATCATATTATCTGCATATTGTCGGAACACGTCCGACTGATATGATTCAGAAATCGGTTTCGGTATTCCCGGTAATAAGTTGGTAATAGTAATTATCTTATCCTCAAATACCGGATTTAATAACCTTTGTACCTGTTCAAACACTTTTTCCGCAACGGCGACGTCGGTTTGGATTGTCGGAGACCAATCTATCACGCTATCCATAAACATTTCCCATGCGTAGTTCGTGGCGAACGCTTGCGGTAAACTGTAGATGGCAGATACGTCAGCAATTGCAATAAATTTATCATCAATGGCATCGGCAGCTGTGGGAAAAGCTTCATGTATAAGTTCCAACTTTTGGGAAGCCGACACTTTTGGGCCTTCCGTTTCCACTTGGCCAAACGATGTAAGAAACAAATCAAGGCCATCTAATGGTGTTGATTCCGACCTCGGCTCAAAGTAGCGGTGAGAAGATTCAATAAATGATCCGTTGTATTGATCCATAAGCATCGTATTGTATCTTATTTTCGTTGAAAAGCAAATACTATAAGGTATTATTTAGATTCGAGTATGGACATAGAAGGGACAGTTGCCTAATATAGATTTATGGACCCGATTACCGTCATGGTCTATTTTGTTGCTATTCTTTTCGCCCTTCAATGCGTGACCTTTTTTATGGTCCTCCAGATGAGGCTGAAACAGCCTCGGACATTCGGTTCAACGCTCATGGAAAATAGGGCAAAAACGAACAGCGTTCTTCGGAAAGCCATTGAGCAGGCAAATAAAATCCTCGTGTCAGCGGAACTCAAGGGTATCCAGCTCATTTCAAAGCAAAAGTTAAGCGGCGGCGAGCTTACTGATCAGTTTAATGCCCATTTAGCGACCATAGAAAAGGCGCTCCAGGATCAATTGGAAAGGAATGTTGCCCACACGGAGGAAGCCTACAATAGCTTCATCACCCAGTCGGAGGATATGATCAAAACGCATATTTCCCAGAATCAGAAGGCGCTTGAGGATAAAGCGGAGAAGATGGTTGTTGATACCGAGGGGCTTTTACAGAAATTTACCGTCGAAGTGGAGGAAAAAATCAAGGGCGAGGTTGCGGGCGAGCTTGAGAAGGCAAAACATGAGATCGAGGTATATAAAGGGGAGCGTATGCGCGTTCTGGACGAGCGGATTGTCGATATACTTGAGGAGGTTGTGCGGGTGACGCTCGATAAAAAACTGACGCTTGCCGATCAGAGCGACTTTGTCTATAAGGCGCTCGAACAAGCCAAAAAGGATAACGCGTTCGGCGATAAGACGCCGAGGCCGGAGAAGAAAGCTGTATGACACCGTTTGAAACGATCCTCAAAACGAGCTTTGTGAAGGCAGATGTCCACCGCCGCATCCGGATTCTGCGACAGTTCTTAGAGCAGAAGTACTATGGTAAAGGTGAAAAGCTCAATTTGAAGGAGTTCCTGGATAAGGAAAAAGTCTCCGACACCGATAAAACGGTGCTTGCCGCGTGGGGGCCTGAGTTGTTAGAAGGGATAACCAAGGAAAATGCCTATGATCTGACCGATGCAATGACCGATGAAATCAAAGAATTGCCGCTTATCACATTATACATACCATATGAACCAGATGAGGCAACGATTGGGCGCATCGGGACGTGGTTCAGGGAAAATGTAGACAAAAGAACTCTTGTAGATATTAACGTCGAGTCTTCAGTTTTCGGAGGCTGCGCGTTCGCCAGAGACGGAGTCTATCACGATTATTCGCTTCGCGGATTATTAAGCAGGCATTACGGCGAGATACGGACGATATTTGATCAGTACGCCAAGCAATTGTGACAAAAAGCCCCTTGCAGTTCATGCCATAATAGAATGAATACTATGATTAAGAAACCACGAGCACGATTAACCCTCGATCCGCCGGCTTTGCCGCCTCCTGTTAGTGCGCCTGTAGCTTCGTCTCCGACGCCGCCTGTCTCAGCTCTTCAAGCGGATCCGTCTCCCGCGCCACAAGAAAGCGCACCTACCGACAGACCTGTGCCCAAAAACGGCGAGAAAGAGGTCGGATACGTCATATCCACCCAGGATTATATCGTCTTCCTTGAGGGCCTACCGACGGTCAAAATGTATGACATTATCGTTACAAAAACCGGCGCCAGGGCGCTTGTCTCAGCTCTCGAGAAAGATCATGTAGAAGCCCTCATGCTTGATGCGGAGCGGCCGAAGCCGGGCGATTACTTTGAACTATCGAGCATCGGTCTTCACCTTCCGCTCCACGTTAATCTTTTCGGACGCACCATTAATCCGCTTGGCGTTCCTTTGGACGGTAAAGCCGGACTTCCCCCCGGTGGGGAACCGATCGATCTTGATATCACTGCACCTGGAATTGACGGCCGCGAGATCGTAGCGGATCAATTCTATACAGGAATCACTGTCGTTGACACCCTGATCCCCATTGGCAAAGGACAGCGCGAACTGATCATGTGTGAGCCGCGGAGCGGTAAGGAGGAATTTTTCCTTGATATTATCCAAAGCCAGAAAACGCAGAACCGGATCTGCATCTATGCCGCCGTCGGACGGAGTGAAATTGAGGTGAAACGGATGACGGAGGAAATCCATCGGATCGGCGCGGACACATATACCGTTATTATCGCGGCCACGTCCAATGAGTCGGCGCCGATGATTCAGATTGCGCCGTCGATCGCCTGCGCGCTTGCAGAGTATCACCGGAACCACGGGAAACACGTGCTTCTCATCATCGACGATTTCGGAGCACAGGCCAAGTACGCCCGTGAAATTTCGCTTCTTGCCGGCCGGATACCGGGTCGCGAGAGCTATCCTGCCGATATTTTTTACCAGCATAGCGGACAGGTGGAGCGTGCGGGCAACTTTAATGAGCATTATGGAAAAGGAAGCATCACGATGCTTCCGGTCATTGAGACCTATGTTGAAAACTTTACTGCGCTTATTCCAACCAACGTCATGAGTATGACCGACGGCCATATTCTTATGACATCGAACCTTAGGGCTCAGGGTATTTATCCTGCCATCGAGGTTGATAGGTCGGTCACCCGTGTCGGACGGCAGACGCAAACATTCATTCATAAAGTATTGTCCGACCGAGTCAGATCACTCCTCGCCGAATATCATGAGCTAGAGCGGTATGGTCGGTTCGGAAGTGAACTTTCCCTTGAGACGCAGCTCAAGATTAAGCGGGGGAAAATCGTTGAAGAACTCCTTAGGCAGGAGCCATTAACCTCCTTGCCTCCCGAGACGCAGATTATGTACCTTTCCCTCGTATTTGCCGGATTTTTCGATAAGAGAGATCTCGAGACGATTAGGACTGATAAAGTCAAAATTATCGATGCTATCAATAAGGGGAAAGAATTCACAGAGATTGCTGAATATATTAAGACGAAGCAGTCAAATATGGATGAACTTATTCCGAAGCTACAAAAAGTATTAAAACCTCTGGAGGACGTATGCCAACCATTGCAGACCTCAAGCTCCAATTAGACGATGCCATCACCTTGTCACTCATCTCGTCGGCATTCACCGAAGCCTCAGCTGCGGGCTTGCAGAAAGTAAAAAAGCAATTTGAGATCAACCAGCAGTTCTATGATGAAATCAGCCACGTCTATCATTTGGTGAGGGCTAGCGGTGAACGGCTTCAGCTTGAGAAAAAAATCGCACCACTGGAAAAGAAAATCGTTTCGGTCGCGATGACCAGTAATCAGCGATTTTACGGCAATTTGAACGTCAACGTTATGCGCGGATATCTCGAGGAAATTCAGAAACAAAAGACGGACGTATTGGTTATAGGCCTTACAGGAATCGATTTTATGAAGTCATCCGGCTACGTGAAACCCTATAACACGATGATGTTCGACAAAGACAGTCCGACAAATATTGAGATCCAAAAGTTTCTCGATGCGACTGCTCAATACGACTCGATTCTCGTCTATTTTCCGAAATTCGTTTCGCTCGTGACTCAAACCGTCGGCGTTATCGACATTACCCAGACCATAAGTCCCACCGATCAGACGCCGGAGGAGGAGATACACATCCTGTTTGAGCCTGAGTATTCGAAAATTCTTGATTTTTTCAAGCGGCAAGTCCGGAACCTTCTCCTTATGCGCGTTCTCCTAGAAGCCAGCTTATCCCGTACGAGCGCGCGGCTAATCACCATGAGCTCGGCAGAAGAGCGAGCGGACGATCTTATCAAAGAAACCAAAGGACAACTCCGTAAAATCCAGTTATCTATCGCAAACCGCCGGCTCCTTGAGACATTCGCCGGTATCGGTAAATGGAAAAAGAAAAAGAAAAAGAAATATGAAGAGGAACTGCTAACAAATTAACAATACAACGATACAACGATACAACAATACAACAATACAACAATACAACAATGCGACAATACAACCAAGTAACAAAATAACAATACAACAATACAACAATGCGACCGATTAACAAAATAACAATACGACAATAGACAAATTAACCAAGTGACCAAGCGCATGAATGATTCATTCACAAGCGGGCGATAATACTTCATAATTTAAGGACTATGGACGAACCGGTTGTTAAACAAGAAAAAATGAAACCGCAGGATGCGCCAGTAAGCCAGTTCCGCGGCCGTGTACGGGCCGTGAGAGGGCAAATAGTTGAGGTTGAGTATGATTCGACTGAGTTCTTACCGAAGTTTTACGAAATCCTTACCAGCCCCGAAAATACCAAGCTTCGCCTCGAAGTGTACGCCTATAGTGAGGATAATTCATTATTCTGTCTCTCCTTAACCAAACGGAGCGCGCTCTACCGCAATATGCCGATTATTACGACGGGGGCGCCGCTCCAGGTTTTGGCGGGTAAAGCCGTTCTTGGTCGCGTTTTTAACCTTTTCGGCGATCCCGTAGACAACAAGGGGGAGATCAAAAACCCGGCATTGAAGTCAATTTACCATGACCGGGATCAGGTTATTGACGTTATTACCTCCCAGGAGATCGTAGAGACCGGGATTAAACAGATCGATTTCCTTACCCCCTTCGTGAAGGGTGGTCGTATCGGATTCGTCGGCGGCGCCGGTGTTGGGAAAACCGTTCTTATGACCGAACTTCTCCATAACATTACCTACAAACATGAAGGAGTCTCCATCTTCGCCGGTATCGGAGAGCGCATTCGTGAGGGCCATGAGCTTATGAAGGCGCTTGAAGCGTCCAAAGTCATCGATCGGGTCGCGCTCATCTTTGGCCAAATGAATGAAAACGCCATTATCCGTTTTCGTATTGCGTGGGCCGCGTCATCGCTTGCCGAATATTACCGGGATACGGATAAGAAGGACGTCCTCTTTTTCGCTGACAACGTGTACCGGTTTATCCAGGCCGGAGCCGAAGTGTCGGCGGTATTAGGTTCAATTCCTTCGGAGTTAGGCTACCAAGCCACGCTTGAGACCGAAATTTCCAATTTTGAGAACAGACTTGTGTCGACGAAGACCGGCGGTATTACGTCCGTTCAAACGGTCTACGTGCCCGCAGATGAGCTTTCAGACGTCGGTGTGTCGGCAATTCTTTCCCACTTGGACGCGCAGGTCATTCTTTCCCGCGATAGAGCATCACGGGGTTTTTATCCGCCTATCGATGCTTTGGCGTCAAGCTCAAACACACTCAATAAACGGGTAGTAGGGGACGAACACTACCAGGTGGCCACCCACGCCCTTGAAATGCTCAATAATCATCAGCGGTTATCGCGTATCGTTGCCATCGTCGGAGAAGCTGAGTTATCTCCATACGATCAGCTCATCTATCAACGCGCAAAGAAACTTATCAATTATCTTACTCAGCCGTTCTTTACAACCGAATCACAAACAGGGAAAAAGGGTGCGCAGGTTGAGCGGATGACCACGGTTCATGATGTGGCGGCCATTATGGCGGGGAAATGTGACCAATTACCTGCGGATAAGCTCATGTACATCGGCAGCCTTGCTGACGCAAAGCTTGAAATCAGTGCGTCAGCCTCGGGAACGGAAGAAAAACCCAAAGAACAGGCCGTTCCCGCCCTTACGGATGAAAAGAAGGCAACATCTCCCGGCCCATCAGTATCAACCAAAGAGCCCTCCAAAGTAGCTGATGCGACAAAAAAGGCAGAGAGTGCAAAAGTTTCGGATGACAAGCCCAAGGCCTAAAATTGTATCTGGTATATTCTTCTATAAGTTAAGAACCCCATATTTACTATAAAAACGATATCGGATTAACAAATTAGTTACTGATAGCAATCGGGTATATAGACTGATAAGCACTCGAACGTAAATTCTACAGATACTAATTAATTCTAAAAATATGATAAGACCATAGGGGAAAAGTGCTAATTATTATAGACTTGATCAAGAAGCTTCTAGTATTTTTATATTTGATTTATAAGTCTACGTGATTTTGTTACGCGTACTAAGTTTATCAATTTGAGCGTGTTTTTTGCGCATTTTTGTGGCATATCAGAGGATTTTAGAATCGATAAACGAACCTATAAAAACTATCCACAGGGTGCATTTTGGGCTTGTAGTATTTTCCTGACCTTTATCAAGAGCCCATTTCTTTCTTTCTGAGAACAAGTATGGTATTTTGTGCAAAGAAGACTCTTTTGTGACACAATAATCGTATGGCAGACACGCTACGGGTTCGTATTAACTCGCCGGAAGCTCTTATTTGGGAAGGGGACGCCATTTGGGTGTCTTCTATTAATTCGCAGGGGCCCTTCGATATATTGCCATTTCACACGAACTTCATATCTATCATTGAAAATAAGCCGATACGGGTCAACTCAGGAGGTCAGGTGAAGGAGTATACCTTTGAACGGTCAGTTATTTATGTCCACTCGAATAAAGTCTACATTTATACGCACATTTAGGGGATTTCAGCCACTTCTATAGGGTAAATATTCGTAATATAGGATAAATAAGCCTTTTTTTGAGCCTCCAAGGTAATGAATATCCCAGAGTAAAATGGTCCAAATCCGTGTTTCTGAAACTTCATGTAAAGACAGTAACGGATGACGCGTAAGTTGAACGATATTGTTAAGTTATAGAAAAATCACGACGAGTCCGGGTTTTGGGAAGTCATGATTTTAGAGTCAACGACACGACGCTAATTAGTATACTATAAGTTAATAGATATTGGAGATTAATTTCTTCAAATTTGATGGTTTTTGTGTGCTGGATCTGAAATAACGTTTATATAAAAACGGATCCGTTATAATATTTGAATAGAGTACTACATATATCTCATTTTGCGGTTATCGTATGAACATAACTTCCGATAACGAGTGATTGGTACTATTAGTCTATTTAATGCTCCGGGAGTGATATCAATATCTTAATAGATTATTGCCTAAGTACTTTGTTATGTCGAAATCTACAAAGATCATAACGTGTCATGCTTTATATTTCATAAACATCTTTTGAAACGGATAGGTCGCAAAGGCATACAAAAGAGTTTTTAATAAAGTAACATAATAAAATACTATTGCGAATCATTAACAAAAAAATAATATCCCAAATAATTATTTTGCTGTTTTTTCTCAGCGTGCGGTGATACTTCCGGAGTTTTTTACTGTTTTTCTTTACCGTAAATTGTGAATTTTCGTTTGACAATCAAATGGTAGTCCCAGTGAAAAAAATGTCTCTGTAGGGCATTGTAGAGGCCGTGAAAATTCATGCAATATTATTCCCCACCGGGGAAAATTTCTTTGGAGTTTTACTTATAGGTTACTGATGCTCAATTATTTCATATCCCAAAGATTGCATTCTATTCTGAGGCTGTTTTTTAATGCCTAACTACCCGGCAGATGACCTCATGTATAACAGAACTCACGATAAAAATGTCGTTTTTTGAGTTAACTATTTATCCGTGAAATATTTGTCAAGAAGCAGTTTTTCACAACCGTCATTCACGAGTGGTCCATTTACCTAAAAACACCTTATCACACCGGCCTTACTGAAATGTATTTTACCGTACCATTTTTTTGTCGTTACGCACGGGGCGTTTTTTTATTCTTATAGTGTATTATGAAGTTGGGCCATGCATGTAACAGATTGATAGTTCAAGATATTACACGAATTCATAAATACGCCGTGAGTAACCTGTCTACCGATTACGCGCAATATTTAACTTCACAAGGCTTGAGCCGTGGTTCAGTCCGGAATTATCTTGCCGATCTTTCGAGATTCAGCCGTTGGTTTGAATCATCGACTGCCCAAAGCTTTTCCCCTGAAATTCTTCGCCAATATCACGTTGACCAATATAAAGCGCATCTTGCTTCTGAGGGAGTCCCCGATACAACAATCCGCCGCTATATTGCGAGCTTAAAAGGATTCCTCAAGTGGATCGATCCGCATGGAAATATTTTTGTTATGGCACCGCCTCCGCCACCGACCACTGAGGCCACACAGCAGGTCGAGTCCGCGTTAGCCCCTTCAAATTTATTATCGGACAGTGAAATTTTAACCCAATATGGGGCGTTTTTATCCGAGCAGGGGTTAAGCCGCGGATCGATTCGAAATTATTTAGCCGACATGGCAAGGTTCATGCGATGGTTTTTGGCTTCCGAGTCAGCCCAGTTTACTGCAGATAAACTGGCGCTGTATCATGTCGCCCGATATCAGACGCACCTCCTGCGCGCAGGTGTGCCTGAATCAACGGCCCGGCGATATCTCGCGAGCCTGAAGCAGTTTATGCGGTGGGTGAAACCGCAGGTAGCAATACCTGAGAAACCCAAACCGTTCCGCATCATGGTGCCGCCATGGTGGAAAACGGTGTGGGCGAGGTGGAGCCAGTGGCGGATCGTATTTCCTCCGATGCCGGTTCTTCCCGTGGAAATGGGATCACGTTTTGCGCTTGCTGGAGCGCTTTTTTTGATATCTATATTAATAAGCGCATCAGCATTCGGCGGAAAACAATTCATCGCCTGGTTTCAAAATGCGACAACACAGCCTTCATCATCACCAACGACAATCCAATCCATTGCGTCAAGTGGGCCTCAGGGAAATGTGCTCGCCGGCGAAGTCGAGCGGGGAATTTTACAAATCAATACGGACGTCGGAATTCTCGCTTCCGCTTCGGTCTCCGGATTGCTTTCCGCGCTCGGCGGCTTAACCACAACAACAGCTACCGTTCAGCAGCAATTGGCAGTCGGTCCCGGGGCAGCTTTTTTGGTTAATTCATCCGGCACCATTGAAGCCGCAACGGGAATTACATCAAGCGGAACAATCACCTTCACCGGATTATCCGATGTTACGACGGGAACATATAAAAGCGTGTGTATAGATTCAAATAATCAATTAGTAACATGTGCGTTTCCTTCACCGGAACCTTCTCCCACGCCGCAGCCGACAGCAACGCCCATGGCGACCGTCACGCCACTTCCGCCGTCAGTGCTCGGTGGAACCGGCGCAACCGGATTTCAGGGGCCGACCGGTTCAACCGGTACAACAGGATCAACTGGCGAGATTGGCCCGACGGGATCAACCGGATCAACTGGTTCAACCGGTGAAAACGGTCCGACCGGAACAACGGGAACAACGGGTGCAACGGGATCAAATGGCCCGACGGGATCAACCGGATCAACTGGTTCAACCGGTGAAAACGGTCCGACCGGAACGACCGGCGCCACAGGCGCAACAGGAGATCTGGGTCCGACCGGATCAACAGGCTCAACAGGCTCAACAGGATCAACCGGTGAAAATGGTCCGACCGGTTCGACGGGTTCAACCGGAGCCACTGGTGAAAACGGCCCAACCGGATCAACAGGATCAACCGGCGCAACAGGAGATTTGGGTCCGACCGGTTCGACCGGTACCACCGGCGCAACCGGTGAAAACGGCCCGACCGGTTCGACCGGTACCACCGGCGCAACCGGTGAAAACGGCCCGACAGGTTCAACTGGATCAACCGGCGCAACCGGTGAAAACGGCCCGACAGGTTCAACTGGATCAACCGGCGCAACCGGTGAAAACGGCCCGACAGGTTCAAC